>DATCZK010000211.1:0-4195 GCA_036525975.1 Burkholderiaceae bacterium | reverse complement strand
CCGTGGCGCGCGTTGACTCGCGTCAAAGCGATCGCCGCAACCCCCTGCGAGCATCGGGTCGCGGCGGCGCTCGGAGATCGCCGCGCGCAAGATGAACATGCCTCAGACACCCTCCCCGGACCCGGGGGCGCGCGCGCCGGGCGCCGCCGAGCGCGCCTGGCGCGCGGCCGAGCGCGCGTTGGACAGGCTGTGCGGCGCGGGCGAGAACCCCCTGCGCCAGCTCGGGGCGCTCGGTTTCCTGCTGTTCTGGCTGATCGCGGCGAGCGGCATCTACCTGTACATATTCTTCGACACCAGCGTCGAGGGCGCGCACGCGTCGATCGAGCGCCTCACCCACGGGCAGTGGTGGGCCGGGGGCGTGATGCGCAGCGTGCATCGCTACGCCTCGGACGCGTTCGTCGCCGTGGTCGGGCTGCACCTGGTGCGCGAGCTGATGCTGGGGCGGTTTCGCGGCTTTCGCTGGTACTCGTGGGTGAGCGGCGTGCCCACGCTGTGGCTGGCGGCGGCCTCGGGCGTGATCGGATACTGGCTGGTGTGGGACCAGCTCGCGCAGTTCCTGAGCATCGCGCTCACCGAGTGGTTCGGCGCGCTGCCGGGCTTCGGCCCGTCGCTGGTGCGAAACTTCGTCACCGAGGAGGCGATGACCGACCGGCTGTTCTCGCTGCTCGTGTTCGCGCACATCGGGGTGCCGCTCGCGCTGCTGCTCGCGATGTGGGCGCACATCCAGCGCCTGACGCGCGCGGTGACGATGACTTCGCGCGCGCTCACCGGCTGGACCTTCGCCTGGCTGCTCGCTCTCTCGCTTGCGTTCCCGGCCCTGTCGCAGGCGCCCGCCGACCTCGCGCGCGTGCCTGCCAGCGTGCCGATCGACTGGTTCTACATCGCCCCGTTCGCGCTCGTGTACGAGACGTCGTCGCTGTTCGTATGGGCGCTGGTCCTCGGAGCGACGCTGCTGCTGGCCGCCGCGCCCTGGCTCGTGCCCGGCAGGCGCCCGCCCGCCGCGGTGGTCGATCCGGCGAACTGCAACGGCTGCACGCGCTGCTTCGCCGATTGCCCGTATGCCGCCATCGTGATGGCGCCGCACCCGGGAGGGCGCGGGAGGATCGCGGTCGTGAGCGAGGATCTCTGTGCCGGCTGCGGAATCTGCGCGGGCGCGTGCCCCACCGCCACGCCGTTTCGCTCGGGCGAGCGGGTCGTCACCGGGATCGACATGCCCTCGCTTCCGAGCGAGGCGCTCAGGGTCGAGCTGGCCGGCAAGCTCGACCGGGCGTGCGCCGCGCCGGTGGCGAGCGCGCGCGGGCGAGGGCCGGCGCCGGCGCAGCAGGCCTCGCAGGGCGCCGCGCGCGAACCGGTTCACCCGATCGTGGTGTTTCGCTGCGCCGAGGCCGCGGCCGTGCAGCCGCAACCCGACCTCGTGACGCTGGACATGACCTGCGCCGGCATGCTCCCGCCGTCGTTCGCGGAGTACGCGTTGCGCCGCGGCGCGGGCGCGGTCGTGGTCGCGAGTTGCCCGATCGAGGATTGCGGGTATCGTTTCGGTGCGCGCTGGACGGTCGAGAGAATGCGCGGCGAGCGCGAGCCCGGGCTGCGCGCATCGGTCGACCCGCGCAGGGTGGTGGTTGCGCACGCGTCGCGCGAGGAGCCCGAAGAGCTCGGCGAGGCGATCGCGCGCGCGCGTGCGGCGCTCGCGGGCGGCTCGGCGGCGAGCGCTGCGAGCGAGGGCGCCACGCGCGCGCCGCAGGAAAGTTGACGAGGGTGAGGATGTCAGTCATCGGTTTGTTCAGGTTCGCCGCGCAGGGAGCGCTCTACCTGGCCTTCGCGGCCGCGATCGGCGTGTTCTCGGTGTGGCCGCCGTACCAGCACCTGCCGCCGGATCAGGGGCTGCTGCGCCTGTCGTTCAAGCACCCGGGCAAGTTCGTCACCGATTGCCGCAAGCGCAGCGCCGAAGAGCTCGCGAAGATCCCGAGGCAGTTGCGCGCCGACCTCGACTGCCCGCGCGAGCGCTCGCCGGTGCGGGTGCAGGTCGAGCTCGACGACAGGATGCTCTACGACGAGTCGTTCGCTCCGGCCGGGTTGCGTCGCGACGGGGCGTCGTCGGGGTACCGCCGTCTGCAGATTCCGGCCGGCGAGCACAAGATCCGCGTGCAGGTGCGCGACGACGCGCGCAGCGACGAGGTCACGTACCTGGGGGAGCGCACGGTGAACGTGGTGCCGGGGCAGGTTGTCTTGATCGACATCGTGGCCGACCGGGGCGGAGTGGTGATCAGATGAGCGCTCGAGCGAGCGGTCGGGGAGAGGTGCAGATGGCGCAGGGGTCGGGCCGATGAGCCAAGGGCGGGGCGCCACGGTGCCGCGCGCGCGCCCGGGCGGCCTGCTGTTCGGCGCGCGCGACGAGCGCTACGACCTTCCGGTGAGAATCGCCGGCCAGGGCTCGCTCGTGGCCGGCTGGATGGTGCTCGGCGTCGCGGCGCTGGTCGCCTCGGGCGTGTTCTCGATCCTGCTCGTGCTCTCGAGGACGCCGCATCTCGCGGCCATCATGCCGGGCGCCGACTTCTTCCACGTTGCGCTGGTCGTGCACGTGGACCTTTCGGTTCTGGTGTGGTTCGTGGCAATGGCCGGGATGCTGTGGACGATCAACGCTTCGTCGCGCTGGCTCGGCCTGGGCTGGTTCGCGCTCTGGGCCGCCGCGATCGGCACGGCCGTGATCGCCGTCTCGCCGTTCGCGGGCGCCTCGATCCCGATCATGTCCAACTACGTGCCGGTGCTCGACAGCCCGCTGTTCCTCTACGGCCTCGCGGTCTTCGGCGTGGGGTTCGCGCTGCTCACGGTGCGCGCGTTCGTGGCGCCGGCGCACGCGAGCTTCGCGCTCGACGGCGCCGACGCGCAGCGCTTCGGCCTGAAGGCGGCGGCGGTGTCGGCCGCGGTGACGCTGCTCGCGATGGCGTGGTCGCTGGTGGAAGTGCCGCGCACGCTCCAGGGCAAGGAGTACTACGAGCTCCTCTTCTGGGGACCCGGCCACGTGGTGCAGTTCACCTGGACGCTGCTGATGCTCGTGGCCTGGGCGTGGCTCGCGAGCTTGTGCGGCGCGCGCCTCGCGATCAGCGCGCGGGTGGTCGTGCTGGTCTACGGCATCGGGCTGGTTTCGGTGTTCATCGCGCCGCTGATCTATTTCGCCTGGCCGATCGTCTCGGTGGAGCACCAGAAGATGATGACCTGGCTGATGCGCTTCGGCGGCGGGCTCGCGATCCTGCCGATGGTGCTGGCCGTTGGAGCGGCGATGCTCGCCGCGCGGCGCGCCCCGTTGCGCGGCGCCGACGGCGAGGACCTCGCGCCGCTGCGCGCGGCGCTGTGGGCGTCGCTCGTGCTGTTCACGGTGGGCGGCGCGATCGGGTTCATGATCGAGGGCTCCGACGTGCGCATTCCGGCGCACTACCACGGCTCGATCGTGGGCGTGACGCTCGCGCTGATGGGCCTGGTGTACGCGCTGTTGCCGCGGCTGGGGTTCGCGGCGCCCGGCGGGCGGCTCGCGCGCTGGCAACCGGCGCTGTACGGCGGCGGGCAGCTCGTTCACATCCTCGGGCTCGTCTGGTCGGGCGGCTACGGCGTGCAGCGCAAGGTGGCGGGTGCCGGGCAGGTGCTTCGCAGCACCGAGGAAGTGCTCGGGATGGGGCTGATGGGGCTGGGCGGGCTGATTGCGATCATCGGCGGAATGGCGTTCGCGTGGGTCGTCCTGCTGAGCCTCGCGCGCCGCGAGGCCCGGGAGCCGTGATGCGCAAGATCGCGCTCGTTGCGTGCCTGCTCACCGTGTGCATCACGGCGGCGAGCGCGTACATCCGGCACTGGCAGGCGGGGCTGGGGTGCGCCGAGCGCGCCGATTGCAGGGTGGTGGCCACCACCGAGGTGGTGCCCGGCGAGGCGCAGACGGTCGGTCAGGCCATGCAGCGCGTGGTCTCGGGCGAAGCGCCGCAAGCCGTGAGCCTGGCGCGCGCGCTGCACCGGCTCACCGCAACGCTGGTGGGCTTGCTGGTGGTCGTGATCGGGTTCATCGGGTGGTCGCGCCTGCCGCCGGTCGATCGCGCCGCGATCGCGCTGGCGGTCGCGTTGACGGTTGGCCTCGCGTGGGTGGGCCTGTATGCCGCGCACGCCACGCCGCTGGTCACGCTGGGCAACGTGCTCGGCGGCTTCGCGCTCGGAG
>DATCZK010000210.1:0-4381 GCA_036525975.1 Burkholderiaceae bacterium | reverse complement strand
CGAACGCGCGGGCAACGACCCGGCGCTGATCGCCCGCGCGGCCGAGCGCGTGGCGCGCGCCGCTCAGCGCGCGGCGCGCACGAACGCGAGCGTGGCGGCGAACGACGCCACCGACAGGGCGCCCTCGAGCATCGCGAGCTGAGCCGAGAGCCCCGTGTCGCTCAGCGCGCGCACCGCCGCCTCGCAGACGTAGACGAGCACCGCCATCGACCACCACTGGTAGGTGCGCACGCGGCGCGCGACGAGCCCGCGCAGCGCGAGCGCGGCCGGCACGACCTTGAGCGCGAGCAGCGAGCCGCCGGGGCGCAGCGGCGCCAGCCACAACTCCCACGCCAGCCCGAGCGCGAGCAGTGCCGCGGCGCTCAGCGCGGCGGCCCGCGCGAGGCGCGCCAGCGCGCTCGCGCCGCTGGGGTTCGAGCCGGCCGGTGGGTTCATCGGCGCGCAGGCTATCATGGACCGTCGACACCCAAAGCCTCGCCCCGTGACCGATCGTTCGCGGCTCGCCGCACGCCTGCGTGGCTTCGTCGTGGTGCTCGTGCGGCGCAGCGCGCGGCTGCGGCTCGCACAGACCGCGGCCAGCCTCGCGTTCCTCTCGCTGCTCGCGCTCGTGCCGATCGCTGCGCTCGCCCTGTCGTTGCTCGGCGCGCTGCCGATGTTCGCCGAGATGCGCGAGGCGGTGCTGCGCTTCGCCGCCGCCAACCTGCTCGCGCCCACGCTGAGCGAGACGCTGGTGGGCTATCTGGACGAGTTCGCCGCGAAGGCGGGCGAGTTGTCGCTGATCGGGGCGGTGGTGTTCTTCGCCACCGCGTTCACGACGCTGCTCACGATCGAGCGCACGCTCGGAAGGATCTGGGGCGACGCGCCGGCGCGCGCGCTCGCGCGGCGCCTCACCCTGTACTGGACCTTTCTCACGCTGGGCCCGCTGCTGGTGGGCGTGAGCCTGTTCGTCAACGCCGCGTTCATCACCGAGATCCTGGCCGGCGTTGCGCGTCCGGCCCTGACGACGGCCTGGCTGGTGGCGGTGCCTTGGGCCACCGCGATCGGCGGGCTCAGCTTGCTCTACCGGCTCGTGCCCAACGCCCCGGTGCGCTGGCGCGACGCCCTCGTGGGCGCGCTGTGCGCCGCGGTGGCGCTGGAACTGCTCAAGCGCGGCTTCGCCTTCCAGGTGGCGCGACTCCCCACCTACACGGTGGTCTACGGCACCTTCGCAACGCTTCCGCTGCTGCTGGTGTGGCTCTTCCTCCTGTGGATGACCGTGCTCGCCGGCGCGCTGGTGACCGCGTCGATGCCGTCGCTGCGCGGCGAGGGCGCGAGCCTCGAGCCGCGCGCGCCGGCGCAGTACTTCGAGACGGCGCGCGCGGCGCTGATGCAGCTGGCCCGCGGCGACCCGCGCCTCGCGCAGGCGAGGTGGCGCGCGGCCGGGGATCTGCGCGAGCTGTTCGACCGCGATCCGGCGGCGGCCGAGCGCGTTGCCTCGCTGCTGCGCTCGCTCGGGTACATCGACCGGCTCTGGGTGGCGGGGGCGTCGGGCGAGGATCCGGCCATCGACGAGTGGGGCGACGCGCAGGTCTGGCGCGAGCGCTGGATGCTCTGCGCGGACCCCGGCGCGCTCACGCTTCGCCCGCTGTTCGAGCGGCTCTGGCGCGGCGAGCGCGAAGGGGCGCTCGACGCCGGCGAGCTCGACCGGCCGCTGGCCGAGATCGCGCGCGGCCTCAGAACGGAATCCGCCCCAGCAGGATGTCCTTGAACATCACCCAGTCGCCCATGAAGCTGTAGAGCGGCTGCTTGAACGAAGCCGGCTTGTTCTTCTCGAAGCCGAAGTGACCGATCCACGCCATGCCGTAGCCCCAGAGCAGCCCGGCCAGCAGCCACAGCGGGTTCAGCGTCGTGACGAGTTGCAGCAGGCAGAACAGCGCGCCGAGGCTGCCGAAGAAGTGCAGCCGCCGGCAGGTGAGGTTGCGGTGCTCGCCGAGGTAGAACGGATAGAACTCGGCGAAGCTGCGAAACGGCACGTAGCCCCCGTCGGGAGTGGGACCGGCCTTCGGTGCGATCTCGTCCATCGATCTCTCCTCCAGCGTGACGACCTGCGCGCGGTGCGCGCGGCCGATTCTACGTCTTGGACTTCAATGGTGACAGAAAGGCCGCCAGCGCGCGGAGCACCGCGTCCGGGCGCTCCGCCATCACGTTGTGGCCCGCGCCCTCGATCGTTGCCACCTGCGCGCCGGGCGTGGCGGCAACCAGCGCGCGCGCCGTGCTCGGCGGCGTCATCACGTCTCTTGCGGCCTGCACGTGCAGCACCGGGCACGCGATCGCCGCGGCGCGCTCCAGCCCCGTTGCGTAGGCCTTGCAGGCGTTGAAGTCGTTGAACAGCGTGCCCGCGGGCTGGCGCTGCATCAGGCGCATGTTGGCCACGAACGGCGAGAACCCGGGCCCGGGGCTGCCGGGGCGGTGGGTGATGCCGCTGAACGACCACTGGTTGATCATCTCGATGGCGCGGGGCTCGTCGTCGCGCGTGGCCGAGAGCAGCGCGTCGGACACGGTCATCGGGAAGTTCGCGCCGGTTACCGCAAGCCGCGAGACCAGCTCCGGCGCGCGGCCCGCGACTTCGATCCCGACCAGCGCGCCCAGGCTGTGCCCGACCAGGGCGGGCCTGGTGGCGCCGCACGCCGAGGCGAGCGCGATCACCCACTGCGCCATCGCCTCCACCGACGGGCACGGCGGGCCCTCGCTCCTGCCGTGGCCCGGGAGGTCGGGCACCAGCACGCCGTAGCCGTGGTGCGCGAGGTAGCGCGACTGCAGGCCCCAGATGCTGTGGTCCTGCTGCGCGCCGTGGATCATCAACACGGTGGGCAGGGCCGGATCGAACGCGCGCCCTCCGGTGTAGACGCAGGCCGACCGGCCCTGCACCTCGACCCGCACCGCTCAGCCCCGTTCGGCCGCGCGCAACGCGCGCTTGAGGTCGGAGACCAGGTCGTCCGCGTCTTCCAGGCCCACCGACAGCCGCAACGTGCCCTCGCCGATGCCGGCGGCGGCGAGCGCCGCCGAGTCCATCCGGAAGTGGGTCGTTGACGCCGGGTGGATCACCAGCGAGCGCGCGTCGCCCACGTTGGCGAGGTGCGAAAAGATCTGCAGCGCCTCGACGAAGCGCCGTCCCGCGGCGCGGTCGCCCTTGATCTCGAAACTGAACACGGCCCCGCAGCCGCGCGGCAACAGGCGCTTCGCGAGCGCGTGATCGGGGTGCGACGCGAGGCCCGGGTACCCGACCTTCGAGACCATCGGGTGCGCCTCGAGGAACTCGGCCACGCGTTGGGCGTTCGCCACGTGTCGCTGCATCCGCAGCGAAAGCGTTTCGATGCCCTGCAGGATCTGGAACGCGTTCATCGGGCTCATGCACGCGCCGAAGTCGCGCAAGCCCTCGCGCCTGGCGCGCAGCAGGAACGGCGCCACGGTGGATTCGTCGGCGAACACCATGCCGTGGAAGCCCTCGTAGGGCGTGGTGAGCTCGGGGAACTTGCCCGAGGCGTGCCAGTCGAAGGCGCCGGAGTCCACCACGAGCCCGCCCACCACGGTGCCGTGGCCGCAGAGGAACTTGGTTGCCGAGTGGTAGACGAGGTGGGCGCCGAGCTCGAAGGGGCGCACCAGATAGGGCGTGGTGAACGTGGAGTCGACCAGCAGCGGCACGCCGTGGGCCTGCGCGATCTCGGACACGACCGGGATGTCGAGCACGTCCAGCCCCGGGTTGCCCAGCGTCTCTCCGAGCAGCAGCCGCGTGTTGGGCCGCAGCGCGTCGCGCCAGGCCTGCGGGTCGCGCGGGTCGACGAAGGTGGTCTCGATGCCGAACCGGCTCAGCGTGTAGTGCAGCAGGTTGTGCGAGCCGCCGTACAGCGCCCGCGAAGACACCACGTGCGACCCGGCCCCGGCGATCGTGGCCACGGCCAGGTGCAGCGCCGCCTGCCCGCTGGCGGTGGCGATCGCGCCCACGCCCTGCTCGAGCGCGGCGATGCGCTCCTCGAGCACCGCCACGGTGGGGTTGCTGATGCGCGAGTAGACGTGGCCGGCCTGCTCCATGTTGAACAGCCCCGCCGCCTGGTCCGAGTCCTGGAACACGAACGCGGTCGACAGGTAGATCGGTGTTGCGCGCGCGCCGAACTCGGCGTCGGGGCGGGCGCCCGCGTGCAGCGCGAGCGTGTCGAAGGCGTGGTAGTCGGCCTTGCTCATCGCGCGATCCTAGCACGCACGGTTTGGTCAAATGCCACCGCGCCCATTAGGATGAAGGGCCCCGCGAGCGCTGGGGCGCGGGGCTTTTGGAGGGCACTTTTCGATGGGGGAGCGGCCGGTGGGCACGGTCCGGGTCGCCGGACTCGATGCGCGCGATCTGCGC
>DATCZK010000209.1:0-13693 GCA_036525975.1 Burkholderiaceae bacterium | reverse complement strand
GGGCCGCCGGCAACTACTCGGACGGCCGGATCGTGGCCTTCGAGCACGTGGCCACGCACACGGCAGACACGCTGGCCTGCGTGGTCGAGGTGGAGCGGTTCTCGGTGCGCCTGGCGAAGGCGCCCGAGCCCGCCGCGGTCGCGCTGCGGGTGACCAGCCTCTATCGTCGCGAGGCGCAGGGCTGGAGACTCGTTCATCGCCACGCCGACCCGATCAACAGCGTGCGACCCGCGCAGTCCGTTGCCGGCTCCTAGCGGGACTACGCTCGTCGAAGGAGGATGCGGCCTTGAACGGCGCGATCACGCGAAGGTTCCTGGCGGGTTGGGGCGACATGGACTGGAACGCCCACATGGGGAACACCGCGTACCTCAACAAGGTGGTCGACGCGCGCGTGCTCGCCCTTGCCGAGAAGGGCTTCTCGCTGGAGGAATTCGCCCGCCTGCGCCTGGGCGTGGTGATCATGAAGGACGAGCTCGAGTACCGGCGCGAAGTCCGGTGGATGGAGGAGTTCGACATCTCGTTCTCGTGCGCCGGCCTCGCCCCGGACGGGAGCAGGTTCAGGCTGCGAAACGAGGTGCGGCGCCTCGACGGCCAGCTCGCGTCGATCGTGACGAGCACCGGAGGGTTCATGAACCTGGACACGCGCAAGCTGGTGGCGCCGCCCGAATCGATACTCGCGGCCTACAGGTCTCTGCCTCGCACCGACGATTTCGTTGAACTCCCCTCGAGCGTGAGGCGCGCCTGAGGGGCGATGCCACCCTGGGTTCGGGGAAGGGAGGGCGATGATGACGGAACTCCTCACGCTGATCCACGTGCTCGGGCTTGCGCTCGGTCTGGGCGCCGCCACGACCAAGACGGTGCTGCTGCTTCGGTGCGGAGCCGACGCGGAGCTCATCGCGGCCTACCTCAGGGTGCGCCGGTTCGTCACGCGGGTCATCATCACGGGGCTCGCGCTGCTGGTGGTGTCGGGCGCGGGCTTCTTCCTCGTCGGGTTCTTTTCGCTCGGCGCCGACCTGATATTCAAGCTCGTGCTCGTGGCGGCGCTCTTCGTCCTGGGCCCCGTCATCGACAACGTGGTCGAGCCGCGCTTCGCGAAGGCCGCGCCGGCGCGCGGCGCGCCCGCCTCGCCCGAGTTCGTCGGCGCCCGGCGCCGGTACGTCGCCATCGAGGTCGCGGCCACTTCGCTGTTCTACCTGATCACCGCGTTCTGGATCCTGAGGTAGGCCAGAATGCCGCTTCACCGTCCGGGGACGTTCGCAGCGACGCAGAGGAAGCTCGACGCGGCATCCAGGACACGTTGCGACGCGCCCGGACCCGGAGGATCTCGATGACGCTTGCCGATCTGGCAGACATTGGACAAGTCGTTGGCGCACTGGCCGTGATCGGCTCGCTGATCTTCGTCGGGCTCCAGGTGCGCCAGAACACGAAGGCGACTCGCGCCACGGCTCTGCAGATGAATGCGGATTACTGGCTCTCGTACTTCACGCTGCTCGCTGACCCGCAGTTCAGCGAGGTCTACTCGAAGGGCGCGCTCGGTCGAGCCGAACTCGATGGCGCGCAGTTCGGGCAGTTCTTCTTCCTGTGCAGGGCGACGTTCATGGGGTGCGAGAACCAGCACCACCAGTACCTGTCCGGCTTGCTCGACGACGACGCGTATCGGGGCTACGAGGCGACCATCCGCGAGCAGATCGCCGCGTTCCCCGGTGTCCGCGCAATGTGGCAGCTCGTCAAGCACACGTACGGCACCGAATTCGCGGAGTTCCTCGACGAGCAGATCGCCAGCATCGACGAACACGGCCCCGGCTCGATGCACAGGAAGTGGAGAGGGCTCGTGGACGCGAGCGCCGCTCGATCGAAGGCCTCGCAAGCGCCTGCCCAAGGGGGGAGCGAACCGGCCGCATGAGCGACGCGAACCCACGGGTGTGGCGCGAGAGCGCGAGCGCCGTGCGCAATGAGCGCCGGCGGCGCCTGGCGGGATTGCGACCTTCGCTAGATCGTACCCATTGAGCCCCTATGCCTGTACTCGATCCCGACCTTCGACGCACCTGGCTCTTCGGACCCGGTGCCGACTCCACTGCCCACGCCGCGATGCAGGAGAGCGGCGCAGACGCGCTGATCGCCGACCTCGAGGACTTCACGCCGCCCGTGCGCCGCGAGGAGGCCAGGCAAATCCTTCCTGCGACCCTGCGGGCATGGCGCGCCGCAGGCCGCGTCGTCGCGGTTCGCATCAACAGCCTCGACGCGCAAGGACCGGCCGACCTCGCCGCCGTCATGCCCGCGCTCCCCGATGTGATTGCCTACCCGATGGCGGCGTCGGCGGAGCAGATGCGCGCTCTGCATCTTGCGCTCACTCATTGGGAAGCAGTCGTCGGCATCGCTGCGGGCACGGTCGAGATCTTGCCCGTGTGCGAGACCGCCCTCGGGGTGGTCAGCGTTCGTGAAATCGCGGCGGCGAGCGCGAGGATCCGATGCGCTTTGCTCGGCGCTGAAGACCTCGCGGCCGACCTGTGCGCCGAGCGCCAGCCCGACGCCCTCGAACTCGACCACGCGCGACGGCGCTTCGTGCTCGAGTGCAGGGCGGCGGGCATCGAGCCGATCGACGCGCCGTACACGTTCAGCGACCGTGAAGGCGCGGTTCGGGAGGGAAGCTACGCGCGCCGCCTCGGCTATCGTTCCAAGTCGCTGGTGCGCGCCGAGCACGCGGCGGCGCTGAACGAGGTCTTCACGCCGAGCGCCGCAGAGGTCGGTCGCGCCCAGAGCATCGTGGAGGGCTTCGAGGCGGCGCGCGCTCGCGGGGACGACCGTGCGCTCGTGGACGGCCTGTGGGTGGAGGTGCCCACCTACCGCAACGCCAAGCGCCTCGTCCAGAGGGCACGGCGGCTGGCGCGCGAGCCGTGACGTCTGCGGCTCGCTCCAGTCCTCGTTCACGCGCCCGGGACGGTCTATCATCGCCCATCGGCGTGCGGTGCCTGCACCGGAGTTCGTGCGCAAGCCACCAGGAGCCCCGATCGTGAACGCTGAAGACCTCCGCTCCATCCAGGCCCCGCTGAAGGAGCGCTACCGCGACGCGCCGCAGGCGGCCCTGATCACGCTGCGCGCCGAGGGGCGCATCAGCGAGGGCGTCAGCTGCAAGAGCGAAACGGGCAAAGCCCTCGTGACCGCCGGCCTGCACCCGGCCACCGGCGGCACCGGGCAGGCCGCCTGCTCCGGGGACATGCTGCTCGAAGCGCTGGTGGCGTGCGCTGGCGTGACTCTGAACGCGGTGGCGACGGCGCTGGGCATCGAGTTGCGCGACGCCACGCTGCTCCGCTTGACGGAGCGGTACTGCGTCGTCTTCCAGACGCTGGCGCATCCCCCCGCAATGGCGATCTCCCGAACGCTGGCCGACTCCTGACCGGAATCGGATGGAGTTCCTGGCAAGCAATGAGAATCGCCAAAGTGAAAGGGATTGCAGCGATCGCGGCGATTGCGTTTGCCTTCGCTGCCGCGGCGTGGGCGGCCACGCCTTCGCCGTATGCCGGGCAGCAGAACAGGGAGATTCGCTCACTGTCCGAGAGCGAGGTCGCGGATCTGCTCGCGGGCAAGGGGATGGGTTACGCGAAAGCCGCGGAACTCAACGGCTATCCGGGTCCGGCGCACGTTCTGGAACTGCGCTCCGAGCTCGGCTTGTCGGCCGAACAGCTGGCGCAGACCCAGGCCATCTTCCAGCGAATGGAGTCGTCGGCGAAGAGCCTCGGGGCCGAGCTCGTGCAAGCCGAACGCGCGCTCGAGGCCTCGTTTCGCAATCGCGAGGTGTCGCCCGATTCGCTCGCGCGAGCGCTCGAGCGCATCGCGGCGATCGAGGGGAAGTTGCGCAACGTCCACCTGGGCGCGCACCTCGAGCAGACGCGGGTGCTCTCGCCGGCGCAGGCCGCCCGGTACGCGCGGCTTCGCGGCTACGCGGGCGACGCGGGCGACGCGGGCGGCCACCACGGGCACCACCCCGGTCACAAGTGACCGCCGTGACGCTCGTACAACGCCGATCCCCTGGCGCAGGCCGGTCTTGCAGATGAAGATCATCGAGCCAGTCAGAGCGTCGAGGACGTACACGCAACGCCTCGCGGGTACGCCCGAAGAGATCTTTCCGCTTCTGTGCCCGGTTCGCGAGAGAGACTGGATCGAAGGCTGGAATCCGTCGCTGGTCGTTTCCTCGTCGGGCGTCGCCGAGGCGGATTGCGTGTTCACCACGCCGGCAGCGTCCGCCGACGCCGTCTGGTACATCACGCGCCACGAACCGAACGCGGGCTTCGTCGAGATGCTGAAGATCACCCCGAACGTCACGGCCTGCAGGCTGAGCATCCAGCTTCGCGCGGTGCACGGGGGGGCGGAGGCTGAGGTGACCTACTGTCACACGAGCCTCGGCCCGGAGGGCGACGCGTTCGTGGCGTCGTTCACCGAAGCGCATTACCGCAAGTTCATGCAGGAATGGGAGACTCGGCTGAACCACTACCTGGAGAGCCAGTGCCGACAGGAAACCTGAGCGGAAAGCGCGTGCTCGTCACGCACGCCGACGCATTCATGGGGCCCGTGCTGTGCGAGGTGTTCGCGGAGCACGGCGCGACGATCGTCGCGAGCACCGACAGCCTGGCGGGCGCGGATGCGCCCGCGAGGGTGGTCGAGGCCGCGGGCCGGGTCGACGTGCTCGTCGCGAACCTGGCGATGCCGGCGCCGACGACCGCCGCCACGGACGTGACCGACGAGGAGTGGGCGAGCACCTTCGCGGCCCTGGTGGACCCGCTCCCGCGCCTTTTCAGGGCGGTGCTCCCGGCGATGGTCGAGCGGCGCGCGGGCAAGATCCTCGTGATGGGCAGCAGCTCGGCCTTGCGCGGAATCAAGCGCACGTCCACCTACAGCGCCGCGCGCGGGGCGCAGCTCGCGTACGTACAGGCGGTCGGGGTGGAAGTGGCCCCGCACAACGTGCAGGTCAATGCGATCGCGCAGAACTTCGTCGACAACCCGACCTACTTTCCCGCGCAGGTGCAGGCGAACCCGCGTTTCCAGGAGCGCCTGAAGCGCGAGGTGCCGCTGGGGCGCCTCGTGAGCGCACGGGAGGATGCCGAGTTCGCCGCGTACCTGTGCACCGAGCCGGCCAATTGTTTCGTGGGCCAGGTCTTTCCCGTGTGCGGCGGCTGGGTGCAGCGCTAGCGCGGCGGCGAGAGCCCGAGTCGAACGCCACTCTGCGCACCGAGGCCCGACGACATGTCCGTTCACGATCGGTTTCCGGCCCAGGGCGGCTGCGACTGCAAACTGATCCGATACCGGCTCGAGTCGCGGCCGATGTTCGTGCACTGCTGCCACTGCCGCTGGTGCCAGCGCGAGAGCGGGGCGGCGTTCGCGCTCAACGCGATCTACGAGTCCGACCGGGTCACGACCCTGGGCGCCGACCCGGAGATCGTCGACACCCCCTCCGAGAGCGGCCGTGGGCAGAAGGTCGCGCGTTGCCCCAAGTGCAGGGTCGCCGTCTGGAGCCACTATGCCGGTTCGGGCGAGGCGATCAGGTTCGTGCGCGTGGGGACGATGGACGAACCCGACCTGCTCCCGCCCGACGTGCACATCTTCACCGCCTCGAAGCAGCCCTGGGTCGTGCTCGCGCAGGGCACGCCCGCCTTTGCCCAGTACTACGATCGCGAGGCGCTGTGGCCGGCGCAGAGCCTCGCCAGGCGCGAGGCGCTCCTGCCGCCGCGCGCGTCGCTCCCGCCCGTGGCGGCGCCTTCGCCAGGCGAAGCGCCCGTGCCCTTCCGCGTGCTGCGCCTCGATCACGTGGTGTTCCGCGTGCGCGACACCGAGCGCTCCGCGGCGTTCTACGCCAGGGCCCTCGGGTGCGCGATCGTCAGGAAGCGCGACGAGCTGGGCCTGGTCCACCTGCGCGCCGGCGCGTCGCTGATCGACCTGGTCGCGGTCGACGGCCCGCTGGGTCGCAAGGGCGGCCCGCCGGCGGGGGGCGATGGCCACAACGTCGATCACGTCTGCGTGCGCATCGATCCGTTCGAGGAGCCGGTGCTCGTCGCGCACCTCACCGCACTCGGCGCCCCGCCGATCCGGCCCGCGGCGGTGAACTTCGGCGCCGAGGGCAACGGCCCCTCGCTGTACTTCCGCGACCCGGACGGGAACACGATCGAGCTCAAGGGGCCTTCCTCGGGCCGATAGCGCGCGATCGCGCGCGCATTGGACACGCGCACCCGGTTCTGGTCGAATGAATGGGTATGAAGCACGCCGAGAGACACCGCACGCACCGCATCGGCTGGCTTCGCGCGGCGGTGCTGGGCGCGAACGACGGCATCGTCTCCACCGCGAGCCTCGTGCTCGGGGTTGCCGCCGCGGGGGCGAGCGCGAGCGCGATCCTCGTTGCGGGCGTTGCCGGGCTCGTGGCCGGCGCGATGTCGATGGCCGCGGGCGAATACGTCTCGGTGAGCTCGCAGTCCGACACCGAGCGCGCCGACCTCGCGCGCGAAGCGAAGGAACTCGCAACGAGCCCCGAGCACGAGCACGCCGAACTGGCGGCCATCTACGTCAAGCGCGGGCTGGAGGCGGGGCTCGCTTCCAGCGTAGCCACGCAGCTGATGGAGCACGACGCGCTGGGCGCCCACGCGCGCGACGAACTCGGGATTTCGTCCACGCACGCCGCGAGGCCGGTGCAGGCGGCGCTGGCCTCGGCCGGCACCTTCGCGGCGGGCGCGCTGTTGCCGCTGCTGGTCGTCCTGTCGTTTCCGGCGTCCACGCTGATGTGGGCGGTGTCGGGGAGTTCGATCGTGTTTCTGGCGCTGCTCGGGGCGCTCTCGGCGCGAACCGGCGGATCGCCCGTGCTCGTTGCCACCGCGCGCGTCACGTTCTGGGGCGCGCTCGCCATGGGGCTCACGGCCGGCGTCGGGGCGCTGTTCGGGGTTGCGGCCTGACGTGGATCGCCGCCTTCCCGGATCGGCGCGCCGCCAGGCGCTTGGCCTGCTGGCGTGGCTGCTCGCCGTGTTCTGCGCCGCCGCCCTGGGCGGGCTCGCCTCCGCGGGCGCGGGCGATTTCTACCGCGAACTCGCGCGCCCGCCATGGGCTCCGCCCGGCTGGCTGTTCGGCCCGGTCTGGTCGGTGCTGTACGCGCTCATGGGCGTGGCGGCGTGGCTCGTCTGGCGAGCGCGCGGGTTCTCCGGCGCACGCGGCGCGCTCGCGATGTTCGTGGTTCAGCTCGCGGCCAACGCGCTGTGGTCCTGGCTGTTCTTCGCGTGGCGGATGGGCGGGGCGGCGTTCGCCGAGATCGTGCTGCTCTGGGCTCTGATCGCGGCCACGATCGTGCTGTTCTGGCGCGTGAACAGGGCGGCGGCGGCGCTGCTGCTGCCGTACCTCGCCTGGGTCTCGTTCGCCTCGGTGCTCGCGTTCGCCACGTGGCAGCTCAACCCGGCGCTGCTGGGTTGAGCCGTCGGGCCGTGCCGATCGAATTCGACACGCCGCGCCTGGCGTTTCGGGTCTGGAGCGAGCGCCATCGGGCGCCGTTCGCCGAGATGAACGCCGATCCCGCCGTGATGAAGCACTTCCCCGCGCCTCTCACCGTCGAGCAGTCGAACGCGAGCGTGGACTTCTGGCTCGGGCAGTTCGCGGCGCAGGGGTGGGGTGGCTGGGCCGTGGAGTTGCGCGAAACCGGGGAATTCGCCGGCTTCATCGGCATCTGGGTGCCGGCTCGCGCGCTGCCGTTCGGCCCGTGCGTGGAGATCGGGTGGCGGCTGAAGCGGTCCGCGTGGGGGCAGGGCTACGCGACCGAGGGGGCGAGGGAGTGTCTTCGCGTGGGCTTCGAGCGGGTGGGGCTCGAGGAGATCGTCTCGTTCACGACGCTGGCGAATCACCCGTCGATCGCGGTGATGGAGCGCATCGGCATGCGCAACGCGGGGGCCGACTTCGACCACCCGGCGCTGCCCCAGGGGCATCGACTGGCGCGACATTGCCTGTACCGGATCTCGCGCACGCGCTGGCGGGAACGGAAAGATTCGGGGAGATTGGGATGACGGTTCGCATCAAGATCATCAACGGCCCGAACATGAACCTGCTCGGCGTGCGCGAGCCGCACATCTATGGTTCGACCACGCTCGCCGCCGTGGAACGAAGTTGCCGCGAGATGGCCGCCGTTCTGGGCGTGCAGCTGGAGTTCGCGCAGTCGAACCACGAAGGGGCGATCGTCGACCACATCCAGGCCGCGCGCCAGAGCGCGGACGCGATCGTCATCAACCCCGCCGGCTACTCGTTCACCTCGGTGGCGATCCTCGACGCGATCAGGGCCTTCGAGGGGCCGGTGGTGGAACTGCACGTGTCGAACATCCATGCCCGCGACGAGGTCCATCGCGAGTCGATCATCTCGGCCGCCGCCACGTCGGTGATCTGCGGCCTCGGGCCATACGGCTACCTGGTTGCGATGCTCGCGGCGATGAAGCTGGCGGGCGCGACGTCGCAGGCGCTCCCGCACCCGCTCGGGGTCGGGCCGGCTTGATGCGGCGCCGGGGCGACATGTTCGACTGCGCGATCTTCGACCTGGACGGCACGCTGGTCGATTCCGAGCGCGTGATCATGCGCGCGTGGGTCGATGCGGCGCGGGAACTCGGCATCGCGCTCGAGCCCGAGGCGTACTCGGCGGTGATCGGGCTCAATCAGCGGCAGTCCGTGGAAGTCCTGGTCGCGCTGCTCGGCGGTGCCGGTGCCTACGCCAGCGTGCGCGCCCGGGTCGCTGCCCGGCTCTGCGCCGGCGCAAGCGAGGCCACGTTTCCGGCCAAGGCGGGCGCCGATGCGCTGCTGCGCGCGCTGGGTGCGAAGTCGATTCCCTGCGCGGTGGCGTCGTCGTCGAGCGCGGCCGAAATCCGTCACCGCCTGGCGGGGGCCGGGGTGCTGGCGCACTTTCGCGCGATCGCGGGCGGGGACGAGGTGCCGCGAGGAAAGCCCGACCCGGCGGTCTACAAGCTCGCCGTGCAGCGACTCGGGGCGTCGGAGCGCACGTGCGTCGCGTTCGAAGACAGCGAACACGGCGCCGCGGCCGCGCTGGCCGCGGGTCTCGCGGTCGTGCTGGTGCCGGACCTGCGCGCCCTGCCGAACACGATCGCGAAGCAAAGCCTGTGCGTGATCGGTACACTTGCCGAGGCGATCGAGCACCTGCCGGCGTGGTTCCCAGCCGCGCGCGGCGCCTGATCGTCGGGCGGGCAAAGGAGACGAAGTTGGCGAAGGGATACTGGATCGCGAGAGTCGACGTGGCCGACCCGGAGGCGTACAAGGCCTACATCGCGGCCAACGCGGCACCGCTGAAGGCGCACGGCGGGCGCTTCATCGTGCGCAGCGGCCCATCCGAAAACCCGGAGGGATCGCACCGCGCGCGCAACGTCGTGGTGGAGTTCCCCTCGTACCAGGCCGCGCTCGCGTGCTACCGCTCGCCCGCGTATCAGGCAGCGATCCGTTTTCGCGAGCCGGTTTCCACCATGGACATGCTGATCATCGAGGGCTATGAAGGCCCCCAGCCGTGAGCGCCGTGCCAGTGGCCGCCACCGACTTCTGAGCGGGCGAGCAACCCGTACCCGATGAACGACGACCGCTCGAGCACCCCGAACCAATCGCTGCTGCAACCGATTACCGAGTTCCTTCGCCTGGAGTCGGCGGGCGGGTTGGTGTTGATGGCCGCGGCGGTGCTCGCGCTGGTGGTGGCGAACTCGCCGCTCGCGAGCTACTACGCGTTGCTGCTCGACACGCCGCTGGCGGTGAGCGTGGGCGCGGCGGGCATCTCCAAGCCGCTGCTGCTCTGGATCAACGACGGGCTGATGGCCGTGTTCTTCTTTCTCGTGGGCATGGAGCTCAAGCGCGAGGTGCTCGAGGGGCACCTGTCGAGCCTGCGGCAGGCGAGCCTGCCCGCGGTTGCAGCCGTCGGTGGGATGCTCGTGCCGGCGGCGCTGTTCGCGGCGTTCAACTGGAACGATCCGGTGGCGATGAAAGGGTGGGCGATTCCCACGGCCACCGACATCGCGTTCGCGCTCGGGGTGCTCTCGCTGCTCGGCAGCCGCGTGCCCGCGGCGCTCAAGGCCTTCCTGCTGAGCGTCGCGATCTTCGACGACCTGGGCGCGATCGTGGTGATCGCCGCGTTCTACACCGCAGACCTGTCGCTCGTGTCGCTGGGCGTGGCGGCGGGGCTCATCGCGGTGCTTGCCGTGCTCAACCGTTTCAGGGTGATGAAGCCGGCGGCCTACATCCTGGTCGGAATTCCGCTGTGGGTTGCGGTGCTCAAGTCGGGCGTGCACGCAACGCTCGCGGGCGTGGTGCTGGCGATGTTCATACCGCTGCGCGCGCCCGCCGGCTCGCGTTCGGCCGATGCGCCCGAATCGCCGCTGCGGCACCTCGAGCACATTCTCCACCCGTGGGTCGCGTTCGGCATCCTCCCGGTGTTCGCGTTCGCCAATGCGGGCGTGGGAATCCTCGAGCTCTCGATCAGCGACGTGGCGCGGCCGGTGCCGCTCGGGATCATGGTGGGGCTGTTCGTCGGCAAGCAGATCGGAATCCTCGGGTTCTGCTGGGTCGCCGAGCGCGCCGGCATTGCGGCGCGGCCCCGGGGCATGCAGTGGGGTGACCTCTACGGCGTGGCGCTGCTGTGCGGAATCGGATTCACGATGAGCCTGTTCATCGCGTCACTGGCCTACCAGCCGGGCGAGCTGGCTCACGCGGGGCTCGAACGGCTGGGCATCCTGATCGGGTCGGTGGTTTCCGGTCTCGCGGGCTATGTCGTGCTGCGCATCGTCTTGAGCCGCAACGACTCCCACGACGCCTAGCGCCGGCGACGCGTTCGTCGATCGGTTCGCGCAGAGGTACTATCTTCAACCGGTGCGCCGCTGCGAGCCTCGAGTCGACCACCCCCTCGTCACCCGCGCGGCGCTCGCCCCACTCCTTTCCGGCACAACACGCGAATCATGGCCAAAGCCGTCGTCGTCTCCGCCGTACTTGCCGCCGCAGCCACCGCGGCCGCGTTCGTGCTCAACCCGACGCCCGAGCAGCACCGCGCGAAGATCCGCGAGGCCGTCGCCGAGCGCAGTCCGCTCGCGGGGGCGCTGGGGGTGGGAGCGATCACGGCATTCGTGTCCAACTACCACCCGCTGGGCGTGGCCTCGTACACCACCGTCGATGGCCGCGTCGTCTCGATCGGCGCTTTCGCAACCGTGTTCGTGATGGAGCAGTCGGCGCAAAAGTGAGCGCGAGATGGACGATGGCCCGTTCGCGCTCGTGGCGCGAAGCAGCCCGGAGTCGACCGCCGCGCCGCGCCGGCTAGCCGTTCGATGAAGTGCTTGTTCACCCAGGCTCACCAGGCGCACGCGCCGGCGTTCGAGTTCTACCGCGGCGAGCGCGTTCCCTGCTTCGAAGGCCCGTCCAGGGCGGAGGTCGTGCTGCAAGCCCTGCTCGCGCGCGGCCACGAGGTGATCGCACCGGAGCACGATTGCGCGGACCTGCTGGCGCGCGTGCACAGCGCACGCTACCTGGCGTTCCTTCGCTCGGCGTGGGAGCAGTGGGTGGCGATCGACCCCGCCAACAACGAAATCCAGCCCTTTCCCTCGGTGTGGCCGGTGAGGACGCTGCGCAGCGATCTCGAGCCGGGCAACTTCATCGCGCGCCTGGGCCTTTACTCGATGGACAACGGAACGCCGCTGGTTGCCGGAACCTGGCAAGCGGTGAAAGCGGCCGCGGACGCCGCCGCCAGCGCCGCGGCGCTCGTGGGCAACGGCGCGAGGAGCGCGTTCTGCGCCACGCGTCCGCCGGGCCACCACGCGGGCGCGGACTTCATGGGCGGCTACTGCTTCCTCAACAACGCCGCGGTCGCCGCCGAGGCGCTGCTCGGGCGCGGCTCGGGGCGCGTCGCGATCCTCGACGTGGACTACCACCACGGCAACGGCACGCAGAGCATCTTCTATCGTCGCTCCGACGTGCTGGTGGTCAACATCCACGGCGACCCGCGCACCGAGTACCCGTTCTACCTCGGGCACGCGGACGAGACGGGCGAGGGCGAGGGTGAGGGCTTCAACCTCAACCTCCCGCTGGCGCCGGGCTGCAGCTCCGAGGCCTGGTTCGCGGCGCTCGATCGCGGCTGCGAGCGGATCGCGTTGCACCGTCCGCACGCGCTGGTCGTCTCGCTCGGGCTGGACACCTACGCGGGCGACCCGATTTCGAAGTTCAGCCTGGCCGGAGACGACTACGCGCGCCTGGGCGCGCGCGTGGGCGGTCTCGGCCTGCCCACCGTGTTCGTGCTGGAGGGAGGCTATGCCACGCAGGCGCTGGGGCGCAACGCGGCCGACGTGCTCGAGGGTTTCGAGCGCGGTGCGCGAGCCTGATCAGGCGCGAGCGGGGAAACGCGCGCGTCGCCGCGCGCGGTGCGACGGCCATCGAAACGGCCAGGCGCGGCTCGAATACAATCGGGCCCAATGGCGATGAGTGCACGCAAGCTCGCGATCGTGACCGGCTCGGCAACCGGCGTGGGGGCCGCGACGGCGCTCGGGCTCGCGCGGCGCGGCTACGACCTCGTGATCAACTACACGAAGAGCGAGCGGGAGGCGCGCGAGTCCGAGGCGGCGTGCCGGCAGGCGGGCGCCGACACGCTGCTCGTTCGCGCCGACGTCTCGGACGATGCCGCGTGTCGCGCGATGGCGGGGGCCGCCCTCGAGCGGTGGGGCCGCCTCGACGCGCTGGTCAACAACGCCGGAGTCACCACCTTCGTGGGGCGGGGCAACTGGGACGAGCTCGACGAGCAGACCTTCCAGCGGATCCTGTCGGTGAACGTGGTGGGCGTGTTCAACATGGTGCGCGCGTGCGCGCCCCACCTCAGGGCGGCAAACGGCACGATCGTGAACGTCTCGTCGATCGCCGGCGTCACCGGCACCGGCTCGTCGGTGCCCTACGTCGCGTCGAAGGGGGCGCTCAATGCGCTGACGATGCACTTCGCGCGTGCGCTCGCGCCCCAGGTGCGCGTGAACGCCGTGTGCCCCGGGATGATCACGACGCGCTGGTTCGTCGACGGCATCGGTCGCGAGGCCTACGAGAAGCTCAGGGAGCAGCAGGAGCGCGCGGCGCCGCTGGGGCGGGTTTGCTCGGCCGACGACGTGGCCGACGCCGTGATCTGGCTGATCGATGGCGCGCGCACCGTGACCGGCGAGCTGCTGCTGCTCGATTCGGGAATGCACCTGGGCAGCGTGGCCGCCGCTTCGCGCCCGCCCACCGCCTGAGCGAAGCCGGTGAACACCGAGGCAGCGCCCGCGGGGCCGGCGCCGATCGAGTTCTACTTCGACTTCATCTCCCCGTTCGGGTATTTCGCGAGCCTGCGGGTGCAGGAACTGGCCGCGCGTCACGGGCGCGCGGTGGACTGGCGCGCGATCCGCCTCGGCGTGTCGGTGGTGAAGGTCATGGGGCTCAAGCCGCTGCTCGAGACACCGCTCAAGGGCGCGTACCTGGTGCGCGAGGCGCAGCGCTACGCGCGGCTGCACGGGCTCGCTCCGCGGCGCGCGTTCGGCGCTGCGCCGATGGATCCGCGGCCCAGCGCGCGCGCGTTCTACTGGTTCAAGGAGCACCGCGCCGGCAGCGAGGCCCGGCTCGCCGCGGCGCTGCTCGAGGCCCACTGGGGGCAGGGGCTGGAGCTGGGCTCGGCGCAGGCCGTGGCCGACGCGGCGGCTGC
>DATCZK010000208.1:0-18976 GCA_036525975.1 Burkholderiaceae bacterium | reverse complement strand
CGAGCCGCGCTTCTCGCCCGGACCCTCGCCGGCTGGCCCCGACACGCTCAGGCCTCGCCGGCTTCGAGCTCGCCCTCGGGCGAGAGCGAGTCCACCGACGCGAGCAGGTTCGCCATCTCGACCGCGACGCGCGCGGCGTCGGCGCCCTTCTCGGCCGCCCGCGCCTGCGCCTGCTCTTCGGTGTCGGTGGTGAGCACCGCGTTGGCGACCGGTATCGACGCGTCGAGCGCCACGCGCGAGATCGCCGCCGCGCTCTCGTTCGACACGACCTCGAAGTGATAGGTCTCGCCGCGGATCACCGCCCCGATCGCCACGAGCGCGTCGAACTCGCCGGTTTGCGCGAGGCGCTGCAGCGCGACGCCGATCTCGAGCGCGCCGGGCACCGTGCACACGAAGATGTCCTCGTCGGCCACCCCGAGCTCGCGCAGCTCGTCGATGCAGGCCTCGCAAAGCGCCTCGCACACGGCCTCGTTGAAGCGCGCCTGCACCACGCCGATTCGCAGGCCTTCGCCCTGCAGGTCCGCATCGAAGATCTCAACGCTCACGTCAATGTCCTTGTTCTCCGGGCTCGAAGCCGACCACCTCGAGGTCGAACCCGGTCATGCTCGGCATCTTGCGCGGTTGCGCCAGAAGGCGCATTCGCCCCACCCCCAGGTCCTTGAGGATCTGCGCGCCGATGCCGTAGGTGCGCAGGTCGATCTTGCCGGCGCGATCCGGTTGTCCGCGCGCGCGCTCGGCGCGCTCGGCGCGTTCGGCGCGCGCGAGCGCGTCGAACTGGGCGAGCTGCACCTCGGCATTCTGCGCGCAATTGAGCAGCACGATCACCCCCGAGCCGCGCTCGGCCACCAGCTCGAGCGAGCGGTTCACGCTCCAGGTGTGCGTGCTGCGGTCGACCTCGATCATGTCCAGGATCGTGAGCGGCTCGTGCACGCGCACCAGGGTCTCGGCCTTCGCGTCGACCTGCCCGCGAACCAGCGCCAGGTGCGGCGAACCGCTCGGGGTGTCGCGATACGCGTGCAGCGTGAACGGGCCGTGCATCGTGGAGACCTCGCGACTCGCCACCCGCTCGATCAGGCTCTCGTTCGCGCTGCGGTGGTGGATCAGGTCGGCGATCGTGCCGATCTTCAGCCCGTGCTCGCGCGCGAACATCTCCAGGTCGGGCAGCCGCGCCATCGTGCCGTCGTCCTTCATGATCTCGCAGATCACCGCCGCAGGGGTCAGGCCGGCCATCGCGCCCAGGTCGCAGCCGGCCTCGGTGTGCCCGGCGCGCATCAGCACACCGCCGTCCTGCGCCATGATCGGGAAGATGTGTCCGGGCTGCACGATGTCGCGCGCGGTCGCGTCCCTGGCCACCGCCACCTGAACGGTGCGCGCACGGTCGGCCGCCGAGATGCCGGTGGTGACGCCTTCGGCCGCCTCGATCGAGACCGTGAACGCGGTGCCGGTGCGCGTGCCGTTGCGCGCGGTCATCATCGGCAGGTTGAGCCGCTGGCATCGCTCGCGCGTGAGCGTGAGGCAGATCAGCCCGCGCGCGTGCCGCGCCATGAAGTTGATCGCCTGCGGCGTGACGAAGTCGGCCGCGAGCACGAGGTCCCCTTCGTTCTCGCGGTCTTCCTCGTCGACCAGGATCACCATGCGCCCGGCCTTGAAATCCTCGACGATCTCGGGAATGCTCGCGATTGGCATGCGCGCATTCTACGTCGCGCCCAGGAAATCACCCGAGACCCCCGATGACCGAGGAAACACCAGACGCGGGCGAAACGCCCGAACCAGGCCCCGACGCGGTGCTTCGCCAGTTCCGCGTGATCTTCCGCTCGGTGAAGAAGCACTTCCAGGTGATCGAGAAGCAGTGCGGCATCGGCGGATCGCAGCTGTGGGCGCTCGCCACGGTGGCGGGGCAACCGGGCATCCGCGTCACCGAGCTCGCCAAGGCGCTTTCGATCCACCAGTCCACCGCGAGCAACCTGATCGAGCAGATGTCCAGGCTCGAGCTGCTGCGGCGCGAGCGCGACCAGGTCGACCAGCGGGTGGTGCGCCTTTACCCCACCGAGCGTGCCGGCGCGCTCCTCGCGCGCGCGCCGCAGCCCCTCACCGGCGTGCTGCCCGACGCGCTCGGCCAGCTCGACGCGAGCGAGATCGCCGCGCTGCACGCCAGCCTCGCGGGGCTGCTGCAGGTGATGCGCGTGCGCGACCAGAGCGCGGAGCACACGCCGCTGGCCGACATCTGAGCGCGCACCGGCGCGCGCCGCCCCCCTTCCGCCCAGGCCGCGCGATCACGGCCCGGCCTCGCGATCCCGCCTCAGCCGCGCGGCGCGAGCGCCCCCACCATGCGCTCGAGGTAGCGGGCGATCAGGTCCACTTCGAGGTTCGCGCGCGCGCCCACGGCGAGGTCGCGCAGCGTCGTGACCTGCATCGTGTGCGGTATCAGGTTGATGCTGATCACGGTGCCGCGCGCGTCGTCGACCACCGAGTTCACGGTGAGGCTCACGCCGTTCACGGTGGCCGAGCCCTTGTAGGCGAAGTAGCGCCCGAGCGCCGCGGGCACCGCGAGGTCGAGCCGCCACGACTCGCCCAGCGGCTCGAAGCGCACCACCTCCGCCAGGCCGTCGACGTGGCCGGTCACCAGGTGCCCGCCGAGACGGTCCGACAGGCGCAGCGCCTTCTCGAGGTTGACGTCGCCCTGGCGATCGAGGCCCACCGTGCGCTCGAGGCTCTCGCGCGACACCTCCACCTCGAAGCCGCGCGCGTGGCGCGCGACCACGGTCATGCACGCGCCCTGGATCGCGATCGAGTCGCCGATCGCCACGTCGTCGAGGTCGAGCCCGCCCGCGTCCACGGTCAGGCGCAGTCCGTCACCCAGTTTGCCGGTGCGCGTGATGCGCCCGACGGCGGCGACGATGCCGGTGAACATCAGTCCTCCCGCACCGCGGCCACCGCGCCCTGGGGCCCGTGCGCGCCGGGCTCGCGCACCACGCGCGCGAGCAGGCGCAGGTCGTCGCCCACGCGTTGCGTCGGGCCGAACGCGAGCCGCGTGCGCCGCTCGAGGTCGTCGATCGCGCCGAGTTCGAACATGCCGACCGCATCGCCGAGCAGCGACGGCGCGAAGTAGATCAGCAGCTCGTCGACGCAGCCCTCGCGCAGCAGCGACCCGTTCAGGCGATAGCCCGCCTCGACGTGGATCTCGTTCAGGCCGCGCTCGCCCAGCTCGCGCAGCAGCGCGCCCAGGTCGACCTTTGCGCTGTCGTTGGCGATGCGCACGACCTCCACGCCGCGATCGCGCAACTCGCCCGCCTTGGGCGGGTTGTCCACCGCGCAGGCGACCAGCGTGTTGCCGCCGCGGATGATCGCCGCCTCGAGCGGCACCTCGAGGCGGGAATCCACCAGCACCCTGAGCGGCTGGCGATCGGTTTGCACGTGGCGCACGTTCATCCGCGGGTCGTCGCCGCGAACCGTGCCGATCCCGGTGAGCACGGCGCAGGCGCGCGCGCGCCAGGCGTGGCCGTCGATGCGCGCGGGCTCGGCGGTGATCCACTGGCTCGCGCCGTTGGCGAGCGCGGTGCGCCCGTCCAGGCTCGCCGCCACCTTCATCCGCACCCACGGCAGGCCGCGCGTCATCCGCGACACGAAGCCCACGTTGAGTTCCTCGGCCTCCTGCTGCAGCAGGCCGCAGCGCACGTCGACCCCGGCCGCGCGCAGCCGCTCGAGCCCGCGTCCGTCGATGCGCGGGTTCGGATCCTCCATCGCCGCGACCACGCGCGCAACGTGCGCCTCGACCAGCGCGTCCACGCAGGGCGGCGTGCGCCCGAAGTGGCTGCAGGGCTCGAGCGTGATGTACACCGTGGCGCCGCGCGCGCGCCCTCCGGCCTGCGCGAGCGCGACGATCTCGGCGTGCGGCTCGCCGGCGCGGCGGTGCCACCCCTCGCCGACGATCTCGCCGTCCTTGACGACCACGGCCCCCACGCGCGGGTTCGGCGAGGTCGTGTACAGCCCGCGCGCCGCGAGTTCGAGCGCGCGCGTCATGAACTGGTGATCGGCTGGCGTGAACATCTTCGCGTCGATTGTAACGACTGCGACCGGTTACCATAGGGACTTCACCGGACCCGCCAGATGAACCCCGCTCGCACCGCCAGCCTCGCCGCCGCGCTGATCGCCGCGGCGGCGCTGCCGTGGGCCTGGGCCTTGCCGGCCCGGGCGGCCGAGGCCGCGCCCGCGGCCGACGCGCCGCTCCTTCGCCTGGAGGCGAGCGCGAGCCGCGAAGTGAGCGACGACACCGCGTTCGCGGTGTTCCGCATCGAGCAGGAGGGCCCGCAGCCGGGCCCGCTGCAATCGGCGGTGAACCGCGTGCTCGAATCCGCGCTCGCCGACCTCAAGCGCGACGCGGCGCTGGTCGTTCGCTCGGGCGCATACAACACCTACCCGCGCCACTCGCGCGACGGGCGCATCGACGGCTGGCGCGTGCGCGCCGAGCTCGTTGCCGAGTCCACCGAGGTGGCCGCGATATCGCGCGCGACCGCGACGCTGTCGGGCCGCATGAGCGTGGGCTCGGTCGGGTTCAGGCTCTCGCAGGGCGCACGCGACCGGGTCGAGCGCGAGATCACCGCCGAGGCGGCGCAGAACTTCCGCGACAAGGCGCGCGCCGCCGCGCAGGCGCTGGGCTACGCCGGCGCCGAACTGGTGGAAGCCAACTACAACACCGCCTCGCCGCCGATGCCGGTTCCGATGGCGCGCGCGCGCGCCGAGCTCGCCGTCGAGGCGGTGGCCGTGCCCCTCGAGCCGGGGCGCTCGCGCGTCACCGTCACCTTCAGCGGCGCGTTCCGCCTCGCGCGCTAGCGCCGCGCACGAGACCGCACTGCCGCCGCCCGGGAACGCACGCCAACGCCCGCGCCCGCCAGCGGCCAACCCCCGGAGAAACCCGAGCATGACTGCACCAGCCAACCCTTCCGCCGGCCTGCGCGCGGGCGGGCAGATCCTCGCCGACGCGCTCGCGGTGCACGGCGTGGACACGATCTTCGGCGTGCCGGGCGAGAGCTACCTCGGCGTGCTCGACGGCCTGTACCGCCACCGCGACGCGATCCGTTTCGTGATCTGCCGCCAGGAGGGGGGCGCTGCGTTCATGGCCGACGCCTACGCCAAGCTCACCGGCAAGCCCGGCGTGCTCGCGGTCACGCGCGGGCCCGGGGCCACCAACGCCGCGATCGGCGTGCACACCGCGCGGCAGGATTCCTCGCCGATGGTGGTGCTGATCGGCCAGGTGGGCAACGACTTCGTCGAGCGCGAGGCCTTCCAGGAGCTCGACTACCGCCGGATGTTCGGCGAGATGGCGAAGTGGGTCGCGCAGATCGACCGCGCCGAGCGCATCCCGGAATACCTCGCGCACGCCTTCCAGACGGCCACCAGCGGGCGCCAGGGCCCGGTCGTGCTCGCGCTGCCCGAAGACATGCTCGCGGCACGCGCGGCCGTGCCCGACACCGCCGCCTACGCGCCGGTGCGCGCGAGCGCCTCGGGCGCGCAGCTCGAGAGCCTGCGCGCGATGCTCGCGCGCGCCCAGCGCCCGATCGTGCTGCTCGGCGGCAGCGGCTGGACGCCCGCGGCCTGCCAGGACATCCGCGCCTTCGCCGAGGCCAACCGGCTGCCGGTCACCTGCGCGTTCCGCTTCCAGGACCTGTTCGACAACAACCACCCGAACTACGCGGGCGACGTGGGCATCGGCATCAACCCGAAGCTGGCCGCGCGCGTGCGCGAGTCCGACCTGGTGCTGGCGATCGGGCCGCGGCTGGGCGAGATGACCACGTCGGGCTACACGCTGTTCGCGGCGCCGGTGCCCGCCCAGACGATCGTGCACGTGCACGCCGGCGCCGAGGAGCTCGGGCGCGTCTA
Source organism: Burkholderiaceae bacterium (assembly GCA_036525975.1). Taxonomy (GTDB): domain Bacteria; phylum Pseudomonadota; class Gammaproteobacteria; order Burkholderiales; family Burkholderiaceae_E; genus Quisquiliibacterium. The sequence continues at coordinate 13,099 of DATCZK010000208.1, read as the reverse complement.
CCAGGCGGCGCTGATGATCAACTCGGGCATGCCGGAGTTCGCCGCGGCGCTGCGCGAGGTGCGTGTGGACTCCTCCGCGTGGGCCGCCAGCGCGGCCGCGGCGCGCGCCGACTACGAAGGCTGGCAGGAGCGCCCCGCCGCGATGCGCACGCTCTCGCCGGCGCTCGACCTGTGGGAGGTCGTGCGCACGCTGCGCGAGCAGATGCCGCCCGAGACGATCGTCGCGAACGGCGCGGGCAACTTCGCCACCTGGGCGCACCGCTTCTGGCGCTACGCGCCGCTCGCCGCGCGCGGCAGCGGGATGACGCGCTCGCAGCTCGCGCCCACCTCGGGCGCGATGGGCGCGGGGCTGCCCTCGGCGGTGGCCGCCGCGATCGCGCAGCCCGAGCGCCCGGTGCTGTGCCTCGCCGGAGACGGCGAGTTCCTGATGACCGGCCAGGAACTGGCCACGGCCGTGCAATACGGCGCCGGGTTCATCGTCGTCGTGTTCGACAACGGCATGTACGGAACGATCCGCATGCACCAGGAGCGCGACTTTCCCGACCGCGTGCTCGGCACCGAGCTGCGCAACCCCGACTTCGCCGCCCTGGCGCAGTCTTTCGGCGCCTTCGGCGCGGCCGTGACGGCCACCGCCGGGTTCGCGCCGGCGCTGGCGGCCGCGCGCGAGTTCGTGGCCGCGAAACACGCGCCGGCCGTGATCCACCTCAAGGTGGACCCGGAGGCGATCACGCCGAACCTCACGTTGTCGCAAATCCGCGACGCGGGGCGGAAGGCGCGCTGAGCTCCAGCGCGGGGCGGACGGCGCGCCGGCCTTCGGCGCGGGGCGGACGGCGCGCCGATCAGCGCTTCGCGCGCTTTGGCTTGACTTCCTTCGCCGCCTCGGCGAACTCGTCCACGTCCTCGAAGCTGCGGTAGACCGAGGCGAAGCGCACGTAGCCGATCTTGTCCAGGCGCTTGAGCTCGCGCATCACCATCTCGCCGATCCGCTCGCTCGGCAGCTCGCGCACGCCCAGCCCGATCACGCGCTCCTCGATCCGGTGCACGGCCGACTCCACCTGCTCCGCGCTCACCGGCCGCTTGCGCAGCGCGAGCTGCAGCGAGGCCCGCAGCTTGCCCGCGTCGAACTCGGCGCGCGAGCCGTTCTTCTTCACGATCGCCGGCATCGTCAGTTCCACGCGCTCGTAGGTGGTGAAGCGCTTGTCGCAGGCCATGCACCGGCGGCGGCGGCGCACGCTGTCGCCGTCGTCGGCCACGCGGCTGTCGATCACCTGCGTGTCTTCGTGCTCGCAGTAGGGGCAACGCATCGCGCCTTCTCCCGGGGCAACCGGCTGCGGGCCCGGTCAGCGATAGACCGGAAACTGCGACGTGAGCTCGGCCACCTGCGCGCGCACGCGCGCGATCGCCCCCTCGTCGTTCGGCGCGTCGAGCACGTCGGCGATCAGCTGCCCCACCTTCACCGCCTCGGCCTCGCCGAAGCCGCGCGTGGTCATCGCCGGCGAGCCCAGGCGCACGCCGCTGGTCACGAACGGCTTCTCCGGGTCGTTCGGGATCGCGTTCTTGTTGCAGGTGATGTGGGCCGCGCCGAGCGCCGCCTCGGCGGCCTTGCCGGTGATGCCCTTGGGCCGCAGGTCCACCAGCATCAGGTGCGACTCGGTGCGCCCCGAGACGATGCGCAACCCGCGCCCGACCAGCGTCTCGGCCAGCGCCCGCGCGTTCACGATCACCTGGCGCTGGTGGCGCTTGAACGACGGGTCGAGCGCCTCCTTGAACGCCACCGCCTTGGCGGCGATCACGTGCATCAGCGGGCCGCCCTGCAGGCCGGGGAACACCGCCGAGTTGATCGTCTTCTCGTGCTGCGACTTCATCAGGACGATGCCGCCGCGCGGGCCGCGCAGGCTCTTGTGGGTGGTGGAGGTGACCACGTCGGCGTGCGGCACCGGGTTCGGGTACTCGCCCGCCGCGATCAGGCCCGCATAGTGCGCCATGTCGACCATGAAGATCGCGCCCACCTCGCGCGCCACCCGCGCGAATCGCTCGAAGTCGATGCGCAGCGCGTACGCCGACGCGCCCGCGATGATCAGCTTCGGGCGCGCCTCGCGCGCGGTGCGCTCCATCGCCTCGTAGTCGAGCTCCTCGTTGGCGTCCAGGCCGTACGAGACCACCTTGAACCACTTGCCCGACATGTTGAGCGCCATCCCGTGCGTGAGGTGCCCGCCCTCGGCGAGGCTCATGCCCATGATCGTGTCGCCCGGGTTGAGGAAGCCGAGCAGCACGGCCTGGTTGGCCTGCGAGCCCGAGCTCGGCTGCACGTTCGCGGCCTCGGCGCCGAAGAGCTGCTTCACGCGGTCGATCGCCAGCTGCTCGGCCATGTCCACGTACTCGCAGCCGCCGTAGTAGCGCTTTCCGGGGTAGCCCTCGGCGTACTTGTTCGTCATCTGGCTGCCCTGCGCGGCCATCACGGCGGGGCTGGCGTAGTTCTCCGACGCGATCAGCTCGATGTGCTCTTCCTGGCGGATGTTCTCCAGCTGCAGCGCGTTCCAGAGCTCAGGGTCGACCTGGGCGATTCCGAGGTTTCGATCGAACATGGGGTTTCCTTCGATTGCGAAGTCGGCTGGTCGGCCCGCAACCCACCTCGCCAGTCACGCGGAGCCGCGATTCTAGCGCGTTCGCGATCGCGCTCCGGCTCAGGCGCCGGCGTCGTCGCCCGCGCCCGACAGGTGCCCGACGTCGGCCCAGTCGATCAGGAAGAACGCGCCGTCGCGCCAGCCGATGCGGTTGATGCTCGCGTTGAGCAGCGCGTGCTCGCGCGGGGCCTCGAGCCCGAGGCCCCGGGCCGCGCGATACGCGCAGTCGAGCACGCCGCCGTGGGTGACCGCCACGACGCGCTGCCCGCGGTGGCGCGCGGCGAGCTCGCCCAGCGCCGCGCGCACGCGCGCGTCGAAGGCGCGCAGCGACTCGCCGCCCCCGGGCAGCTCGAAGTCCGGCTCGCGCCGCTCCCAGCGCGCGAAGGCCTCGGGCGACTCGTGCGCCAGCTCGTCGTGGCTGCGGCCCTCGAAGTCGCCGTAGTACCGCTCCCTGAGCGCGGGCTCGCTCCGCGGCGCGAGCCCCGTGGCCTCGCCGAGCGGCTCGGCCGTCTGCCACGCGCGCCCCAGGTCGCTCGCGTAGATCGCGTCAACCGGCTCCCGGGCGAGCCGCGCCGCGGCGCGTCGCGCCTGCTCGCGCCCCTCTTCGTCGAGCCCCCGGTCGGTGTGCCCCTGGAAGCGCCGCTCGCGGTTCCACGCCGTCACGCCGTGGCGCACCAGGATCAGCTCGGTCATCCGGCGAGCTTTGGGTTGAGCGTGTAGGTGCCGGTGATCGAGGCGCTGGCGAGCGAGTGCCGCCCGATCTCGCGGCGCGCGTCCTCGCCGCCGAAGCGCCCCGTGAGCGGCAGCTCGGCCACGTCGAGCGCGTAGACGGTGAACACGTAGTGGTGGACGATCGAGTCGTTCCAGGGCGGGCACGGCCCGTCGTAGCCGTAGTAGTCGCCCTCCATGTCGTGGTCGCCGGCGAACCAGGCGGTGTAGTCGTTGATCCCCTGCCGCGCGCCGTGGCGGGTGCCCGGGCCGCTCTTGCCCTTGGGCGTGACGGCATCGGAGAACTCCCCGGCCGCCACCGACCGCGTGTCGGCCGGCAGATCGACCAGCACCCAGTGGAAGAAGTCCACGCGGCGCAGCGACGCGGGCACCTCGCGGCCTTCCTTGTTCACGTCCTCGGGGCTCGAGGGCACGTCGTAGTCGTGGCAGACGATCGCGAACGACTTCGTGCCCTCGGGCGCGCCGTCCCAGGCCAGGTGCGGGTTGCGGTTGCCCGAGAGCGCGACGTGGTGCTTGGGGTCGATGCGCGCGAACGCGAATTCAACCGGGATCGCCGACCCGTCGGCAAAAGAATCACTGTGCAGTTTCATGGCGTCTCCTTGTCGGCCACCGGCGCCACTTGCAGCCAGAACGTGACCGGTCCGTCGTTGATCAGGTGCACCTTCATATGGGCCCCGAAGATACCGGTTTCCACGCGCGAGTGCTCGCGCCGCGCCGCGGCCGCGAAGCGCTCGAACAGCGCCGCGCCCACCTCGGGCGGCGCGGCGGGCGTGAAGCTCGGGCGCGTGCCGCTTCGCGTGTCGGCCGCCAGCGTGAACTGCGGCACCAGCAGCAGGCCGCCCGCGTCGCCCAGGTCGCGCAGCGAGCGGTTCATCCGCCCCCGGGCGTCCGGGAACACCCGCAAGGACAGCAGCTTCGCGAGCAGCCGGCCGGCCTCGCGCTCGCCGTCGCCGCGCTCGGCGCAAACGAACACCAGCAGGCCGGCATCGATCGCGCCAACGGTCGCGCCGTCGACCTCGACCCGGGCCCCCGAGACCCTCTGCAGCAGACCGATCAACCGCGGCGCCTCAGCGAATCGTCACCCGCGCGAACTTGCGCTTGCCCACCTGCACCACGTAGGTGCCCGCGGCGAGCGCGAGCGCCTTGTCGCCCACCCGGTCGCCGTCCACCCGCACCCCGCCCTGCTCGATGTTGCGCATCGCCTCCGACGTGGAGGGGGCGAGGCCCGCCTGCTTGAGCACCTGCCCGATCGCGAGCGGCGCGCCCGAGAGCGAGACCTCGGCGATGTCGGACGGGATCGCGCCCTGGCGAAAGCGCGCCTCGAACTCGGCGAGCGCCTCGTCGGCCGAGCGCGCCGAGTGAAAGCGCGCCACCATCTCCTTGGCGAGCATCACCTTCGCGTCGCGCGGGTTGCGCCCCGCGGCGCACTGCGCGCGCAAGCCCTCGATCTCGGCCATCGGCCGGGCCGAGAGCAGCTCGAAGTAGCGCCACATCAGCTCGTCGGAGATCGACATCAGCTTGCCGAAGATCTCGCCGGGCGCCTCGGTGATGCCCACGTAGTTGCCCTTGGACTTGGACATCTTCTCCACGCCGTCCAGGCCCTCGAGCAGCGGCATCGTGAGGATGCACTGCGGCTCCTGCCCGTATTCGCGCTGGAGCTCGCGGCCCACGAGCAGGTTGAACTTCTGGTCGGTGCCGCCCAACTCGATGTCGCTGCGCAGCGCGACCGAGTCGTAGCCCTGCATCAGCGGGTAGAGCAGCTCGTGGATCGAGATCGGCATCCCCCCGCGGTAGCGCTTCGTGAAGTCGTCGCGCTCGAGCATGCGCGCGAGCGTGTACTTCGCGGCCAGCTCGATCATCCCGCGCGCGCCCAGCGGATCGCTCCACTCCGAGTTGTAGCGGATCTCGGTGCGGTCCGGGTCGAGCACCAGGCTCGCCTGGCGGAAGTAGGTCTTCGCGTTCTCGTCGATTCTCTCGCGCGTGAGCGGCGGGCGCGTCGCGTTGCGCCCGGAGGGGTCGCCGATCATCGCCGTGAAGTCGCCGATCAGGAAGATCACCGTGTGGCCCAGATCCTGGAGCTGGCGCATCTTGTTGAGCACCACGGTGTGGCCCAGGTGCAGGTCGGGCGCGGTCGGGTCCAGGCCGAGCTTGATCCGCAGCGGGCGGCCCTCGGCCTCGCTGCGCGCGAGCTTGGCGAGCCAGTCGGACTCGATCAGCAGTTCGTCGCAGCCGCGCAGCGTGGTCGCGAGCGCCTCGCGCGCCGAGTCGCTGATGGCTGCGGCGGGGTCGCTGGTACCGGCGGTCGTCGGGTTTTCGGCGTTCATCTCGGGCAGGGGGTGGCGCTGTCGGCGTTTTGCTTTAAAATCGCGGCTTTGTCGGCGGGGCTTCTTTTACCTGGTCCGGCACCACCACGCTGTCTCGGCGGCGATATTATCCGACAGGCGCGCGCGCCCCCGGCCAACAACAGAACAATGCACCATTCACGCCGATTCAAGCACGTTGCGATCGCCACGGCCGTCATGGGCGCGCTGGGCGCAGTCACCGCATTTGGCGTGGCTCCGCTCGCGCAGACCGAGATGCCCGAGGTCGAGCGCGTGATCGAACTGCTCCCGGTCTCGATCACGGCACCCGACCCGATCGAGCGTTTTTCGCAAACCGAGACGATCCGCCGGGGCGACACGCTGGCGCAGCTGATGAGCCGGATGGGCGCCACCGACGCCGAATTCCTGCGATTCGCCTCGAGCGACCCTACAGCGCGCAAGGTCTTGCAGCTGCGCGCGGGCCGCACCGTGCAGGTGGACGTTGACGACGCCGGGCGCGTGCTGCGCTACGCCTACCGGCTGGGCTCGATCGAAGAGGCCGGCGACGAAGCGCCCACGCGCCTGGAGATCCGGCGCCAGGGCGACGGCTTCACCGCCTTGCAGGCCCCGATTCCGCTCGAGCGATCGGTGGAGATCCGCAGCGTGGAGATCCGCTCGTCGCTGTTCGCCGCCACCGACGACGCCGGCATCCCCGAGTCGGTGGCGATCAAGATCGCCGACATCTTCGGCGGCGACATCGATTTCCAGCGCGACCTGCGCAAGGGCGACCGCCTTCGCGTCGTCTACGAGACGATCCGCGAGGCCGACTCGCTCGACTCCGCCGCCGGCAGCCGGGTTCTCGCCGTGGAGTTCCAGAACAACGGCAAGAAATACGACGCGTTCTGGTTCGCCGACGAAGGCCGCGGCGAGTACTACAACTTCGAGGGCCGCAGCCTGAAGAAGGCGTTCCTGCGCAACCCGCTCGAATTCAGCCGCGTCACCTCGGGGTTCAGCAACTCGCGACTGCACCCGATCCACCGCGACTGGCGCGCGCACCGCGGCGTGGATTTCGGCGCCCCCACCGGCACCAAGGTGCGGGCCACCGCCGACGGCACGGTGAGCTTCGCCGGCCGGCAGCGCGGCTACGGCAACGTCGTGATCGTGCAGCACCGCAACAACCACAGCACGCTGTACGCGCACCTCAACGGTTTCGCCTCGGGGCTGCGCAAGGGCGCGCGCGTGACCCAGGGCGACACGATCGGCTACGTCGGGCGCACCGGCTGGGCCACGGGCCCGCACCTGCACTACGAGATCGCGATCGGCGGCAAGCAGGTCAACCCGCTCACGGTGGCGCTGCCCGAGGGGCGCACCCTCGACGCGGGCGAGCGCGCGCGGCTGGTGCAGGCGGTGGCCGAGGTGCGCGAGCAGATGCTGCGCTTCGACACGCTGCTGGTCGCCAGCTTCCAGTAGCCCGGCGGCCGCGCGCGCGCCGCCGCCACAGCGCCCCTTCCCTCCCGCCGCAACCCGCGGCCGCGTTGCGCACGAGATGCCCGAGCTCTTCCTCGGCCTGATGTCCGGCACCAGCGTCGACGCGGTCGACGGCGCGCTGGTGGACCTCTCCGCGCGCCACCCGCACGTGCTCGGCTTTGCCAGCCGCCCGATCGACGCGGCCCTGCGCAGCGAGTTGCTCGCGCTGCAGGCCCCGGGCGCCGACGAGCTCGAGCGCGCGGCACGCGCGCGGCGCGCGCTCACGCTGCTCTACGCCGAGGTCGCGGCGGCGCTCCACGCGCCGGGCGTGCGGGCGGTGGGCGCGCACGGCCAGACCGTGCGCCACCGCCCGGAAGCCGGCTACACGATCCAGTTGCTCGACGGCGCGCTGCTCGCCGAGCGCGCCGGCCTGGAGGTGGTGTGCGACTTTCGCAGCGCCGACCTCGCCGCCGGCGGCCAGGGCGCGCCTCTGGTGCCCGCCTTCCACGCCGCCGCCTTCGCGCACCCGGCGCGCCGGCGCGCGGTCGTGAACATCGGCGGAATCGCCAACGTGTCGCTGCTCGCGCCGGGCGAGCCCGTGCGCGGCTACGACTGCGGGCCGGGCAACGCCTTGCTCGACGCCTGGAGCGAACGCAACACCGCCAGCCCCTTCGACGCGGGCGGGCGCTGGGCCGCGAGCGAAGCGCCCGACGAGGCGCTGCTCGCCGCGCTGCTGGCCGACCCCTATTTCTCCAGGCCTGCGCCCAAGAGCACCGGGCGCGAACTGTTCAACCTGCAGTGGCTCGACGCCGCCCTCGCGCGCCACGCCGGCGCACCGGGCGCCGCTCGCGTGCAGTCCACGCTCGCCCAGCTCACCGCCGAGTCGATCGCGCGAGCCTGCGAGTCGTTCGGGGCCGACGAGGTCTTCGCCTGCGGAGGCGGCGTGCGCAACGCCGACCTGATGCGCCGCCTGCAGGCGCGCCTTGCGGTCGCTCAGCCGGGCGCGCGCGCGTCGAACCCCGGCGCGCGTGCGCCGGTCGTCCATACCACGGCGCAACTCGGCGTCGACCCGCAGGCGGTGGAAGCGGTGGCGTTCGCCTGGCTGGCGGCGAGGCGCGTCAACGGGCAGGCGGCAAACCTGCCTGCCGTGACGGGCGCGCGCGGAGAGCGGCAACTGGGCGCGGTCTACCCCGCGCCCCCTGCGCAGACCGGGGCCGCGTAGCCCCGGACCGGATCAAACCGAGAACGAAGACCCGCAACCGCAGGTCGTCTGCGCGTTCGGGTTCTTGATCACGAACTGGGCGCCCTCGAGATCTTCCTTGTAGTCGATCTCGGCGCCGATCAGGTACTGGTAGCTCATCGCGTCGATCAGCAGCGTGACGCCGTTCTTCTGCATCACGGTGTCGTCCTCGCCCGACTCCTCGTCGAAGGTGAAGCCGTACTGGAAGCCCGAGCACCCGCCGCCCTGCACGAACACGCGCAGCTTAAGGTCCGGATTGCCTTCCTCGTCGATCAACTGGCGAACCTTCTCGGCCGCGCTGTCGGTAAAGAGCAGCGGCGCCGGCATCTCGGCTACAGCATTCATGCGAAATCCTCCAAAGTTGCCGCATTGTAGCCTCGGCCGCTAAACCCTGCCACCGTGGGTGTCACTGCCGGCGGCGAGCTTGAGCCCGGTGCGCTCGGTCTCGATCTGCGCCAGCGGGCCCTCGACCACGGCGCCCTGGTGGATCTCGATCGCCCGATACCGCACGTTGCCGCGAATGCGCGCCTCGGGCTGGACCTCGAGCAGCTCGTCGGCCTGCACCGGCCCCTCGATCGTGCCGTTCACGACCACGCTCGCCGCGTGCACCGCCCCCACCACCCGGGCCCGCGCCGACAGCACCAGCATGCTCGGCGCGCCGTCGATCGCCACCACGCTGCCGCGCACCTCGCCGTCGATCCGCAGCCCGCCCTTGAACCGCAGATCGCCCTCGATCACGGTCGCCGCCCCGATCAGCGTCTCGATCGGCCCCTGCGCCGACTTCGCCCGTCCAAACATCGCTCCTCCCTCCTTACATGGTCACGGTCTGTTGGGCGCGCACCGCGCCCGCCTCGAGCACCCGGATCTGAACCGAGGTCACCACCGCGCCGGCCGGCACCTCGAACATCCCTTCCACCCGCTGGTAACGCCGGAACGACACCGGCAGGCCCTCGCCCTTGCTCGCGCCGGTGGAAGGCGGCACGGTGAGCACCCCCGGCTTGCCTCCCTGCCGCGTGTTCACGACCAGCTGCAGGGTTCCGTCGAAGCCGCGCTCGGAACGCGCAGTCTGCATCAGCAGCGCCTTGTAGCGCATCTGCCTGGGCGCGGCGTCGGGCTGCACCTCGAATCGCCTTATCGCGATCGGCCCCTGGCCGCCGGCCGCCGGCAGCAGCGACTCCAGGTAGGCGAGATCGGCCTTGACCTGGGCGTTCTCGGCCTCCAGCGAGCGCAGCTGGGCCGCGAGCCGCTCGGAGGTGGTCTTGTCCACCAGCGTCTGGCTCGCCGCCGAATTCACCAGCGCCTGCAACCGCTTGCGCTCCGCGGCCTCGTTCGCGAGCTGGGCGGTGAGGCCTTGCACCTGCTCGGCGAGCATCTGCCGCTCGAGCGCGGGGTCGCCCACCAGAACCCGCCAGCCCCACACCGCGGTGCCCGCGGCCGCCACGACGATCGCCGCGATCGCGGCCGCGCGCAGCGGCCACGGCACGTGACGGCGGACGGTCATCCTGGGCGCGCTCACCGAAAAACGGCGCGCCAGCAGCCTGAGCTTCAATGTTCGCTCCCAGACGAGCGCCAGCGCGGCGCCGGCCGGCACCGCGAAGCAGGGCGATAACGCGGGGGGATCATCCTAGCACCGCGCCGCCGCGGGGCGAAGCGCGGCGATCGGGCGCGCAAAAAGACAAGGCCGCCTCGCGGCGGCCCTTCCTGCGGTTCTGCGCGCCCGAGCGGGCGATCAGCGCTTGGAGAACTGCTTGCGCCGGCGCGCCTTGTGCAGGCCCACCTTCTTGCGCTCCACCTCGCGCGCGTCGCGCGTGACGAGCCCCGCGCTCGAGAGCGTGGGCTTGAGCGTCTCGTCGTAGTCGAGCAGCGCGCGCGTGATGCCGTGCCGAACGGCGCCCGCCTGGCCCGACTCGCCGCCCCCGGCCACGTTGACCATGATGTCGAACGACTCGAGGTGGCTGGTGAGCTCGAGCGGCTGGCGAACGATCATCCGCCCCGTCTCGCGCGCGAAGTAGGCGTCGAGCGCCTTGCCGTTGACGACCATCTTCCCCTTGCCCTTCTTGAGGAAGACGCGCGCCACCGAGGACTTGCGCCGGCCCGTGCCGTAGTAGTAATCGCCGATCATCGCTTCAACGCCTCTTGTTCGTCTGTGGTGTTCCGTGGTGCTGCTCGGTGTGGGCCGCGCGGCGCTCAGATGTCGAGCGCCTTGGGCTGCTGCGCCGCGTGCGGGTGGGTGGGCTCCGCGTACACCTTCAGCTTCTTGATCATTGCGTAGCCGAGCGGCCCCTTGGGGAGCATTCCGCGCACGGCCTTCTCGAGCGCGCGCCCGGGAAAGCGCGACTGCATCTTCGCGAAATTGGTCTCGCTGATTCCGCCGGGGTAACCGCTGTGGCGGAAATACTTCTTGTCCTGCGCCTTCTCGCCGGTGACGCGGATGCCCCCGGCGTTGACGACGACGATGTAGTCGCCCGTGTCGACGTGGGGCGTGAATTCGGGCTTGTGCTTGCCGCGCAACCGGTGCGCGATACCCGCGGCGAGGCGGCCGAGCACCTTGTCGGTGCCGTCCACTACAAACCAGTCGCGCCTGACTTCGTGCGGCTTGGCGGAAAACGTTTTCATGGTGAACCCTGAACCTGAATTGCCCGAGTTTTCTTGTCGTGCCCGCGAGCCCGTCATTGGGCGCCTGAGCGCGTGCGGCGGTCTGGTGCGAGCGGAAAGCCTGATATTCTATCGCGCCTCGATGCCCGCCGTCAAAGTGAAGCGCGATCCGTGGATCGGCGCGGCAACGGGCGACGGCAAAAAAAAGCCCGAACCAGAGGTTCGGGCCGAATCCACCAAAGGAGGAGGGTGGAGGAGACATCGGTGGGATGCCGCGCCGGCATCCGTTGAAGCCACTATAGACGCGTGATTTGTGCAATGCAAGGTCCAAGGTTGCGCACACACCACAACCCCTGTCGGGGCTGCCTTCGATTGTTTTAGCTAACTCTATGTTTATGTTGTATATTTTTACGGCACCCCACGGTCGTAGCCCGATCGGATTGCCCATTCTAGGCGCTGGATTCTAATTATTGCATTGCACTAACAGAGCCGAGGAACTGCGATGGAATGCAAGGTGAGCTGGACCGGCCCCGAGGGCATGACTTTCCTCGCCGAATCCGGCAGCGGGCACGCCGTGGTGATGGACGGCGCGCCCGAGGGCGGTGGGCGCAACCTCGGGCCGCGCCCGATGGAACTGGTGCTGATCGGCGCCGGCGGGTGCACCGCCTACGACGTGGTGGTGATCCTGAGGAAGAGCGGGCAGGACGTGCGCGGCTGCGAGGTGAGCCTCGCGGCCGAGCGCGCCGCGGCCGACCCCAAGGTCTTCACGCGGGTCGCGTTCACGTTCACGGTGCGCGGGCGCGGGCTGAAACCGAACATCGTCGAGCGGGCGATCCGCCTGTCGCACGACAAGTACTGCTCCGCGACGGCGATGCTCGCGCACACGGCCGAGATCACGCTCGACTGGAAGATCGTCGAAGACTGACTATATGTAATGCGCCGAGCCGGTCATGACCCGGGCGGCGGCGCGCATCGCGCCGCGCGCCGGGCCGGGCAACTCCACCCCGCCCAGTTCGAGCGCCGTTTGGGCGTGGCGCACTTCGTCGTCCTTCATCTGGCGAACGATCGCGCGCGAGCGCTGGTCGGCTTCGGGCAGCCGCTCGAGGTGCCCCTGCAGGTGAGCCTCCACCTGCCGCTCGGTCTCGGCCATGAACCCCAGGCTCGCGCGATCGCCCAGGCGCCCGGCGAGCGCGCCCAGCGCGAACGCCCCGGCGTACCACAGCGGGTTGAGCAGCGACGGGCGCGCCCCCAGTTCGGAGAGGCGCTCGCGCGTCCAGGCGAGGTGGTCGGCCTCCTCGCCGGCCGCGCGGCGGAACTGCGCCGCCAGCGCCGGGTCGCGCGCGGTGAGCGCCTGCCCCTCGTACAGCGCCTGCGCGCAGATCTCGCCCACGTGGTTCACCCGCATCAGCGCGCCCGACAGGCTCCGCTCGGCCGGCTCCAGCCCCCGCGCGTCTTGCACCCCGCTGGCCGGCGTGGCCCGCGCCGCCCCGGCGGCCCCGGTCAGGGTGGCGAGCGCCCGGGCGGCCGCCCGCAGCAGGGCGTCGGAGAGGTCGGGGCGGGCGCGTGTCGGCATGTGAAATCCGGGCGAGGCTTGTTGCAGGCGTGCCACATGATAAGCAAAAAGGACACGGCGGGGCACCGTTGTTCTTTGCCGGCCCGAGGATTTTCGCGACAATACGTCGGACTTCAAGCCGGGCCAACATTCGCTGAATTTGACCGGGGAGTTGCGGCGGTTCGAGGGCTGCCGATTGATTCCAGAAACCTAGGAGATCGTCTCAATGAAAAAATCACTCATCGCCGTCGCGGTCGCAGCTGCCCTGCCCGCCGCAGCGTTTGCGCAGAGCAGTGTCACGCTCTACGGTGTAGTTGACCTGAGCCTGTCGAAAGCCAACCAGGGTGGCAAGACCCAGATGTCGGGCAACGGCCTGCTGAACAACGGCACCGGCCGCATCGGCGTGCGCGGCACCGAGGATCTGGGCGGCGGCCTGAAAGTCTCGTTCAACTACGAGCAGGGCATCAACGGCGAAGACGGAACTACCGACACCGTGCTCGACACCGCCACCAAGACGAATGTCCAAAAAACAACCACCTGGCAGCGCCAGGCCAACATGTCGCTGTCGGGCGGCTTCGGCACGCTGAAAATG
>DATCZK010000207.1:0-14019 GCA_036525975.1 Burkholderiaceae bacterium | reverse complement strand
GACGTAGCCCGGCGGCGCGCCGATGAGCCGCGCCACCGAGTGCTTTTCCATGAACTCGCTCATGTCGATGCGCACGATGTGCTCTTCGGAGTCGAACAGGAACGCCGCGAGCGTCTTGCACAGCTCGGTCTTGCCCACGCCGGTGGGACCGAGGAACAGGAACGATCCGTAGGGGCGGTTGGGGTCCGAGAGCCCGGCGCGCGAGCGGCGGATTGCATCAGCCACCAGGCGCACGGCTTCGTCCTGGCCCACGACGCGCTCGTGCAGCTTGGCTTCCATCGTGAGCAGCTTGTCGCGCTCGCCCTGCATCATCTTGGCGACCGGGATGCCGGTGGCGCGCGACACGACCTCGGCGATCTCCTCGGCGCCCACGTGGGTGCGCAGCAGGCGCGGGCGGGCCGGCTTGCCCGCCTTGCCGGCGCCCGGCGCCCCCGCGCCGCCCTCGCCCGCCTTCGCGCCGCCCGTTTCCGCCTCGCTCGCGGCCTTGAGCTTGCCCTCGAGCTCGGGGAGCTTGCCGTACTGGATCTCGGCGAGCTTGTCGTACTGGCCCTTGCGCTGAAGGTCGGCCATCTGCGCGCGCAGCTTGTCGATCTCGGCCTTGATGTTGGCCGAGCCCTGCACCGCGGCCTTCTCGGCGCGCAGGATCTCGTCGAGGTCGGCGTATTCCTTCTCCAGCCGCGTGATCTCGGCTTCGATCAGCTCGAGGCGCTTGCGCGAGCCCTCGTCCGACTCCTTCTTCATCGCCTCGCGCTCGATCTTCAACTGGATCAGCCTGCGGTCGAGCTTGTCCATCGACTCGGGCTTGGAGTCGATCTCCATCTTGATGCGCGACGCGGCCTCGTCGATCAGGTCGATGGCCTTGTCGGGCAGGAAGCGGTCGGTGATGTAGCGGTGCGAGAGCTCGGCCGCGGCGATGATCGCCGGGTCGGTGATCTCCACGCCGTGGTGCAGCTCGTAGCGCTCCTGCAGCCCGCGCAGGATCGCGATCGTGCTCTCCACGCTGGGCTCGTCCACCAGCACCTTCTGGAAGCGGCGCTCGAGCGCGGCGTCCTTCTCCACGTACTTGCGGTATTCGTCGAGCGTGGTGGCGCCGATGCAGTGCAGCTCGCCCCGCGCGAGCGCGGGCTTGAGCATGTTGCCCGCGTCGATCGCCCCCTCGGCCTTGCCCGCGCCCACCATCGTGTGGATCTCGTCGATGAAGACGATCGTCTTGCCCTCGTCGGCGGCGATTTCCTTGAGCACCGCCTTCAGGCGCTCCTCGAACTCGCCGCGGTACTTGGCGCCGGCGAGCAGCAGCGCCATGTCGAGCACCAGCACGCGCTTGTCCTTCAGCGTCTCGGGCACCTCGCCGTTGATGATGCGCTGCGCGAGGCCTTCAACGATCGCGGTCTTGCCCACGCCCGGCTCGCCGATCAGCACCGGGTTGTTCTTCGTGCGCCGCTGCAGGATCTGGATCGAGCGGCGGATCTCGTCGTCGCGGCCGATCACCGGGTCGAGCTTGCCCTGGCGGGCGCGCTCGGTGAGGTCGATCGTGTACTTCTTGAGCGCCTCGCGCTGGCCTTCGGCGTCGGCGCTCTCCACGTTGTGCCCGCCGCGCACCGCGTCGATCGCGGCCTCGAGCGCCTTGCGGGTGAGCCCCGCCTCCTTCGCGATGCGCCCGGCCTCGCCCTTGTCTTCGGCGAGCGCGAGCAGGAACATCTCGGTGGCGATGAACTGGTCGCCGCGCTTGAGCGCCTCCTTCTCGGTGAGGTTGAGCACGTTGCCCAGGTCGCGCCCGACCTGCACCTCGCCGCCGGTGCCCGAGACCTGCGGCAGGCGCTTGATCGCGCTGTCGGCGGCGGCCTTGAGCGCGCCGGTGCGCACGCCTGCGCGCTCGAGCAGCGCGCGGCCCGAACCGTCGGCCTGGCCGACGACGGCCGCGAGCAGGTGCACGGCTTCGATGTACTGGTTGTCGTTCGCTAGGGCGAGGCTCTGCGCGTCGGCGAGCGCCTGCTGGAACTGGGTCGTGAGCTTGTCCTGGCGCATATACTCTACCTGTGCCGGGGCGGCGCCCCGTGGATGTCACAACCGATATTGTGTTGAGAGCCCGCTTTTCAAGACTGGACGCCGTTTCGGGGTCTGCCGACCGCCTTCGCGAGACGCTCGCCTTCGCGTCGGCCGCGTTGCGCAGCCCCGCGCACGTGGGGGCGGTGGCGCCGGCGTCGCGCTGGCTCGGCACCGCGATCGTGCGCGAGATCGCGGCCACGCGTTGCCGCACCGTGATCGAGATCGGCGCGGGCACCGGCGCCCTCACGCGCGCGATCCTCGGCCGGGTGCGCGACCTCGACCGGCTGGTGGCGATCGAGCGCGACCCTGGGCTCGTGCGCTGGCTGCGCCAGGCCTTTCCCCGGGTGGAGATCGTGCAGTCCTGCGCGTCCGAGATCGGCCGCGTGGTGCAGCCCGGCGTGCCCACGGCGATCGTCTCGTCGCTGCCCTTCCGCTCGATGAACCGGCGCGAAGCCGCCCTTTGCAGCGAAGCCTTTTGCGCCGTGCTCGCCGGCCAAGCGCGTTCGGCGCTCATCCAGTACACCTACGGGCTGGGCCGCTCGCCGCCGTTCCGGGCAACGGGGCCCGGCTTCGCGTGGTCGCGCAGCCGCACCGTGCTGATGAACGTTCCGCCAGCCACGATCTGGCTCCTCCACCCTCCCGGACTGCGATGACCGACGCCAAGCCCCCTGCCCAGCCGAGCCCGAGCCAGCTCTTCTCCCCCATCCGCCTGCGCTCGCTGGAGCTGGCGAACCGCATCGTCGTCTCGCCGATGTGCCAGTACTCGGCGGTGGACGGGTGCGCCACCGCCTGGCACACGGTGCACCTGGGGCAGCTCGCGCTGAGCGGCGCGGGGCTGCTGATGGTGGAAGCCACCGCGGTGGAGCCGATCGGGCGCATCGGCCCCGGGTGCCTGGGCCTGTACGACGACGCCTGCGAGACCGCGCTCGCGGGCGTGCTCGCCGCGCTGCGCGAGGTGAGCCCGATGCCGCTCGCGATCCAGCTCGCCCACGCCGGGCGCAAGGGCTCGAGCGCGCGGCCGTGGGAAGGCGGCCAGCTGATCGGCGCCGACGCGGGCGGATGGCAGCCTGTGGCCCCGTCGGCGGTGCCGCATCTCGAAGCCGAGCCGCCCCCGCGGGCGCTCACGCGCGCCGACCTCGACGCGCTCACCGCGCGCTTTGCCGACGCCACCGAGCGCGCGAGCCGGCTGGGCTTCGACGCGCTCGAGCTGCACTGCGCGCACGGCTACCTGCTGCACGAGTTCCTCTCGCCGCTGGCCAACCTGCGCGAGGACGACTGGGGCGGGAGCCTGGAGAACCGGATGCGCTACCCGCTCGAGGTGTGCGCGGCGGTGCGCGCGGCGTGGCCGGCGCACAAGCCGCTGGGCGTGCGCGTGTCCGCCACCGACTGGGTGGACGGCGGCTGGGATCTCCCCAGCACGATCGAGTTCGCGCGCAGGCTGCGCGGACTGGGCGTGGACTGGATCGACGCGTCGAGCGGCGGCGCCTCGCCGAAACAGAGGATCGCCCTCGGACCCGGCTACCAGGTGCCGTTCGCCGAGGCGATCCGTCGCGAGGTGGGCATTCCGGTGATCGCGGTGGGGCTGATCACCGAGCCACAGCAGGCCGAGGACATCGTTGCGGGCGGCAAGGCCGACATGGTGGCGCTCGCGCGCGGACTGCTCTACGACCCGCGCTGGCCGTGGCATGCCGCGGCGGCGCTGGGCGCGAGCGTGGAGGCGCCCCGGCAGTACTGGCGCTCGCAGCCGGGCGGGAACCGGCAACTCTTCGGCTCGACCAGCTTCGGCATGCGATGAGGCGCCGCGGCTTGCGTGAGCGCCCTGCGGTGGCAATAATCTGGCGGGGATCCGGGGGATCCGGGGGATCCGGGGGATCCGGGGTAGTCTTCGCCACGGCCTTGTTCACGTGCGGCGCCGCGGCGGCGTCAAAGGTGTTTCGAATTGCGCATCCTGATCATCGATGACCACCCCATGATCGTAGAGGCGGTCACGCTGGCGATCGGCGCCTTGCGCCCCGAGGCCAGCGTGCAGGCGGCGCCGTCGGTGGAAGCGCTCGAGCGCGTGGCCGCCGAAGCGGCGCCGGACCTGATCCTCCTCGACCTCACGCTCCCGGGGCGCTCGGGCCTGGCGGCGCTCGCGACGGTTCGCCAGCGCTTCCCCTGGCCCCCGGTGGTGATCTTCTCCGCCACCGACGACGCGCAGTCGATCCGCAACGCCCTGGACGCCGGCGCGCGCGGCTTCATTCCGAAGACTTCGCCCCACCGCGTGCTGGTGGACGCGCTGCGACTCGTGCTCGACGGCGGCACCTACGTGCCGCCCGACATCCTCGAGGGCCGCCCCGCCGTGTTGCCCGCCACCGAACCCTATCGGCCGGTCGTCGACACCGCCGCGGCGAGCACCGCTCGCCAGGTGCCGCACCCGCAGCTCTCGGAGCGCCAGCGACAGATCGCGGAGCTCCTCGCCGAGGGCATGACCACCAAGGAAATCTGCCGCCAGTTGAACATTTCGCCCAACACGGTGAAGACGCACGTGGCGAGCATCTTCCGGGTGCTCGGCGTGCGCAACCGCGCGCAGGTGGTGGCGGTGACGCAGGCCTGGCTGCGGCAGCACCCGCCGCAATAGAGCCGCGCGAGGGCGCGCCGAGGCCGCGCGCGCATCGCCGCCCGGGCTCAGGCGTCGCGGGCCCCCAGCTCCTCGAGCTTGTCGTTGAGCCGCTCCACCGTGATCGGCTTGTGCAGCACCGGCACGCCGAACTCCGCGGCGCGTCGCAGCACCTCGGGTCGCGTGTCGCCCGTGACCAGCAGGTAGGTGCAGCGCGGCAGCCGAACGCGCATCTCCCGCACGAGCGCGATGCCGTCGATCGGGCCCGGAAGGCCGAAATCGACCAGCGCCACGTCGGGGATGAAGCGCCCGAGCGCGGTGATCATCATCGCCTCGTCGGCGTCGAGCGCGAACCTCGCCTCGACCCCGAGCGCGCGAAACAGCGTCAACATCGCGTCGGCCACGAGCCGGTCGTCTTCCACCACGAGGATGTTCGACACCGACAGCCGCGCGCCGTGGCGCCCCGGCGCCTTCCCGGGGGAATGGCCGGGGTGGTAGCGCGCCACCGCATTGGGAAATCGCAGCTCGAAGCGCGACCCCCTGCCGGGCGCCGAATCGACCGTGGCCTCGCCGCCCAGCAGCCCGGCGAGGCGGCGAACGATCGACAACCCCAGCCCCAGGCCCTGGGCGCGATCGCGCTGCGGGTTCTCGCCCTGGAAGTAGTCGTCGAACACGCGCCCCTGGATCTCGGCCGGTATGCCGCGCCCGGTGTCGGTGACCGAGAGCAACAGCGCGGTGCCCTCGGCGCGCATCGTCACGTCGATCGCGCCCTCGTCGGTGAACTTGATCGCGTTGTCCACGAGGTTGCGAACGATGCGTCGCGCCAGGTCGGGGTCGGTGAACAGCTCGGTGTCGTCGTGCCTGGCGCGAAGCACGATGCGCTTGTCCAGGGCCCGCGGCCTGAACTCGGCCAGCACCGGGTCGAGGATCTCGGCAGAGCTGCACGCGCGCCGGCGCACTTCGATGATGCCCGCCTCGAGCCTGGAGACCTCGAGCAGCGACGAGAGAATTTCCTCGAGCGCGTGCAGGGGCGCCTCGAACTTCGACGCCACGTTGCGCACCGCCTTCTCGTCGCGCGCCGCGGACAGCGCGCTCAGGAGAAGGTTCATCGACGTGACCGGCTGGCGCAGGTCGTGGCTGGCGGCGGCGAGGAACTGCGACTTGGCGCGCATCGCGCCCGCGAGCTCCGCGCCGTGCTGCTCCATCCGGCGCACGAGCTCCTCTTCGCGCAGCTTGGAGCGGATGGCCGAACGGATCGCGTCGTGCGAATCGGAGGCCGCGGCGCGCACGTAGATCAGCGTCACGAGGCAGATCGTCGCCACCACCATGCCGGCGGTGCCGCCGTTGAGCACCCAGGCGACGGCGAGCGGGCCGAGCAGGCTGGCGCCGAACACGAAGGCCGACGCGGGGCTGGACAACGCGACGACGACCCCTCCCGTGTACGCGGCGAGGTAGGCCACCGAGAAGACGATCTTGTGCTCGAGGTTGAGCGCCGGAAACCACAGCAGTGCCCCCGCCCCCGCAGCGAACCCGCCCAGCGCCCAGACCGCGATCACGATCCGCAGCCGGGTGCGCAGCTGCGCCGCAGTGCCTCCGTCTCGCGAGAACCCGATGCACAGCAGCTGGCGCACGACGGCCAGAATGCTCACCGCGCCCGCCCACGTCACCAGCACGCGCAGTGCGACGTCTTGCGAGGCCACGTACACCAGCAGCCACACGACCGCGACGGCCGCCAGCGGGAAGCGCCTGCCCTGGCGCAGGAAGATCGCGTGCAGCTCGGCGTCGATCGCCTCGGCGTAGGTGTCCGGGGGGGCGGCCGTTTCGGTGCGAGCGCTCATGTTCTCGAGACGGGCCGATTAGAGCACGCGGCGGGCGGCGGCGAAAGCCTCGGCTTCCCGGGTTTCATCCCGCGAGCAGCCGGTACCCGATCGCGGCCGCGGCCAGCGAACCCGCCAGGTGCGCCACGCTGTGGCCGATCGCCCAGCCCACGTCACCGCCTTGCAGCAGCTCCAGCGACTCCACCGAGAACGTGGAGAAGGTGGTGAGCGCACCCAGGAAACCGGTGACGACGAACAGGCGCCACGCCGGCGAGAGCTCGGGGTGCCGCGCGAGCCAGGCGATCGCGGCGCCCACCAGGAGCCCGCCGACGAGGTTGGCCACCAGCGTGCCCAGCGGCAGTCGCGGAACGAGCTGGTTGAGCGTGGCGCCGAGCGCGAAGCGAAGCCAGGCCCCGAGGACCGCTCCGGCGGCGCTCGCCGCGAACCCCCACCAGCCGACCAGGCCGAACACGCGCGCGGCCCCTCAGCCGCGCGACGGCGGGTCGCGCCACCGCGCTGCCGCGGCGTCGTCGGAGGCGCGCGCCTCGACCCAGCGATCGCCCGACGCCGTGCTCTCCTTCTTCCAGAACGGCGCCTGCGTCTTCAGGTAGTCCATGATGAACTCGCAGGCGGCGAAGGCGTCGCCCCGGTGCGCCGACGTGACGATCACCAGCACGATCTGGTCGGTGGGGCGCAGCTCGCCGACCCGGTGCACGACGCGCGCTCGCAGGACGCGCCAGCGCTCGCCCGCCTGCGCGCAGATCGCCTCGAGCGCGCGCTCGGTCATCGCGGGGTAGTGCTCGAGCGTCATCGAGCGCACGCTGCCGCCGTCGTTGACGTCGCGCACGGTGCCCACGAACGCCGCCACCGCGCCCACGCGCGCGTCGCCGGCGCGCAGCGACGCGATCTCGGCGCCCGCGTCGAAGTCGGCGGCCTGCACGCTGACCGAGAACTCAGCCACCGGTCACCGGGGGAAAGAACGCGACCTCGGCGCCGTCGCGCAGCGGCGCGCCGGGCGCGACCAGCACCTGGTCGAGCGCAACCCGCACGGCGCGCCCCTCGGCGAACGACTCGCTCCAGGCGCCGCCGCGCGCGCCCAGCCAGGCGCGAAGATGCCCCGCCGTGACCACGTCGGCGGGCAGCTGCACCGACTCGCGATCGGTCTTCAGCGCTTCGCGCAGGCTCGCGAAGTACAGGATCGTCACGTTCACGAGAGCAGCCCCGTGAACGGCAGGAAGCGCACCGCGTCGCCGCGCGCGATCGCCTTGCCCGGCGGGTTGTCCACCAGGCCGTCGGCCCACACCGTGGACGTGAGCACCCCCGAGCCCTGGTGCGCGAACAGGTCGAGCCCGCCGCGCCCGTTCACCCGGGCGCGCAGGAACTCGCGCCTGCGGTCGGGTCGCGGCCAGTGGAAGTCGGCTCGCAGGTCGAACGCGCGCGGCGCGACCTCGCTCACCCCCTGCAGCCGCAGGATGAACGGGCGCGCGAGCAGCGCGAAGGTGACGAAGCTGGAGACCGGGTTGCCCGGCAGGCCGATGAAGTGCGCGAAACCGGCCGGGCCGCGGCGCACGCGGCCGTAGGCGAGCGGCTTGCCCGGCTTCATCGCGATCTGCCAAAGGTCGATCTCGCCCTCGGCCTGGACCGCGGGCTTGACGTGGTCTTCCTCGCCCACCGACACGCCGCCCGAGGTGAGGATCAGGTCGTTGTCGCTCGCGGCGCGGCGCAGCGCGTCGCGCGTGGCCTCGAGCGAATCGGGCACGATGCCCAGGTCGTTCACCGAGCAGCCCAGCGATCGCAGCAGCGCGGTGAGCACGAAGCGGTTGCTGTTGTAGATCGCGCCCGGGACGAGCGGCTCGCCCGGCATGAGCAGTTCGTCGCCGGTGAACAGGCACGCAACGCGCACCCGGCGACGCACCGTCAGGCTGGGCACGCCCACCGACGCCGCGAGCCCGGTGGCCTGCGCGCCGAGTCTCGCGCCGGCGGCGAGGATCACGCTGCCCGCCGAGATGTCCTCGCCGCGGCGCCGGATCCACTCCCCCTGCGCGGGGCGGTGCCCGAGCACGACGTGCTCGCCGTCCGGTTGCACCTGCTCCTGCATCACCACCGCGTCGGCGCCGGGGGGAATCGTGGCGCCGGTGAAGATCCGGGCGGCCGTGCCCGGCGCGAGCGGCTCGCCCACGTGACCGGCCGCGATGCGCTGCGCGACGCGCAGCCTCGGCGCGTCGCCGGCGAGGTCGGCCACCCGCACCGCGTACCCGTCCATCTGCGTGTTGTCCATCGGCGGCACGTCGAGCGTGGAGACCTGGTCGCGCGCGAGCACGCGCCCGGCGGCCTCGATCGTTGCCACCTCCTCGGTCTCGGCCACCGTCGTCGCGCGCGCGATCAGCGCCGCGAGCGCGTCATCGAACGACTGCAAGGCGGGTTTCATTGGCCCGGTCGAGGTAGTCGAGGATGAACTGCGCGATCGCGTCGGGGTCGTTGAGGTCGAGCCGCGGGAGCCGCGAATCGATCCTGGCGTCGGTGGCCACGGCAACGACGTTCGCGTCTTGCGGGTGGATCAGCGGCCGGCCGTGCGCGGGCCGGTGCACCTCGATCTTCGGAATGTCGGCGTGCTTGTAGCCCTCCACCAGCACCAGGTCGCAGGGCGCGAAGCGCGCGAGCTGGTCGTGGAGCGAGGGCTCGGCCTCGCCGCGCAGCTCGTGCATCAGCACCCAGCGCTGGGCCGAGGTGATCAGCACCTCGCTCGCGCCCGCCTCGCGATGGCGATAAGAATCCTTGCCCGGGCGGTCGACGTCGAACAGGTGATGCGCGTGCTTGATCAGCGAGACGCGCAGTCCTCGCATCACGAAGCGCGGGATCAGCTGCTCGATCAGCGTCGTCTTGCCCGAGCCCGAGTAGCCTGCGAAGCCGAAAACCTTCATGGCGCGAGTGTACTGCCTCTGGCGGCTCAGTCTAGCGCCTCGCAGCGCTCGGCCACGAAGCGCTTGAGCAGGCCGACGTCGGGGGGCATCAGCGTGAAACGCTGCGCCTTTTCCTCGATGCCGTCGAACACCGCCGGGCGCTCGGGCTCGCGCCCGAGCGCCTCGCGGATCGTGCGCGCGAACTTCACCGGCAGCGCCGTCTCGAGGCACAGCATCGGCACGCCCGCCTCGCGATGGCGCTGGGCCACGAAGATCCCGTCGGCGGTGTGCGGGTCAACCGTGAGCCCGTGGCGCGCGTCGAGGGCCCGGATCGTCGCCACGCGGTCGGCGTGGGTGCTCTTTCCGGAGACGAACGCGAACTGGCCCGCGCGCGCGAATTCCGGCGTGCCGGCGAGGCTGAATTCGCCGCGCGCGTCGAGGTCGCGCCACAGGCGCCTGACGGCGGCCTTGTCGCCCCCGACCAGGTCGTGCACGAAGCGCTCGAAATTCGACGCCCTGGAGATGTCCATCGAGGGGCTGCTGGTCTCGAAGGTCTCGGCGCTGCGGCGGGGCCGATACACGCCGGTGCGAAAGAACTCGTCGAGCACGTCGTTCTCGTTCGTGGCCACCACGAGCTTGCGCACGGGCAGCCCCATCATGCGCGCGACGTGGCCCGCCAGCACGTTGCCGAAGTTGCCCGAGGGAACCGAGAACGACACCTGCTCGGAATTGGCGCGCGTGACGGCGAAGTAGCCCTTGAAGTAGTAGACGACCTGCGCCAGCACGCGCGCCCAGTTGATCGAGTTCACCGTGCCGATCGCGTATCGGCGCTTGAACGCGAGGTCGTTGGAGACCGCCTTGACCATGTCCTGGGCGTCGTCGAACACCCCGAACACGGCGATGTTGTGGATGTTCGCGTCGGCGAGCGAGTACATCTGCGCGCGCTGGAACGCGCTCATGCGCATGTGCGGCGAGAGCATGAACACGCGCACGTGCGCCTTGCCGCGCATTGCGTACTCGGCCGCGCTCCCGGTGTCGCCCGAGGTGGCGCCCACGATGTTGAGCCACCGGTTCTCGCGCGCGAGCACGTGCTCGAAGATGTTGCCCAGCAACTGCATCGCCACGTCCTTGAAGGCGAGCGTGGGGCCGTTGGAGAGCCGCAGCAGGTGCAGGTTCTCGTCAACCCGGGTGACGGGCGTGATCTCGTCGCTGCCGAAGGCTTTCGCGGTGTAGGTGCGATCGACCAGCGCGCGCAGGTCCGCCTCGCCGATGTCGCCCACGTAGCGGCGCACGATCTCGAACGCCAGCTGCGGGTACGACAGGCCGCGCCAGGCCGCGAGCGTGGCGTCGTCGACCTTCGCGTAGGCCTGCGGAACCACGAGGCCGCCGTCGGGCGCGAGGCCCCCGAGCAACACTTCGCTGAACGGCGTGGGTTGCATCCCGCCGCGCGTGGATTCGTAGAGCATCGCTCAGTCCAGGTCTTCGAGGCGGATTCGCGTCACCGAAGAGAGCACGGTGGCGAGCGCCTCGATCCGGCGGATCGCGTCGTTCACCTGCCGCTCGATCGTG
Source organism: Burkholderiaceae bacterium (assembly GCA_036525975.1). Taxonomy (GTDB): domain Bacteria; phylum Pseudomonadota; class Gammaproteobacteria; order Burkholderiales; family Burkholderiaceae_E; genus Quisquiliibacterium. Next base: position 3,088 of record DATCZK010000207.1, on the reverse strand, counting down.
CGGTGCGTGAGCAGGATGATGTCGGTCTCGTTCTCGCCGCGCGCGGGTTCGCGCTGCAGCACCGCGTCGATCGAGATGCCGGCGTCGGCGAGGATGCGCGTGATGTCGGCGAGCACCCCGGGCTCGTCGGCCACGCGCAGCCTCAGGTAGTAGGCGCTGCGCACCTGGTCGATCGGCAGGATCGGCAGGTCGGCCGCCAGCGACTCGGTCTGGAACGCCAGGTGCGGCACGCGATTGTCCGGATCGGCGGTGAGCATCCGCGCCACGTCCACCAGGTCGGCGACCACCGCGCTGGCCGTGGGCTCGGCACCGGCGCCCTTGCCGTAGTACATCGTGTCGCCCACCGCGTCGCCCCTCACCCAGACCGCGTTCATCGCGCCCTCGACGTTGGCGAGCAGGCGGCGCGCCGGGATCAGCGTGGGGTGCACGCGCAGCTCCACCCCGCGGGTGCCGTCGGCCTCCTCGCGCCGGCGCGCGATGCCCAGCAGCTTGATCCGGTATCCCAGCTGCTCGGCGTAGCGGATGTCCTCGCTCGCGAGCTTCGTGATGCCCTCCACGTAGCACTTGTCGAACGAGACCGGTATGCCGAACGCGAGCGAGGCGAGGATCGTGGCCTTGTGCGCGGCGTCGACCCCTTCGACGTCGAAGGTAGGGTCGGCCTCGGCGTAGCCCAGGCGCTGCGCCTCGGCCAGCACCTCGTGAAACGGGAGGCCCTTGTCGCGCATCTCGGAGAGGATGAAGTTGGTCGTGCCGTTGATGATTCCGGCCACCCACTCGATGTGGTTCGCGCTCAGGCCCTCGCGCACGGCCTTGATGATCGGAATGCCGCCCGCCACCGCCGCCTCGAACGCCACCATCACGCCCTTGCGCTGCGCCGCCTCGAAGATCTCGTTGCCGTGCACCGCGAGCAGCGCCTTGTTGGCCGTGACCACGTGCTTGCCGTTCTCGATCGCGGCGAGCACGAGGTCTTTGGCGACCCGGTAGCCGCCGATCAGCTCGATCACGATGTCGATGTCGGGGTCGCGCACGATCGAATAGGCGTCGTCGGTGACCTGCGCGCGCCCCGCCGCCACCTTCGAGGCCCGCTCGGTGTCGAGGTCGGCGATGCGCGTGATCTCGATCCGACGCCCCGCCCTGCGCGTGATCTCCGCCTGGTTGCGCGCGAGCACGTCGAAGCTGCCCTTGCCCACCGTGCCGATGCCCAGCAGCCCGACCCTGACCGGCCCGAATTTCTCCACTCCCATCTTCCCTTCCCCCGGTTGCCGTCGTTCGTTCAGGCGGCCGCTTTCGGCACGAACCCGTCTTTGCGGAACATCTCGCGGATGCCGCGCACCGCCTGCCGGATCCGGTGCTCGTTCTCGATCAGCGCGAACCGCACGTGATCGTCGCCCAGTTCGCCGAATCCCACGCCGGGCGACACCGCCACCTTCGCTTCGGTGAGCAGCTTCTTGGCGAACTCGAGAGAGCCCATCGCCCGGTAGGGCTCGGGAATCGCGGCCCAGATGTACATCGACGCCTTGGGCACGTCGACCACCCAGCCCGCCTCGTGCAGACCGCGGGCCAGGACGTCGCGGCGGCGCTGGTACTTGGCGCGCACCTCTTCCACGCAATCCTGCGGCCCGTCGAGCGCGGCCACCGCCGCCACCTGGATCGGGGTGAACGAGCCGTAGTCGTGGTAGCTCTTCAGGCGCGCCAGCGCCGCCACGAGCTCGCGGTTGCCCACCATGAAGCCGATGCGCCAGCCGGCCATGTTGTAGCTCTTGCTCATCGTGAAGAACTCCACCGCCACGTCGCGCGCGCCGGGCACCTCCATGATCGACGGCGCGCGAAAGTCGTCGAACACGATGTCGGCGTAGGCGAGGTCGTGCACGACGATGATGCCGTGGCGATTGGCGAGCGCGACCACCTTCTCGAAGAACGGCAGGTCGGCGCACATCGCGGTGGGGTTGCTCGGAAAGCCCAGGATCATCATCTTGGGCTTGGGCTCGCAGGCCTCGACCGCGCGCTCGAGCTCGCCGTAGAAGTCGAGGTTGCGCGTCATCGGCACCGAGCGCGTCTCGGCGCCCGCGATCACCGCGCCGTAGATGTGGATCGGATAGCTCGGGTTGGGCACGAGGACGACGTCGCCGCGGTCGAGCGTTGCCAGCATCATGTGCGCCAGCCCCTCCTTCGACCCGATCGTGACGATCGCCTCGGTCTCGGGGTCGACGTCCACGTCGTAGCGGCGCTTGTACCAGTCGGAAATGGCCTTGCGCAGCCGCGGGATGCCCTTGGACATCGAATAGCCGTGGGTGTGGGGCTTCTGCGACGCCTCCACCAGCTTGTCGATGATGTGCTGCGGCGCCGGCCCGTCGGGGTCGCCCATGCTCATGTCGATGATGTCCTCGCCGCGCCGGCGCGCGGCCATCTTCAGCTCCGCGGTGATGTTGAACACGTACGGCGGAAGGCGCTTGATGCGAGAGAACTCGCGCGGGGAAGTCATCGTTGGGCTCCTCGCCGCCGCCCGGGCCGGGCCGCGGCGTTTCGATGCAGTGCAATAAACTTGTGAATGTAGCATTATCAGCCACTTAGCGCCGACTCTCGGCCCTCCTTCCGGGGCCGGCCACGACCCATGAAGCTGCACCTCGAACAGAACCCCTCGCTGAACACCGTCACGGCGTACGGCGAGGGATTCGTGGAGATCAACCGCCAGCGCTTCGAGGGCGCGCTGATCCTCGAGCCCGAGGGCGAGGTGATCGCCTGGCAGGCCGAGAGCTTCGAGCGGCTCGCGGCCGAGCACTTCGCGCCGCTGGCCGCGCGCGCGCCCGACCTGGTGCTGCTGGGCACCGGCGCTCGCCAGCGCTTCCCGCACCCGCGCGTCTGGGCTTCGCTCGCGCACGCCGGCATCGGCGTCGAGGTGATGGACACGCGGGCGGCGTGCCGCACCTACAACATCCTGATGGGCGAAGGGCGCAGGGTGCTCGCCGCGCTGCTCCCGCTGTAGGCCCGGCTCGCGCGAAGTTCGCGCCCCGGGTGGGCCGCGCCGGGCCGCGCCGGGCCCGCTTGGGCGCAGCGAGCCCGCCACCGGCGATCAGGCTCCGCAACGGGG
>DATCZK010000206.1:0-4053 GCA_036525975.1 Burkholderiaceae bacterium | reverse complement strand
GGCGCGGCGCCGACCGCGCTGCGGGGGCGGGGCGCGCTGCAGGACATCGACCAGCGCGCCCTCGCGAGCCCGCACGTGAAGGCCTTCAGCGCGGTGCGCCGGGCGCGCGACCTGGGCGTGGCGGTGGCGCGGGCCTTCGAGCACGCGCGCAGCGGCGTGCCGGGGCCGGTGGTGGTGGAGTGCCCGGTCGACCTGCTCTACGCCGAGCAGAGCATCCGCCAGTGGTACGCGCAGGCCGGCGGCAAGGGAAAGTCGCTCGCCGACCGCGCGCTGCGCTTGTACCTGGCGCGGCACGTGCAGCGGATGTTCGCGGGCGCCGGCGAGGCCTCGCCCGTGGTTGCGGCCGAGCCGCGGGTGCCGCAACCGCCGCCGTCCAGGGTGGCCGCGGCAGCGCGCGCGCTGCGCTCGGCCGAGCGCCCGCTGGTGCTGATCGGAAGCCAGGCGCTCGCGCACGCCAGCCAGGCGGGCGAGGTGGCGCGCTCGCTCGCGCAACTGGGCGCGCCGCTCTACCTGTCGGGCATGGCGCGCGGCCTGCTCGGTGCCGACCACCCGCTGCAGATGCGTCACCAGCGTCGTCTCGCGCTGCGCGAGGCCGACCTGGTGATCCTCGCGGGCGTGCCCTGCGATTTCCGGCTCGACTACGGCCGGCACATCCGGCGCTCGGCCACGGTGATCGCCGCCAACCGCAGCGCCCGCGAGGCGCGGCTCAACCGACGCCCGGACATCGCCGCGATCGGCGACGCGGGCGCGTTCCTCGGGGCGCTCGCGGCGCAGGCGGGCGAGGCGCCGGCGCGATGGAGCGGCTGGCGATCGCAGCTGCGCGAGCGCGACGATGCCCGCGAGGCGGAGATCGACGCGCAGGCCCGCGCCGTGGGCGAGTTCGTCAACCCGATCGCGTTCTTTCGCGAGATGGATCGCGCGGTGGGCGACGAGTCGGTGCTGGTGGCCGACGGCGGCGACTTCGTCGCCACCGCCTCGTACATCGTTCGTCCGCGCGGCCCGTTGTCGTGGCTCGACCCGGGGGTCTTCGGCACGCTGGGCGTTGGCGCCGGGTTCGCGCTCGGCGCGGCCACGCACCGCCCGGGCTCGGAAGTGTGGATCGTGTTCGGCGACGGCGCGTGCGGCTTCGGCCTGGCCGAGTTCGACACCTTCGTTCGCCACCGCATCCCGGTGATCGCGGTGGTTGGCAACGACGCCGGCTGGACCCAGATCGCGCGCGAGCAGGTGAAGATGCTCGGCGACGACGTGGCCACCGTGCTCGGGCGCACCGATTACCACGACGTGGTGCGCGGCTTCGGCGCCGAGGGCATCCTGGTGAAGAAGAACTCCGAGGTGGCCGGGGCGCTCGCGCGGGCCAAGACGATCGCGCGATCCGGAACGCCGGTGCTGGTGAACGTGTGGCTCGATCGCACCGAATTTCGCGAAGGCTCGATCTCGATGTAAGGTGCCCCGATGATTGAGGTGCCCCGATGATCAGCATCCGCAAGTCGAACGCGCGCGGCCACGCCGACCACGGCTGGCTCGTGAGCCGCCACAGCTTCTCCTTCGCCGACTACTACGACCCGCGCCACATGGGTCTTGGAAACCTGCGCGTGATCAACGAGGACCGGATCGCGCCGGGCACCGGCTTCGGCACCCACGGCCACCGCGACATGGAGATCATCAGCTACGTGCTCGCGGGCGCGCTCGCGCACAAGGACAGCCTGGGCACCGGCGCGCGCGGCGGCGCCGACGGGGTGATCCGCCCCGGCGACGTGCAGCGCATGAGCGCCGGGACCGGAATCCGGCACAGCGAGTTCAACGCCGAGCCCGGTCGCGAGACGCACTTCCTGCAGATCTGGATCGAACCGGCCAGAACCGGCGTGGCCCCCGACTACGAGCAGAAGCACTTCGGCGAGGCGCAGCGGCGCGGCCGCCTCCAGTTGCTCGTCTCGCCCGACGGGCGCGACGGGTCGCTGCGCATGAACGCCGACGCGCTCGTCTGGGGCGGGCTGTTCGACGCGGGCGAGAGCCACGAAGCCGCGCTGCCCGCCGGGCGACTCGCCTACGTGCACCTGGCGCGCGGCAGCCTGGCGGTGAACGGCGTGGCGCTCGAAGCGGGCGACGCGGCGGCGCTCTCGGGCGAGGCGAAGCTGCGGCTGGACAACGGGCACGGCGCCGAAGTCATCGTCTTCGACCTCGCGCCCTGAGCGGCGGCGCCGCGGGCGCCGCCCCGGAAGTTGCCGCCGGCGCGGTCTCCCGGCCCGCCCTCCGGGCTCAGTCCCTGGCCACCGCCCGCCCCTCGCGAAGCCAGCCCGTGATCCCGTCGCGCACGTTGTACACGCGCTTGTAGCCCAGTTCCTCGCTCAGCAACCCGGCGAGCGCGCGCGTCCGGTTGCCCACCCGGCAGATCAGGATCACCGGATCGTCGGGCCCGACCTCGCTGCGGAACCTGGCGGCGAACTCGGGCATCAGCCGCCCCTGTTCGTCGACGAAGGTGAGCTTGCGGCTGCCCGCGATCACGCCGGTTTCGCGCCACTCGTCCGGACGCCGGACGTCGTAGACGCGCACGCCCTGCTCGATCAGCGCCTGCAGCTTCGCGTTGTCGATGTTCTCGAAGCGGCTGGGCGAACAGGCGGCGAGCGCGGCGAGCAGCGCCAGCGCGAGGACGAGCAGGGGGCTTGGCAATCGCATGATCCCGTATCATGCCCCATAGGGCTCGCGCATGCATGCGGCGCCACGCACGCCCCCGCGCCCGATTGCACTCGAGACGATCTCGCGATGAACGAAGACCCCAGGCTGGGCTCCCCTCTTGCCGGCGGCGCGAGGCCGCCGTCTTTGCTGGCGCGCGCGCTCGCCTTCGTCGCCGGCGCGGTCGTGCTCGGCGCGGCGCTCTTCTTCTCGGTGATCGTGTTCGCGGTGCTGGCGGTGGTGGGCGTGATCGCCGGCGCGTGGCTGTGGTGGCAGACGCGCGAGGTGCGCGGCCAATTGCGCGAGCAGATGCGCGAAGCGCAGCGGGCGGCACAGTCGCAGACGGCTCGCGACGGCGAGGTGATCGAGGGGGACTACATCCGCGAGGCGCGGCGCCCGTCGCAGAGCGACGCGCAACCGGGAGCGGGCGCCGGCACGCAGCGCGAACCCGGGCGCGACCCCCCGCAGGGCCCGACACAGAGACGCTGACCCGGCGCGGTCCGGCCGATGCCGAACACCCGCCGCCGAGTCTGCGCCCCTGGCGGGTTCAGTCGTCGTTCCTGCCCTTCCTGCCCTTGCCGCGGTGCTTGCCGCCCTCGCGATGGCTCGGCGCGTAGACCTCGCTGTACCAGCGCTCCTGGACGAAGTACACGGGCTGCCCGCAGGCCCCGTACTTGCCGCAGTGCCGGGCCCAGTTCTTCGCGTGCCCGGGAGGCACGTGCATGTACACCGGCGCGGGTATCGCGACCGCCGCAGGCGCGCGGTGGATCACCACCGGTTCGGCGTAGATCACCTGCGGGCGAACCACGTTGCCGATGTCGATGCGCCCGTAGAAGCCCGGCTCGCCGACGCTGATCGAAACGCCGACGTCGGCGGCCATCGCCGCGCCCAGGTGCGCGCAAAGCAGAGTGCAAGCGGCAATCAACCTCATGGCAATTCCTCGCTCGAGCATTTGCGACAGCCTAACGCCGTGTGCGATCGGCCGCCTCGCGCCTTCTCCCGGCCGGCGGCGCGCGCACGACGAGCGGCGGTGGCGCGTGCAATGCCACGAACGCGGCAAAGGCCCGACCGGCTTCCGACCACGCGAAAACGTATAGTCATGCACTGGGCACCGATTGGGGAGCGGCGGGTTCGCGCCACGAGCAGATGAACGAATTCCAGGCACGGAACGCCATCCTGCTGCGCGCCTACGAGACGGCCAGCGGGCAGGATGCGCGCGCGCCGTGGAGCGACGAGGATCGCGACTGGGCGACGCGCGCCGCGCAGGAAGTGGAAGGCGAGCGCGCGCCGGCGGAAGCGTTCATCGCGCGGCGCGCCGCGCTCGGGGCCGAGCGCCTTCGCAAGCGCGACGACGCGCTCGATCGCGCGCTGCGCGCGCTTCGC
>DATCZK010000205.1:0-4451 GCA_036525975.1 Burkholderiaceae bacterium | reverse complement strand
TCGGGTGCGCCGCGTGCCGTCCAGTCCGCGCTGAAAGCGGTGACACCGTCGCTCAGCGGCGAGCGCAGCTTTCGCGCGGAGGGAAGCAGCGCCCGGTAGTCCGCGACCATCTGCACGTTCGTGCGCACCGGTGCGGCGAGCAAGCGCTCGCGCACGCCGGCCAGGCCGCCGCGCGCCGCGTCGATTTCGCGCAAGCGCGAAAGCACCGCGCTGCCCGTCGGCTCGACCAGGTAGCCGTTCTGCGCGTCCCGGATCCGGTCGGCTAGACTGCCGGTGCGGCTGGCGAGCACCGGCACGCCGCAGTGCCAGAGTTCCGAGAGCGTGTAGCTGAAGGTCTCGGGCACGATCGACAGCTGCAGCCCGAGGTGCGGGCGCGCCTGCGCGATCAGTTCCGGGAGACGGTCGCGCGGGAAGTCGGCGATCGCCGTGACGCCCCGCCGGCGACCCAACCGAGTCGCGTCGTCTCCGCAGCCGAGCAGGGTCAGGTGCGCGAATCCGGAGAGTTCGGGCAGGATCGACTCGAGAAGCTCGCCGCCCTTTTCCATCGACAGCCGCCCGAGCTTGATCAGCCGGAGCGGTCCGACCTCGGGCGGCTCGAAGGCGACGGCAGGCGCGAGCGACAGGCCGTGCGGCACGATCTCGAAGCGGACATCGGCAAGCGCAGGCATCAGGGCGCGCCAGCGCTCTCGCACCGACGGCGAGGGTGCGACGATCGTGACGCCTTCGTCGCGAACCGTCGCACAGAAGGCCTCCCTCAGCGCGATCCAGTCGTCGGCCCTCGCGCCCTGGAAGAAACGGTGCCCGGGGTTGTGCGCGATGCAGTCGTCGAGCCGCGCGCGGTCGCAGCTTCGGCACTCGCCGCCGTGAAAGGCGAAGATCGCCACGCAGAACGGATAGTGATCGTGCGCGACGAGCAGCGTGGGGAGGCCGGTTCGCAAGGCGTCCAGGCTGTGGCCGATCAGCGACGATACGATCACGCTGTCGATGGCGAAGTCGGCGGCGATCTCGCGCAGCACCGACCGGTACTGCAGGTGCGCCAGGGCGCTGGCGTGGATCGGCAGGCCCAGGTCCCAGACGCGCAGCGGTTCGACGGTCTCGCTTCCGCGATACAGCGCGAGCCGCTGGCCATAGGCGCCGATCACACCGATCGAGCGCAGCACCAGGTTGTGCGCGCCGTCGTCCGCGTCGCAGAAATCCTTGACCCAGGTCGACAGGCCTCCGCCCCAACTGTGCGCGACGTGCAGACGGATCGCGAAGGGCGCCGCCGGCGCCGGGCCCGGTCCCGGTCGGGCAGGAGCCGTCATCCTGCCGGCCGCGTTTGCCAGCTTCGATCGCACACCGTCGAGCGGATGCGCGTCGCGCCAGAATTGGCGCGGCCCGAGCAGGCTGATGTCGATCTCGTCGTTGGCAGGGGCGGCGGCCTGCGGCCGCGCCGGAGCGTCCACCAGCACCCTCGCGCAGGCCGCGTGCAGCCATCCGGCGCGCGCCAGCATCAGCGGCCATGGGGCCCCGGCAGGCGGTGCCTTCGCGGCGAGGACGGCGCGTGCACCGGCGCGCAGGATGCCGCAGCACGCCAGTGGCGCCGGAAGTTCCACGGGCCGGTGCGGCCCGTTGGCTTGCAGCCAGGCGTTCAGCGCGCGGGCGTCCATCGGCGATCGCACCCGGGCATCGACAGGGGAGTACAGCGGGTCGGCCAGGCACAGGGGGGAGACCGTGCCGATGCGGGGCTCGGCGTGCAGGGTCGCCTGCAATCGGTGCAGGCCGCCGGGCGGGACGCGCGTGCCCGCGACCACCCAGGCGAGGTCCGCGTCCTGGTCGTCCAGTTGCGCCGACGCGGCGCGCAGATCCGGCTGGGGGCCGTGCCAGCGCAACGCGTCGGGTTCGCCAGGCTCCGCCAGCTCGGCAGGCCGCTTTGCGAAGACCTCGATCGGCCGATCCACGCTCGGGTCCTCGAGGAGCGCGCGCAGCGTCGCGATCAGCGCCTCGGCCGGCGCATCGCCACCCAGGACGACGGGGCGGCACGGGGGCAGCGGTGGTGGCAACGGCATTGGAGGATCGCCTGGCGTGGTACCCGAGAGACTTTCAGCGAAGCGCGCCGGCCAGGCGCGAGATCGCCCGCGCCAGACGCCAGCTTCGCGATCGCTTGATCAGATCGAGCTCGCGCTCCGCGCTGGCCAGCCGGTCGTTCATCGCCGCGGCCGGCACGCGACCGGCATCGGCTTCCGCCTGCGCGTTCGTCGCGAACCAGTGGAAGTACGAAGCGCGCTCGTCGCGCGTTGCGAACGGGTCGGGAAACGCGCGCTGCAGGTCCTCGCGCTCGCGGTACAGGATGCGGTGCATCCTGGTGATCGGCTCGCCGTTGTCGAAGCTCGCGTAGACGCAGGGCAGTGCGCCGAGCGTGCGCTGCCCCTGGCGTTCGCATTCGTCGACGTACCACTGGCGCAGCGCGAACAGTTCCGGGCTCTGCGCACCGTAGACCCCGAGCATCGTCTCCTGCGCGCCGCTGTCGAAGCCCGAGAAGTGATAGAAGGCCAGCGGATGTCCATTGACCAGGATCGCGTCGGGCGCGCGCCCGGTGGCCCGCCGGTTGCTGAGGTTCCAGGTCGCGACGTTGTACTGCGGCTCGCGCAGGACCTTCACGCCCCCGAAGAATGCCGGCATCAGGTCGGCCCAGCGCTGATCGGTGAACAGCCCCCCGGGGATGTCGTCCCGGCAGAACTCGAGCAGCCTGTCGGCCCACCACTGCAGGCAGCGCAGCCCCTCGCCGTGGCAGCGCAGACCGATGAAGCCCAGGTTGTAGGCGCCGTGCTTGAGCGCCGAGATCTCGTTGTCGAGCACGCCGCGCCGCGACGGCTCGGGATCGGTCAGGTGCGGGGTCAGCAGCACCGAGTGGGTGTCGAGTTCGCGACCCAGCGCCTCCAGGCCGCCGAAGACGACGATGTCGGGGTCGAAGTAGAAGAGCTTTTCCGGGCGGTGGCGCCTGACGATCTCCAGCGCTCCAGGTCCCTTGACTGCGGTGCACATCTCCACGAGCGCGTGCTTGAAGGCCCAGCGTTTCGCATCCGGGATGCCGATGTCCTGCAGCCCGAGCACCGAATCGAACGGCTCCGCGGCCAGGTCGAACCCCGCTGGCGGCGTATCCGAGAGCAGCAGGTGAAACCGCGCCTCGGCGTCGTGGCGTCTGACCGAGTGCGCGAGCACGCGCGCCTTCGGCAGGTAGTTCGACGTGATGCTGGTGTAGTAGTCCATGATCCTGAAATCGGTCAGCGATCGCCCGGCCGCACGATGCGTTTGAGCGCGGCCAGCGCGCGCCAGGGGAGCGACTGCTCGATGGAGTCCAGGCGCGCGCGCAGCGCCGTGATCGTCGATGCCATCTGCGCATGTTCGTTGCGCATCTGCGCGTGTTCTCGGTGCAGGGTTTCGAGGTCGGCTTCGCGCTCGCGTACGAAACCCTCCACCCGCGCCACGCCCAAGTCACGCCACGCCCGTCGCAGCTCGCGCCGGTTGCGCTGCATCGAGGCGAGCAGCGCCCGCGGAATTCCCAGCGAGCGCAGGGCCTCGCGCTGCACGCGGTGGATCTCGAGCGTTCCGCGCAACGGGCCCGCGAGAATCGCGTTGCGGCCGTGCAGGCGGTAGTCGAACAGGCGCTCGCCGCCCAGGTAGCGGAACGCGCTTGGCGCGTGCAGCGCGGCGCGCAGGGCCCAGTCCCAGTCGAGGACACGCCGCAGCGGCCGCAGCGGTCCGATCTCTTCGGCAAGCGAGCGCTCGAAGAAGAAGTTCGACGTCGACACGGTGAAGTTTCCGTACATCAGGCCCTCCACCGGCCCGTACTCGCTGACCCGGGCGTGGAAATCCGCCATCGCACGGTTCCACCAGTGCTCGGGGTCGGCGATTTCGCGACCGGCGTCGTCGATCAGGCGCGCATCGGTCACGACGAAGCGCGCGCCTGCGTCAGCGGCCTGGTGGAGGCGCTCGAGGCGGGTCGGCGCGTAGCGATCGTCGGAGTTGAGGACGGAAACCCAGCGACCGCGCGCCTCGGCGACGCCGCGATTGATCGCGGCATGCGAGCCGCGATTGGCTTGCGCGACCACGCGGATGCGTTGGTCCTCGCGCGCCACGGCCTGCGCCACCGCAGCGGTACCGTCCGAGGATCCGTCGTCGACCACCACGACCTCGAAGTCCGCCAGGGTCTGCGCCTGCAGGCTCGCGAGCGCCTCGCCGATGAAGCGCTCGTGGTTGTATGCGGGAATGACGACCGTGGTCCGCGGCGCTTGCAGCATGGCTCGGATTCTAGCCCAGCGTCCGAGGGCGTACCGCTAGTCCCCCGAAGGTTCCGGCGCGCCACGCAGCGCGTCGCGCATGGACTCGAGCGCGGCGGCGTAGCTGTAGCGCCGGGCCATGTAGGTCGCGGCGGCCTGGCCGATGGCGTGCGCCTCGTCGGGACTCGAGAA
>DATCZK010000204.1:0-39015 GCA_036525975.1 Burkholderiaceae bacterium | reverse complement strand
GGCAGCACGCCGATGCAGAAGCCGATGACGCCGCCGCGGAACATCGGCGGCAGCGCACGCCGCCACTCCTCGCGGGTCAGCAGCAGCTTGCCCTTGATGCGGATGACCTCGTCCTCGCCGCGAAACAGCGCCTCCATCGTGATCAGCACCTCGCTGATGGCGAACAGGCCGACCACCACCACGAGGAAGCCCACCCCGTCCTCGAGCTCCACGATGCCGAGCGTGTAGCGGGGGATCCCGGACTGCAGGTCGACCCCGACCGTCGCCACCATCAGCCCGAAGGTGGTCGCGATCATCGCCCGCGCCAGCGAGCGGCCAGAGAGCGACGACACCGCCGTCATGGCGAAGAACATCAGCACGCAGTACTCGGCCGGGCCGAAGCGCAGCGCGATGTTCGCGAGCGGCACCGAGAGCAGGGTAAGCCCGAGGATGCCGATGGTGCCGGCGATGAACGAGCCCCAGGCCGCGGCGGCGAGCGCCGCCCCGGCGCGGCCCTTGCGCGCCATCTGGTAGCCGTCGAGCGTGGTCACCACCGACGACGTCTCGCCCGGCAGGTTGACCAGGATGGCGGTGGTCGAGCCCCCGTACTGCGCGCCGTAGTAGATGCCCGCGAGCATGATCAGCGCGGTGGTGGGGTCGGTCATCTTGTAGGTGGCCGGCAGCAGCATCGCGATCGTGGCGAGCGGGCCGATCCCGGGCAGCACGCCGATCAGCGTGCCCAGGAGCACGCCGATGAAGCAGAACATCAGGTTGTCCACCGAGACCGCGGTGGCCAGCCCGAGCGCGAGGTTCGAGAACAGCCCTTCCATTGCCGCCCTCGCGCGCTCAGGGGGCCAGGAACTTCGGCCAGACCGGGAACTGCAGCTCCAGGCCCACCACGAACACCAGGTACGACAGCGTCGTGAGCACCACCGCCGAGACCAGCGACTCGCGCAGCCTGAACTCGTGCCCGGCGAGCGAGGCCACCACGACCAGCGCCATGATCGACACGACCATGCCCATGCGGGGCAGCAGCGCCGCGAACAGCGCGACCGAGACCAGCACCAGCGTGATCTCGCGCCAGCCCACCGCCTTGAGGCGAAGCGCCGCGTTGCCGCGCGCGAAGGCGGAGACGAAGATCGCGAACCCGAGCAGCGCGAGGATCGCGCCGAGCACGGTGGGGAAGTAGGCCGGCCCCATGCGCGCGGCCGTGCCCATCTGGTACTGCTGCGAGAGGACCATGAACACGACGCCGAAGGCGAAGAACATCACCCCGGCCCACATGTCGCGGTGGTTGCGCACTCTCATCGGGCTCCTCCAGGCGGCGCGAAAGCGGCGATTATGACGCGGCGGCGCGCCGATTCCAACGCCCGCTTCAGTCCGCTTTTCCGGGTGCCGAGACTTCGGCGATCCTGCGCGCGTCGTATCCCAGCAGATCGCCCAGCACCTGCGCCGTGTGCTCGCCCAGCCGCGGCGGCGGCAGCGAATAGCGCACCGGCGTGGCCGACAGCCGCATCGGGCTGCCCACGAGCGGAATCGGGCCGCTGTCCTCGCGCTCGATGTCCACGCGCAATCCGCGCGATCGCACCTGCGGGAGCTCGAACACGTGCGCCAGGTCGTTGATCGCGCCGCAGGGCACGCCGGCGGCCTCGAGGTCGCCGATCCAGCGGTCGCTGGGCCGGGTCGCGATCATCTCGGCGAGCAGCGGCACCAGCGCCTCGCGGTTGGTGATGCGGTCGCGCATCCGCCGAAAGCGCGGGTCGGTGAACAGGTCGAGCCTCCCGCCGGCCTCGCACAGCCGCCGGTACTGCTCGTCGTTGCCGGCGGCCACGATGATCCAGCCGTCGCTCGCCTTGAAGGTCTGGTAGGGCACCAGGTTCGGGTGCGCGTTGCCCCAGCGGTGCGGCACCTTGCCGCTCACCAGGTAGTTGGTGTTCATGTTCGCGAGCATCGCCACCTGCACGTCGAGCAGCGCCATGTCGATGTACTGCCCCTCGCCGCCGCGCTCGCGGTGAAACAGCGCCGCGAGCACCGCCTGCGTGGCGTACATCCCGGTCATCAGGTCGGCGACCGCGACCCCCACCTTCTGCGGCCCGCCGCCGGGCTGGTCGTCCGCCTCGCCGGTCACCGACATCAGGCCTCCGGCGCCCTGGATGATGAAGTCGTACCCGGCCCGGTGCGACCATGGCCCGGTCTGGCCGAATCCGGTGATCGAGCAGTAGACCAGCCGCGGATTGACCTCGCGAAGCGATGCGTAGTCGAGCCCGTACTTCTTCAGCTGGCCCACCTTGTAGTTCTCGAGCACGACGTCGCTGATCGCGGCCAGCTCGCGGATCGCCGCCTGGCCGGGGGCGGTGCTGATGTCGATCGCCACCGACTTCTTGCCGCGGTTGGCCGCGAGGTAGTAGGCGGCGTCGGGGGTCTCCTCGCCGTCGCGCCGGCGCAGGAACGGGGGGCCCCAGCCGCGCGTGTCGTCGCCCGCGCCGGGGCGCTCCACCTTGATCACCTCGGCGCCGAGGTCGGCGAGATTCTGCGCGCACCACGGGCCGGCGAGCACGCGGGTGAGGTCGAGGACGCGGATGCCTTCGAGCGCTGCGTTCATCGTTTCGTTTCGGTTTCGCGGAGTGCGCAAGGTACACGATTTGGCCGGGCGCCGTCTCGCGCGCGATCGCGCGGGGGCGGACGCCCCGCGGTCGCGCGTGGGCGAACCCACCGCACCGGACGCGCCCGGGCGCCGCGCGGGGGCGTTCGCGGCTTCTTCGGTAAAATCGCGGATTCCGCCGCAGAGCCGCCGCCAATGAAGTCGTCCGAGATCCGCGAGAAGTTCCTCAGGTTCTTCGAATCGAAGGGCCACACGATCGTTGCATCGAGCCCGCTGGTGCCGGGCAACGATCCCACGCTGCTGTTCACCAACAGCGGCATGGTGCAGTTCAAGGACGTGTTCCTGGGCAAGGAGCAGCGCGCCTACCGCCGCGCCACCACGTCGCAGCGCTGCGTGCGCGCCGGCGGCAAGCACAACGACCTCGAGAACGTGGGCTACACGGCGCGCCACCACACGTTCTTCGAGATGCTGGGCAACTTCTCGTTCGGCGACTACTTCAAGCGCGACGCGATCGCCTACGCCTGGGAGCTGCTCACCGGGGTCTACGGCCTGCCGGCCGAGCGCCTGTGGGTCACGGTCTACGCCGAGGACGACGAGGCCCACGCGATCTGGGCCGACGAGGTGGGCGTGCCGCCCGAGCGCATCGTGCGCATCGGCGACAACAAGGGCGCGCGCTACGCGTCGGACAATTTCTGGCAGATGGCCGACACCGGCCCGTGCGGCCCGTGCTCCGAGATCTTCTACGACCACGGCCCGGAGGTCGAGGGCGGTCCCCCGGGGAGCCCCGGCGAGGACGGCGACCGCTACATCGAGATCTGGAACCTCGTGTTCATGCAGTTCGAGCGCGACGATGCGGGCGTGCTCACGCCGCTGCCCAAGCCCTGCGTGGACACCGGCATGGGCCTCGAGCGCCTCGCCGCCGTCCTCCAGCACGTGCACAGCAACTACGAGATCGACCTCTTTCGCGACCTGATCGCCGCGGCGGCGCGCGAGACCGGGGCCGCCGACCTCGCGAGCCCCTCGCTGCGCGTGATCGCGGACCACATCCGCGCCTGCGCCTTCCTGGTCGTGGACGGCGTGATTCCCGGCAACGAGGGGCGCGGCTACGTGCTGCGCCGGATCATCCGGCGCGCGTTGCGCCACGGCTACAAGCTCGGGCGCACCGAGCCGTTCTTCCACCGCCTCGTGGCCGACCTCGACCGCGCGATGGGCGACGCCTACCCGGAGCTTCGCGCAACCAGCGCGCGCGTCGCCGACGTGCTGCGCCACGAGGAGGAGCGCTTCGGCGAGACGCTCGCGCACGGGATGGGCATCCTCGAGTCGGCGCTCGCCGGCGGCACGAAGCAGCTCGACGGCGAGACCGCGTTCAAGCTCTACGACACCTACGGCTTTCCGCTCGACCTCACCGCCGACGTGTGCCGCGAGCGCGGGGTGGGGGTGGACTCGGCCGGGTTCGACGCGGCGATGCAGCGCCAGCGCGACCAGGCGCGCGCGGCCGGGAAGTTCCGCGCGGGCGACACGCTCGCCTACGACGGCGCGCGCACCGACTTCGTGGGCTACGACACGATCGCGGCCGACGCGCGCGTTGCCGCGCTCTACCTCGAGGGCACGGCGGTGGACGCGATCGCGGCCGGCCAGCAGGCCGTGGTGGTGCTCGACACCACGCCGTTCTACGCCGAGTCGGGCGGCCAGGTCGGCGACCGCGGCGAGATCACGGCCGGCGACGACCGCGCGACGCTGTTCGCGGTGCGCGACACGAGCAAGATCCAGTCCGACGTGTTCGGGCACGCGGGCGAGCTGAAGGCGGGGGCGCTGCGCGTGGGCGACAAGGTGCACGCGCGCGTCGACGCCGTGCTGCGCGCGCGCACGATGCGCAACCACTCGGCCACGCACCTGATGCACAAGGCGCTGCGCGAGGTGCTCGGCGCGCACGTGCAGCAGAAGGGCTCGCTGGTCGACGCCGACAAGACCCGCTTCGACTTCAGCCACGACGCCCCGCTCACCGACGACGAGATCCGCCGGGTGGAGGAGATCGTCAATCGCGAGATCCTCGCCAACGACGGGGTTCGCGCCGAGGTGATGGCCTTCGACGACGCGGTCAGGGGCGGGGCGGTGGCGCTCTTTGGCGAGAAGTACGGCGAGACGGTGCGCGTGCTCGACATCGGCTCCTCGCGCGAACTGTGCGGCGGCACGCACGTTGCGCGCACCGGCGACATCGGCCTGTTCAAGGTCGTCTCCGAGGGGGGCGTCGCGGCGGGCATCCGTCGCGTGGAGGCCGTCACCGGGGAGAACGCGCTCGCGTGGGTGCAGCAGCTCTCGGCCAGGCTCGCCGAGGTGGCGGCGCTCGCCAAGGCGCCGGCGTCCGAGCTCGCGCAAAAGGTTTCGCAGCTGATCGACAACGCGCGCGCGCTCGAGAAGGAGCTCGCGCGCGTGAAGTCCCGGATGGCCTCCTCGCAGGGCGACGACCTCGCCTCGCTCGCGGTGGACGTGAAGGGGATCCGCGTGCTGGCCGCGGCGCTCGACGGGGCCGACGCGAAGCAGCTGCGCGAGACCATGGACAAGCTCAAGGACAAGCTCAAGACCGCGGCGATCGTGCTCGCCTCGGTGGAAGGCGCGCGCGTGACGCTGATCGCAGGGGTCACCGCCGACGCCGTCGGGCGCGTCAAGGCGGGCGAGCTGGTGAACTTCGTCGCGCAGCAGGTCGGCGGCAAGGGCGGGGGGCGCCCGGACATGGCGCAGGCCGGCGGCACCGACCCGGCGAAGCTGCCCGGCGCGCTCGAAGCGGTTCGCGGCTGGGTCGAGCAGCGGGCCTGAGCCCGCGAACGGGAGCGCAGCATAGAAGACGAACGCCCGCTGTTGTTCCGGGGCCAGCGCGGGGCGACGATGTTCGCCGTGGTCACGCTCGCCGTGATCAGCCACACCGCGTTCACCGCGAGCCGCATGACGGTCACGCTGGCGGCCATCCACCTGCAGGCGCCCACGTACGTCGTGGGCATGCTGCTGTCGCTGTACGCGCTGCTGCCGATGCTCCTGTCGGTGTCGATCGGGCGCTGGATCGACCGCGTGGGCACGCGGATCCCGATGCTGCTCGGGGCGATCACGCTCGGGGTGGCGTTCATCGTGCCCACGCTGTGGCTGTCGCTGCCGGCGCTGTACGTCAACAGCGTGAGCACGGGCGTGGGCTTCCTGCTGTTTCACATGAGCGTGCAGAAGCTCACCGGCGAGCTGGGCGACGACTCGGCGCGGATGCGCAACTTCGGCCTGCTCGCGGTGGGGTTCTCGGTGTCGGCCTTCTGCGGCCCGATCATGGCCGGGCACCTGATCGACTCGGTCGGCCACGACGCCTCGTTCGCCGCTTCGTTCATCGCCTCCGCGCTGCTGATCGCAACCGCTTTCGCGCTGCTCAAGTGGCGGTGGCGCTTCGACGGGCGCGCCCCGATCTCGGCCCCTGCGAGGCCGCTCAACGCCCGCGTGTTCGACCTGCTCGAGACGCCGGAGCTGCGCCGGCTCTACGTGGCGATCGTGATGATCTCCAGCCTGTGGGACCTGTTCATGTTCCTGGTGCCGGTGCAGGGCTCGAACATCGGCCTCACCGCGAGCCAGATCGGTTTCGTGCTCGCGGCGTTCTCGGCCGCAACCTTCCTCGTGAGGGTGGCGCTTCCGCTGTTCGTCGACCGGCTCAGCGAGTGGCAGATGATCGGCATCGTCCAGGTGGTCGCGGCCGGCGTGTACCTGGTGTTTCCGCTCGTCACCGGGCACCATGGGCTGATCGTGCTGTCGTTCGTGCTCGGGCTGGGCCTGGGCGTGGGGCAGCCGGCGGTGATGTCGCTGCTGCACCGGGTCACGCCCCCAGGGCGGATCGGCGAGGCGGTGGGGCTGCGCATGACCATGGTCAACGGCACGCAGACCGTGCTGCCCACGGTGTTCGGCTCGGTGGGCAGCCTGCTGGGAACCTTCCTCTCGGGCAGCTTCCTGTTCGCGCCGTTGTTCTGGGGCATGGCGGTGATGTCGGGCATGGGCGGCGCGTCGGCGCTGCGCGCGAGGCGAACGGGGTGAACAGAATGACGACGCGGTTCGATTTTTCCGGGCGAACGGTTCTGGTTACGGGCGGGGTGTCGGGAATCGGCGCGGCCACCAGCCTCGCGTTCAAGCGCGCGGGCGCCAGCGTGATCGCGTGCGGGCTCACCGTGGAGGAACTGACGGCAGCGCGCGGCGACGCGCGCTTCGAGGGCATCGAGATCGAGCCGCTCGACGTGACCGACCGGGGCGCGGTCGACGCGCTGCTCGGGCGCTTGCGCACGCTCGACTTCGTCGTCAACTCCGCGGGCACGATCCGCCGCGACGCCGAGCACGACCCCGACGTGTTCGACCAGGTGATCGACGTGAACCTCTCGGGGGGCATGCGCGTGAGCGCGGCCGCGCGGCCGCTGCTGCGCGCGAGCCGCGGCGCGATCGTGTTCGTGGGTTCGGTGATGTCGTTCTTCGGAGGCCCCCGCCAGCCGGCCTACTCGGCTTCCAAGGGCGCGGTGCGCAACCTCACGATGTCGCTCGCCTGCGCCTACGCGGCCGACGGCATCCGCGTCAATGCCGTGGCGCCCGGCTGGGTGATCACGAACCTGTCGCGCGGCGCGCGCGAGGACGCCCAGCGCAACGCGCTGATCATGGCGCGCATCCCGATGGGGCGCTGGGCCGAACCCGACGAGATCGCCGACCCGATCCTGTTCCTGTGCTCGGACGCCGCGCGCTACATGTCGGGCACGGTGATGCTGGTCGACGGCGGCTACACCAGCGCGGGCTGAGCGCGCGCCCGGTCGCCGGCGCCCCGCGGTCTCAGGCGGCGCGCCTGAACCCGGCGAGCAGCGCCGCGGCGGCCACGAACAGCGCACCGAACGCGCGATTCATCAGCCGGCGGTGCGCGGCCGAACGCAGCGTGGCGAGCACTCGCGCGGCGAGCGCCGTGTAGGCGGCCATCACGACGATGTCGGTGAAGGCGAGCGTTGCGGCGATCGTTGCGTACTGCGCGACCTGGGGCGCGCCGGGATCGACGAACTGCGGCACCACCGCGAGCATGAACAGGATTCCCTTCGGGTTCAGGGCGTTGAGCGCCCAACCCTTGGCGATCATCGCGCGCGCCGAGTAGCGGCGCGGGGCGGCGGGCGCCTCGAGCCGCGCCGCGCCTTCGCGCCACTGCGCAACGCCCACCCACAGCAGGTACGCCACGCCGCACCACTTCACGACCTCGAACGCCGTCGAAGACGCCGCCAGCAGCGCGCCCAGCCCGATCGCGACCACGACCAGCGAGGTCATGATCCCGGCGATCAGGCCCACGGTGCCCACGTAGCCGCGCGCGAAGCCGTGATTGAGCCCGCAGGTCATCGCGTAGACCGCGCCCGCGCCCGGCGAGATGCTGATCAGCCAGGACGCCGCGAAGAACGCGAGCCAGGTCTCGAGGCTCACTCGTTTGCCTCGCTCACCCCAGCCGCGCGCGCTGCTCGGCCAGTTGCGCGAGCGTGGCCTCGAACGCCGCGAGTCGCGCGCGCTCCTGCTCCACCACCGCGGCCGGCGCGCGCTCGACGAAGCTCGGGTTGGCCAGCTTGGCCCGCGCCTTGTCCGCTTCGCCCGACACGCGCGCGATCTCCTTGTCCATGCGCTCGCGCTCGGCGGCGGGGTCGATCTCCACCCTGAGCATCAGCCGCGTCTCGCCCACCACCTGCACCGGCGCGAGCGAGCCGGCAGGAAGCGCGCCGGCAACCTGCACCGCGGAGAGCTTCGCGAGCGCCTGCAGGTAGGGCGCGAAGCTCTCGAGCCGCGCCGCGTCGCCCACCGCCACCAGCGGCAGGCGCTGCGCCGGCGAGATGCCCATCTCCCCGCGCAGCGCGCGGCACGCGTCCACCAGCGCCTTGAGCTCGACCGTCCAGGCGATCGCGGCCTCGTCGATCTTCGCGGTCTCGGCCCGCGGGTAGGGCTGGGTCATGATCGAGTGGCGTCGCTCGGCCAGCGCCTCGGCGAGCGCGCCGCCCTCGAGCGCCAGCGCGCCGGCCTCGCCGTAGCGCCCCGCGAGCGGCGCCACCTTCTGCCACAGCGCCTCGGTGATGAACGGCATCAGCGGGTGCGCGAGCCGCAGCGTGGCCTCGAGCACGCGAATCAGCGTGCGGCGGGTGGCGCGCTCGCGCGCGGCGTCGCCCGAGTGCAGCTGCACCTTGGCCAGCTCGAGGTACCAGTCGCAGTACTCGTTCCAGACGAACTCGTAGATCGCGCGCGCGATCTGGTCGAAGCGGTACTCCGCGAAGTGGCGCTCCACCTCGGCCTCGCAGCGCTGCAGCTGCGAGACGATCCAGCGGTCGGCGGTGGAGAAGTCGAGGTAGCCGCCGGGCGCGCACTGCTCGGCGCTGTGCGCGCCGATCCCCATCGCGTGCGCGTCGCGCCCCTCGCAGTTCATCAGCACGAAGCGCGTCGCGTTCCACAGCTTGTTGCAGAAATTGCGGTAGCCCTCGCAGCGCCCGAGGTCGAAGTTGATGTTGCGCCCGGGGCTGGCGAGCGAGGCGAAGGTAAAGCGCAGCGCGTCGGCGCCGAAGGCCGGGATTCCCTGCGGGAACTCCCTGCGCGTGCGTTTCGCGATCGCGTCGGCCTGCTTCGGGTTCATCAGGCCGGTGGTGCGCTTCTCGAGCAGGGTTTCCAGCGAGACGCCGTCGATCAGGTCGATCGGGTCGAGCGTGTTGCCCTTGCTCTTGGACATCTTCTGGCCTTCGGCGTCGCGCACCAGGGCGTGCACGTAGACGTGCTCGAAGGGCACCCTGCCGGTGAAGTGCGTGGTCATCATCACCATGCGCGCAACCCAGAAGAAGATGATGTCGAAGCCCGTGACCAGCACCGAGGAGGGCATGTACTGCGCCAGTTCGGGGCGCAGCGCCGGCTTGCCGTCGGCGCCGAAGGGTTCGCCGGGCTCGACCAGCGTGGAGAACGGCACCAGCGCCGAGGAGAACCAGGTGTCGAGCACGTCTTCGTCGCGCGCGAGCGCGCCGCCCCAGCCCGCCGCCAGCGCCTGCGCGCGCGCATCGGCCTCGCTTCGCGCCACGAACACCGTGCCGTCGTGGATCGCGTGGCCGCCCTCGTCGGCCTTGTACCAGGCCGGGATCTGGTGCCCCCACCACAACTGGCGCGAGATGCACCAGTCCTGGATGTTCTCCAGCCAGTGGTTGTAGGTTGCGGTCCAGCTCTCGGGCACGAAGCGGATCGAGCCGTCGGCCACCACGTCGAGCGACTTCTGCGCGATGCTCTTGCCGGGAAAGAGGCTGCCTTGCGGCGCGGGCCTGGAGAGCGCCACGAACCACTGGTCGGTGAGCATCGGCTCGATCACCTCGTGGGTGCGATCGCCGCGCGGCACGACCATCCGGTGCGGCTTGACCGACTCGAGCAGCCCCGCGGCCTCGAGGTCGGCCACCACGCGCCGGCGGGCCTCGAAGCGGTCGAGGCCGCGATACCTCGCGGGCGCGTTGTCGTTGATCTTCGCGTCGAGCGTGAGCACGCCCACGAGCGGCAGGCCGTGGCGCTGGCCCACCGCGTAGTCGTTGAAATCGTGCGCCGGCGTGACCTTGACGGCGCCGGTGCCGAACTCGCGGTCGACGTAGGCGTCGGCGATCACCGGGATCTCGCGCCAGCCGGCCGGATCGGTCGGGTCGCCCTCTGCGGTGAGCGGCAGGCGCACCGTCTTTCCCACCAGCGCGGCGTAGCGCTCGTCTTCGGGGTGCACCATCACGGCGGTGTCGCCCAGCATCGTCTCGGGCCGGGTGGTGGCCACGGTGAGGTGCCCGGTGCCGTCGGCGAGCGGGTAACGGATCTGCCACAGGCTGCCGTCTTCCTCCTCGCTCGCCACCTCCAGGTCGGAGACCGCGGTGAGCAGTTTCGGATCCCAGTTCACGAGACGCTGGCCCCGGTAGATCAGCCCCTGCTCGTAGAGGCGAACGAACACTTCCTTCACCACTTCCGACAGCGTCGGGTCCATCGTGAAGTACTCGAGAGACCAGTCGGTGGACGCGCCCATGCGGCGCATCTGCCGCGTGATCGTGGCGCCCGAGGACTGCTTCCACTCCCAGACCTTCTCCACGAACTGCGCGCGCCCCATGTCGTGGCGCGAGACGCCCCTGGCGTCGAGCTGGCGCTCGACCACGATCTGCGTGGCGATGCCGGCGTGATCGGTGCCCGGCAGCCACAGCGTGTTCTCGCCGCGCATCCGGTGATAGCGGGTGAGCGCGTCCATCACGGTCTGGTTGAAGGCGTGGCCCATGTGCAGCGTGCCCGTCACGTTGGGCGGCGGCAGCTGGATGCAGAACGCGCGCGCGCCGGGGCGCTCGCCCGCGGCGAAGTAGCCGCGCGACTCCCAGAGCGGGTACCACAGGGCTTCGATCTCGTGCGGCTCGAAACTCTTCGCGAGTGCGTCCGAGTCACTCGCTGCGGGCGAAGGATTCATCTTTGCGGGTGTTGTCGGGCAGCCACGATCCGGGCCGCCGCGTGCGTGAACGAGCGGAGGATTATAACGGCCGCATCAGTCGGGGCCCGCGCCGGCGGGCGGCGCTTGCCGCGCGATTTCGTCGTGCAGCCGGGTGATTTCGTCGTCCACCGCGCGGGCGACCAGGTCGCGCACCAGCCGCGACATCGCGTCGTGCAGCTCGTCGCCGAGCTGGCCCAGCGTGCGCTCGAGCGCGAGCGCGAGCGACGCTCGCATTTCGGCGGCGAGGATCGCGTCGGAGTGGCGCGCCAGGCGCGAGAGCACGTCGTCGCGCACGCGCGCGGCCAGCTCGGCCCACTGCACGTGGTCGAGCGCCGCAGGCAGCGGCTCGCGAACGTCGCCCGGCCCGCGGATGATCTCGGTGAGCATCGGGATCGACGCATCCGATCGCGCATCCTGCGCCCCCCGCGCGTTTGCCCCGGTGGCGACGCCTTCGCGCGCTTCGCTCATGTTCCCCCCAGGTCGTGGCTGTCCACAGCATAGCCGCGGTCCTTGTAGAAACGCCAGCGTTCGCGCGCGCTCGCGCGCTCGGCATCGCCGCCGTCGACCACCTCGATCAGCCGCTCGAAGCGGCTGAAGAAGGCGGGCGTGCTCGCGCCCAGGTTCACGAGCACGTCGGCATGCGGCGTGTCGCAGGCTTCGCTCGCGAGCAGCACGGGCGTGCGCGCGGCGAGCGGGTCGCCGGCCCCCACGTGGGGGATGAACTCCAGCGCCGAGAAAGTCCAGAGCATCCGGTCGAACTCGGCGATCGCCGACGGCTCGCCGAACACCACGACCTTGTGCCCGGCGCGGTAGATCTTGCGAACGAGCCGGGCGCAGTAGTGCAGCTTGTCGGGCGCGTTGACGTGGAAGTCGACGCGCGTCATCGCCGCGCGCGAGCCGCGAGGAAGCCGGCGAGCAGCGGCACCGGCCTGCCGCTCGAGCCCTTGTTCGCCCCCGAGCGCCAGGCGGTGCCGGCGATGTCGAGGTGCGCCCACTCGTAGGCCTTCGTGAAGCGCGCGAGGAAGCACGCCGCGGTCACGGCGCCGCCGGGGCGCCCGCCCACGTTGGCCATGTCGGCAAAGGGCGACTTCAGCGCCTCCTGGTATTCCTCGTCGAGCGGCATGCGCCAGCACGGGTCGGCCATCTCGCGCCCGGCCGCGCCGAGCTGCTCGGCGAGCGCGTCGCTCATCGTGAACATGCCGCTGTTGTGGTGCCCGAGCGCGATCACGCACGCGCCGGTGAGCGTGGCGATGTCGATCACCGCGGCCGGCTTGAAGCGCTCCACGTAGGTGAGCGCGTCGCACAGGATCAGCCGGCCCTCGGCGTCGGTGTTCAGGATCTCCACGGTCTGGCCCGACATGCTGGTGACGATGTCGCCGGGCTTGATCGCGCGCCCCGAGGGCATGTTCTCGCAGGTCGGGATCACGCCCACGACGTTGAGCGCGAGCTTCATCTCGGCCACCGCGCGCATCGTGCCGAGCACCGAGGCGGCGCCGCTCATGTCGAACTTCATCTCGTCCATTTCCGGCGCCGGCTTGATCGAGATCCCGCCGGTGTCGAAGGTGATGCCCTTGCCCACGAGCACCACCGGGCGCTCCCCGGCAGGCGCGCCGCGGTATTGCATCACGATCAGCTTGGGCGGCTCGTCGGAGCCCTGCGCCACCGCGAGCAGCGCGCCCATCTTGAGCGCCTGCATCTGCCGGCGCTCGAGCACCTGCACCTTGAGCTTGAACTCGCGCCCGAGCGAGCGCGCCGCCCTGGCCAGGTGCGAGGGGGTGCACACGTTGCCCGGCAGGTTGCCCAGATCCTTGGCGAGGTCGACGCCGTTGGCGATCGCCGCCGCCTGCGCAACCGCGCGGCGCGCCTGTGCGGCCTGCTTCGCGCCCACCAGGAACGCGAGCGTGCCGGTGTGCACGCGGTCGTTGCCCTTCTTGGACTTCAGCGACTCGAAGCGGTAGGCGTTCTGGCGGGCCGCGAGCACCTGCATGCGAAGCTGCCAGGCCGTGTCGCGGTTCTCCACCGCCACCTCGTGCAGCGCGCTCGCCACCTCCGCGGCGGCCACGGTGCCCGCCTGGCGCATGGCCGCGAGCGAGGCTTCGCGGAAGGTCTTGTCGGAGATCTTCGCCTCGCCGCCCATCGACACGAGCACGACCCGCGACGCGGTCCGGTCGTCGCCGTAGAGCAGCAGCGTCGCCCCGGCCCTGGGCGCGAGGTCGCCGCGCGCGAGCGCCTTCGCGATCAGCCCGCCGAGCGCCGCGTCGATCGCCGCGCCGGCCGAGCCGAGCCTGGACTTGGCGAGCACCGGAACGATCACGCATCCGGCGCGCAGCGCGCCGGGGTCAGCCGTCTTTACAATGAATCGCATTGCACCCTCCTCGGGTCTTGGGCGCACGAATTATACGATCCGGGTTATCGTGCGCGGGGCGCCGATGCCCGGCCACCCCACCCTACAGCACTGGCAATGATCTTCAAGAAGTCGATGCGCCGCGAGCTCGCCAACCTGGCGGGGGTGGTGTTCGCCACGCTGTTCACGATCCTGGTCACGACCACCGTGATCCGGATGCTGGGGCGCGCGGCGAGCGGGAAGGCCGACACCGCGAGCCTGATCCCGCTGATCGTGTTCTCGGCGATCAACGCGCTCCCGGTGCTGCTCGTGCTCACGCTGTACGTCTCGGTGCTGATCGCGATCACGCGCGCCTACCGCGACTCGGAGATGGTGATCTGGTTCGCGAGCGGGCAGAGCCTGCTGCACTGGATGCGGCCCGTGCTCGGCTTCGCGGCGCCGTTCGTGGTGCTGATCGCCGTGCTCAGCTTCGTCGTCTCGCCGTGGGCGAATCGGCAGAGCAGCGAGTACAAGCAGCGTTTCGCGCAGCGCGAGGACGTCTCCCAGCTCTCGGCCGGGCAGTTTCGCGAGTCGGCGTCGGCCGACCGCGTGTTCTTCGTGGAGGCGCTGAGCGAAGACGAGCAGACGGTGAGCAACGTCTTCGTCACGCAGCGCAGCGGCGAGCGCATCTCGATCGTTGCGGCCGCCTCGGGAAGGATCGAGACCCGGGAGAACGGCGAGCGCTTCCTCATCCTCGAGAAGGGGCGGCGATACGACGGGGAGCGCGCCGCGCCGGCGTTCAGGGTGATGGAGTTCGAGCGCTACGGGCTTCGGCTCGAGCCGCGCGTGACCGACCTTCGCGACGACTCCACCAAGATCAAGACCACGCTCGAGCTGCTGGCCGACGCCACGCCCCGCAACCAGGGCGAGCTCGTCTGGCGCATCGGGCTGCCCGTCTCGGCGCTCGCGCTGGCGCTGCTGG
The DNA here is from genome assembly GCA_036525975.1 of Burkholderiaceae bacterium. Taxonomy (GTDB): domain Bacteria; phylum Pseudomonadota; class Gammaproteobacteria; order Burkholderiales; family Burkholderiaceae_E; genus Quisquiliibacterium. The sequence continues at coordinate 24,641 of DATCZK010000204.1, read as the reverse complement.
CGATTCCGCTGTCGTCGATCAACCCGCGCGTGGGGCGCTCGATCAACCTGATCGTCGCGCTGCTGATCTACGTCACCTACAGCAACGTGCTCTCGCTCACGCAGGCCTGGGTCGGGCAGGGCAAGGTGTCGTTCGCGCTCGGGGTGTGGCTGATCCACGCCGTTCTGCTCTCGTTCACGGCCTTGCTCTACTGGCGACGCATCAGGATCGCGCGGCCCGGCTTGCGGCTGCGCGGGGCGCGCGCGTGAAGACGATCGGCCGGTACCTGCGACGCGAGATCCTCGCCGCGGTCGTGTTCGTGCTCGCCGGTTTTCTCGCGCTGTTCGCCTTCTTCGACTTCATCAACGAGCTCGACGACCTCGGCCGCGGCGGCTACGAACTGCAGCACGCGGTGGCCGTGGTGGCGCTCGGGCTGCCGGGGCGGGTCTACGAGCTGATGCCGATCGCGGCGCTGATCGGCACGATATTCGCGCTCTCGCAGTTCGCCACGCACTCGGAGTTCACCGCGATGCGCGCGTCGGGGCTGGGGCGCAGGCAGGCGCTGGCGGCGATCGCGAGCGTGGGCGCGTGGCTCGCGCTGGCCACCGCGGGCGTGGGCGAGCTGATCACGCCGCAGAGCGAGAAGCTCGCTCAGACCGTGCGCCTGGGCGCGATCGGCGGCGCGATCGGCGGGCAGTACCGCTCCGGGCTCTGGGTGAAGGACGCCGTCAAGGAGCCCTCGGGAGCGGCGCTGCGCACGCGTTTCGTGAACATCGGCGAGCTCGCCCCCGACGCGTCGATGCGCGGCCTGCGCGTGTTCGAGTTCGACCGGGAACTGCGGCTGGTGGAGATCCTCGAGGCGCGCGCGGGTCGTTTCAGCCCGCCCGGCGCCTGGCGGCTCGAGGAGGTGGAGCGCACCGTGTTCTCGCGCGTCACGGTGGCCGGGAACACGGTGGCGTTGCGCGCCGAGCGCTCGCGCGAATCCGCCCTTGCCTGGCCCTCCGAACTGAACCCCGACCTGCTCGGGGTGCTGGTGCTCGTGCCCGAGCGCATGTCGGCCTGGGCGCTCTCGCAGTACGTGCAACACCTTCGGGAGAACCAGCAGCAGGCGAACCGCTACGAGATCGCGCTGTGGAAGAAGCTCGTCTACCCGCTGGCCGTGATCGTGATGCTGGCGCTCGCGCTCCCGTTCGGCTATCTGCAGGCGCGCGCCGGCGGCACCGGCTACAAGGTCTTCGCCGGGATCATGCTGGGCGTGGCCTTCCACTTCCTCAACAGCCTTTTCTCGCACCTGGGGCTGCTCAACACCTGGCCGGCCTGGCTGGCGGCCAGCGTGCCGAGCCTCGTGGCAGTGGCGCTTGCGCTGGGGCTGCTCGCCTGGGTCGACCGCGCGCGATGAGGCCCGCGCCCGGCGTCGGGCTAAGGGCAAACCCCTAAGCCATTCGTCTGGACGCTCGCCCGGCGTTTGTTTAGCATTTGGGCAGTTCGGGCGACGGGCGATCCGGCCCGAGAGATCGAGGAGGAGGAGGAGAGGCAGCCAAGCTGCCCTTTCTTGGGGCGCACAGCGATGTGCGCCTTTTTTCTTTCTTGGAGCCGATGACTTGATCCGGATCGTGATCCAGGGCGGAATCCGGGCGTTATACTGACCGGCGCAAATCGTCGTAACTGGCCCAGACCGGATTCAAGGAGACAAAGATGAGGAACAAGTTGTTGATCGGTGCCGCGCTCGCAGGTGCCGCGCTGGGTGCGCAAGCCCAGGTCACGCTCACCGTGTCGAGCTGGCTTCCGCCCTCGCACCTGCTCTCGCAGACGCAGGCCGCGTGGTGCGACGAGGTGGCCGCGGCCACCTCGAACCGCGTGAAGTGCAACATCCTGCCCAAGCCGGTCACGGCGCCGCCCGGAACCTTCGACGCGGTTCGCGACGGCCTGGCCGACGTGTCGTACAGCGTGCACGGCTACACGCCGGGCCGGTACCTGTACACGTCGATGGCGGAGCTGCCCTTCACCGGCGATTCGGCCGAGGCCACCTCGGTCGCCTACCAGCGGATCTACGAGAAGCACCTCGCCAAGCTCGACGAGCATCGCGGGCTCAGGGTGATCACGGTCTTCACGCACGGCCCCGGGCACATCTACAACACCAAGCAGAAGGTGGACTCCGTGGCCGACCTCGCGGGGCTGAAGTTCCGCATCGGCGGCGGCGTGATCATCGAGATCACGAAGGCGCTGGGGATGAACGCCACGCTCAAGCCCGCGCCGGCGTCCTACGAGCTGCTCTCGTCGGGCGTGATGGACGGCGTGCTGTTCCCGTCCGAGTCGATCGAGTCGTTCAAGCTCGAGAAACTGGTCAGGCACCAGACCATCCTCCCGGGCGGGCTGTACAACACGAGCTTCGCGTTCGTGATGAACCCCGCCACCTGGAACAAGCTTCCCAAGCAGGACCAGGACGCGATCGCGAAGCTCTCGGGCGAGCACGCGGCTCGCCTGTTCGGCAGGTCCTGGGACAAGAACGACATCCGCGGGCAGGCGTTCATGCAGGCCGCGGGCGTGCAGTCGATCAAGGCCTCCAAGGCTTTCGTCGACGAGGTGGCCTCCAGGACGTCCGGCATCGAGAAGAAGTGGGTGGCGGACGCGAAGGCCAAGGGCCTCGCCAACGCCGACGCCGTGCTCAAGGAGTTCCGGGCCGAGGTCAAGAAGCTCCAGTGAGATCAAGGCCGGGCGGCGGGCGCGCGCGGTCGCGCCGGTCGCTTCGGCCGAGATCCACGTGGCCGGCGTGCCGCCGACCTGATCGTTTGCAGGGTTCCGCGTACCCAGGAGGAAACCGATGCGCGCGCTCGAGAGGGTGCTCGGTTACGTCGCCGCGGCGTCGCTGTTCGCGATGATGGCGCTCACCTTCGCGGACGTCGTGGGCAGGAAGTTCTTCGACAACTCGATCATCGGCAGTTTCGAGCTCACCGAGTTGCTGATGCTCGTGCTGATCTTCATCGCGCTCCCGCTCACGTCGTTGCGCGGGGAGCACGTGGTGTTCGACCTGCTCGACCGCGCGATGAGCCCCGCCGCGCGGGTCTGGCAGCATCGCCTGTCCAACGGGCTGTGCGCGGCGATGCTGCTGGGCGCGGCGTGGCTGGTCTGGCAGCGCGCGCAGCGCACCGTCGAGTTCGGCGACAACACCGCGCAACTGAAGATCGAGCTGGCGCCGTTTCACTTCATGGTTGCGCTGATGCTCGCGCTCACGGCGGTGATGCACGTCTACCTGATCGCGCGCGCAGCGCCCGCCCGGGCGCCGGCGCACGAGCAAGCCTGAGGCGGCGTTCGCGATGCTCGAGGGCTTGCTCGGCTTCGCCGCGATGTTCGTACTGATGCTGCTGCGCGTGCCGATCGCGATCGCGATGGCGGCGGTGGGCGTGATCGGCCTGGGATTGATGCGGTCGTGGCCCGCCGCGTTCTCGTCCGCAGCCACCGAGGTGCTCGACATCGGCGCGTACACGCTGTCGGTCGTGCCGCTGTTCGTGCTGATGGGCAACTTCGTGACGCGCGCCGGCATGTCGCGCGAGCTCTACCAGGCGGCCTACGCCTTCATCGGCCATCGCCGCGCGGGGCTGTCGATGTCCACGATCGTGGCCTGCGCCGGCTTCGGCGCGATCTGCGGCTCCTCGATCGCCACCACCGCCACGATGGCGCGCGTGTCGATGCCCGAGATGCGCAGGTTCAACTACGAACCCTCGTTCGCCGCCGGGTCGATCTGCGCGGGCGGCACGCTGGGCATCCTGATCCCGCCGTCGGTGATCCTCGTGATCTACGGCATCATGACCGAGAGCAGCATCGGCGCGCTGTTCGCCGCCGGCGTGGTGCCGGGCCTGATCGCGGTCGGTTTCTACATCGCCGCGTCGGTCGCCATCACCGCGAAGAACCCGCACTACGGGCCGCCCGGAGATCGCACGCAGTGGCCCGAGCGCTGGCAGGCCCTCAAGCAGGTGTGGGGCGTGCTCGTGCTGTTCCTGCTCGTGATCGGCGGGATGTACGGCGGTTTCTTCACCCCCCCCGAGGCGGCCGGCGTGGGCGCCTTCGGCGGCTTCCTGTTCGCGCTCCTGCGCAGGCAGCTGCCGTTCAAGGCGCTGGTTCACGTGCTCGTGGAGTCGGCCCGAACCACCGCGATGCTGTTCACGATCGTGATCGGCGCGGCCGTGTTCGCCAACTTCCTCAATTTCACCAGCCTGCCCAACGACCTCAAGGCGTTCGTGACCTCGTTCGACGTCTCTCCCATCGCGGTGATCGTTGCGATCTGCCTGATCTACGTCGTGCTCGGCATGGTGATGGAAACGCTGTCGATGATCCTGCTCACCGTGCCGATCTTCTTCCCGCTGATCGTGCACCTCGGGTTCGACCCGATCTGGTTCGGCGTGCTGATCGTTTGCGTGGCCGAGATCAGCATGATCACGCCGCCGGTGGGAATGAACATCTTCGTGCTCAGTTCGGTGGTGCCCGACGTGAAGACCACCGAGATCTGGCGCGGCGTGCTGCCCTTCGTGGCCGCCGACGTGGCGCGCATGTTCGTGCTGATCGCGTTCCCGATCCTCACCCTCTGGCTGCCCAGGGCGCTCAAGCTCTGAGCCGGGCCTCAGCCCGCGGACTTGCCCCCGCACAGCGCGACGGCGGCCTCGAACAGCGCGTGGCCGGGCTCGGCCAGCGCGTCCACCGCGGTGAAGTGGTTGCGCCCGGGCAGCGGCACGTCGGCCTTCAGGCTGGCGGCCCAGCGCTCCCCGATCAGCCGGTTCTGGCGGTGGAACTCGCTGCTCTCCAGCCCGCCCACCGCCGTGATCAGCGGCGCGCGCGTGGCGGGCGGCATCCACGCCGGGCTCGCCTCGAAGGCCGAGCGCGCGTCGAGCTTGAGGTCCGCGTTGAGAAAGCTCGCGTGCCGGATCGGCTCGAGGTCGTACAGGCCGCTCACCGCCACGCCGCCCTTGACCAGGTCCGCCGGGAGGTCCGCGGCGAGCCTCGGCCACTGCGCCGCCATCGCCATCGCGGTGAGGTGCCCTCCGGCCGAATGGCCGCTCACGTAGATGCGCTCGGGGTCGAAGCCGTAGCGCTGCGCGCCGCGCCACAGCCACTCGATCGCGCGCAGCACCTGGATCGTGATCTCGCGTATCGAGACCGCTGGCGCGAGGTCGTAGTCGATCACGGCCACGTTCACGCCGCGCGCGAGGAACGGCGGCGCCACCCACGAGAAGTCGGTCTTCTCGAGCGAGCGCCAGTAGCCGCCGTGAATGAACACGAGCAGCGGCCCGCGCGCCTCGGCCGCCGGGAACAGGTCGATGCACTCGTTGGATGTTCGGCCGTAGTACAGGTCGAGCAGCACCATGTGCACGCTGCGCGCGTGGCGCGCGGCTTCGCTCCAGCGCGCGAAGTGCTGCGCGTACTCGGGCACGAGCGCGCGGTTGTCGTACTCGCGGTTGCAGAATTCCTCGGTGTATTGCATGGCCGATCCGTGGTGGGTGGCAGTGCGCCAGAGGCGCCGGGCGGGCAGTGCCCCGGCGCTCGCCCCGATACTGTAGCGACAACGGCGGGGCGGCGACACCGGCGCGTGCGCGGGGGGCGCCGCCAACCGCCTTCTCCGCCGCCATCGGCCCCCTCGTTTGGGCTATAATTCGCGTCTTTCGGGGCGGTAGCTCAGCTGGGAGAGCGTCGCGTTCGCAATGCGAAGGTCGGGAGTTCGATCCTCCTCCGCTCCACCAAACAGCAGACGAAGGCCGGAGGAAACTCCGGCCTTTTTTTTCCTCGGGCAACGCCGCGACCGCCCGAGCGATCGCGCGCGACGCGCCGGCGAGCGTCGCCTGCAGCTGCCCTGGCGACGCGCGCGACGGTTTCTTTGAACGGGAGAGGCGAATGACTCAACTTCTCGCGATCGGGGCCACGGCCGCCGCCGTGCTCGCGCTGTCCGCGCCCGCGCCCGCGCTCGCCGAGCGCCCGATGGCGGTCGACGACGCCGGCACGCTCGCGAAGGGCGGCGCCAAGCTCGAGTTCGGCGTGTCGCGCGACGCGAAGCTGCGCGGCTGGGACGCCGCGGCCGGATTCGCGCCGGTTCCCGAGCTCGAGCTCGAGCTCGGGTTCGCCGGGCTGCGCGATCGCGCGAGCTCGCCCGCGGCCCGGATCGACGGCGCGGGCTTGGCCGCCAAGTGGGTGCCGCTGCAGTCCGAGCGTGGCCTGTCGGCGGGGCTCAAGTTCGAACTGGGACGCGAGCGCACAGACGATCGCGCCGGCGGCCGCGAGACGAGCACCGCGCAGGCGCTCACCGCGCTGGCGACCTGGGCCTTCGCGTCGGGAGACCTCGTGCACCTGAACCTGGGCCAGGCCTGGGCGAAATCAGGGGGCGTTCGCGAGCGCCTGGGCACCTGGGGCGTGGGGCTCGACCACCCCTTGGGCGACGCGCTGAGCCTTACTTTCGAACTCTTCGGCGTGGAGCACTCGGGCGCCGACAAGCAGATCGGGCTGCGCTGGACCGTCGCCCACGGACTCAAGCTCAGCGTCGGACTGGGACGCGGCAATGGCCGTTCGTTCGGCAGCGCCGGCGTTGCCTGGGAGTTCTAGAAAGGCGTTCGAGGGTGCGATTTCGGCGATCGTGTACGCTTGACCAGTAAAAACCAGACGGAAGCGGGCTGCTGGCCCGCAGGTTCGTCGCAACTGGAGATTGAATGGCCAAGGAAGAATTGATCGAACTCGACGGGGTCGTGAGCGAAGTCTTGCCGCAGACCCGATTCAGGGTAACGCTCGAGAACGGCGTTGAAGTCAACGCCTACGCCTGCGGCAAGATCCGCAAGCACCGCATCCGCATCACCGCCGGCGACCGGGTCACGCTCGAGATGTCGCCCTACGACCTGACCAAGGGGCGGATCAACTTCCGTCACCGCACGCCGGGCGCTCCGGTGCCTCGCAGGCGCTTTCAGCGCTAGCGGGCGCGCTCAGACAGCGGCCGCCGCCTCGCGCGTGCTCGCCGCCACTCGCCGCCCCAGCCGATCCCAGCCGTCGTCGATCTCGGCCTGCAGGTCGACGATCGCTTCGGGCGTCATGTGCGCGTATCGCCGCTGCAGCGCGAGGTAGTCGGAAACCGGCCGCGACTTGGCCGGGTGGTTGAGCGTGTAGCGGGTGCCGTCCTCCACCTCGTAGAGCGGAAACGCGCCGCACTCCACCGCGAAGCGCGCCGCGCGCAGGCCGCCGTCGTCCGGGAGGCCCCAGCCGTCGAGGCACGGAATGAGCAGCGTGAGGATGCGCGTGCCGCGCATCGTCTTGGCTTTCTCCACCTTGCGCACGAGGTCGGGGAGGAACCCGACCGAGGCGGTTGCCACGTACGGCACGCCGTGCGCGGCCATGATCTCGGTGAGGTTCTTCTTGCGCGAGGTCTTGCCCGCGGGCGTTGAACCGGTGCGCGCGTAGTGCGGCGTGGACGACGACTTCTGCGCGCCGGTGTTCATGTACCCCTCGTTGTCGAGGCACACGTAGATGAAGTCCTCGTTGCGCTCGGCGGCCGAGGACAGGCACTGGAAGCCGATGTCGTAGGTGCCCCCGTCGCCGGCGAACACCACCACCTGCGTGTCGCGCTTGCCCTGCGCGTCGAGCGCGCGGCGCAGCCCCGAGGCGGCCGCCGCGCTCGCCTCGAGCGTGGGCTGGTAGACCGGAATGCGAAGCGACGAGTAGGGCTGCGGCCCGGCGATGATCGCCATGCACGAGGGCGGCACCACGGCCACCGCGTTGGTGCCGATCGTGGCGAGCACGTGGCGCACCGACAGCGCCTCCACGCAACCGGGGCAGGCGGCGTGGCCCGAGCACAGGACCGCTTCTTCGTTGAGTTCGAGCTTGATCACGATGTTCACCTCACCCAGATCGACGCGGGGTCGGGCGGGCTGTCGTCCAGCGCCGCCTCGCGCACGTATTCGGCGATGCGCTGCGGCGAGACGTTGACCCCGCCCACGCCGGCGAGCAGCCCGCGCACGCGCGGCGGGCTCGGCAGTCCGTACAGCGCCGCGAGCAGCTCCTGGTGCAGCACGCCGCCGTGGCCCGGCGAATAGTTGCGGTCGAGCACCAGCACCTCGGCCACGCCGTCCAGCGCGGCGCGCAGCGCCTGGACCGGCAGCGGGCGATAGAGCCGGACCTTCACGAGGCCCACCGCGAGGCCCGCGTCGCGCATCCGGTCGACCGCGTCGCGCGCGGTGCCGCACATGCTCCCCATCGTGACGACCACCGTGCTCGCGCCCTCGCAGCGGTAGCGCTCCACCAGCCCCCAGCCGCGCCCGGTGAGGCGGTTCCACTCGCGGTCGGCCTCGAGCGCCGCGTCGGGCACCTGCGCCATCGCGTCGCCGATCGCGCGCCGGTGGCGGTTGAACATCTCCTGCGAGACCACGTTGCCCCACGACTCGGGCATCTCGGGGTCGATGCGGTGCGGCGGCGCGAACGCGGGCAGGTACGCGTCCACCAGCGCCTGATCGGGCACGCTCACCGGCTCGAGCGCGTGCGAGACGTAGAAGGCGTCGTGGTTGATCATCACCGGCAGCAGCAGCTTCTCGGCCACGCGGAACGACTGGATCACCGTGTCGAGCGACTCCTGCGCGCTCTCGGTGTAGTACTGCACCCAGCCGGTGTCGCGCTGCGCGAGGCTGTCGGTCTGGTCGGGCCAGAACGCCCACGGCGAGGCCACCGTGCGGTTGACGTTGGCCATCACGATCGGCGCGCGCGCGCCGCTGGCGTAGTGCAGCAGCTCGTGCATCAGCAGAAGGCCCTGCGACGCGGTGGCCGTGAACACGCGCACGCCCGCGAGCGAGGCCGGAATGCACGCGGCCATCACCGAGTGCTCGGACTCGGGCGTGATGATCTCGGCGTCGAACTCGCCCGCCGCCTGGAACTCGGTGATCTTCTCGAGGATCGGCGTCTGCGGCGTGATCGGGTACACGGGCACCACCTTCGGGCGCGCGAGCCTGGCCGCCCACGCCACCGCGTGGTTTCCGGTGAGCAGCATGGTCGTGCCGTTCATCGCAGCTCCTCCACCATCTCCATCGAACCGGTGGGGCACTCGCGCACGCACACGCCGCAACCCTTGCAGTAGTCGGTGAGCACCTCGTAGCCCCCCGGCACGCGCCTGATCGCGAGGTCGGGGCAATACTGGAAGCAGTTGTCGCAACGGATGCAGTTGCCGCACGAGAAGCACCGCGTCGTCTCGGCGAGCGCCTGGTCGAGGTCGAAGCCGAGCTGGACTTCGGCATCGGTCGTCACGCGGCGCTCGAGGTCGATGCGCCGCGACGGCGCCCGCTCGGCCGGCGGGTAGTAGGCGGTTGCGATTCGCTCGAGCCCCACGAGCCGGTCGATGTCGGCGAACAACTCGGGCGGCGACTCGCGGGTGGAAGCCGGGCCGAGGGTGGCGCCGGCCGCGCCCGAGAGCTCGCGGTGGATCGAGAGCGCCGCGCGCTTGCCCATGCCCACCGCCTCGGTCACGAAGCGGTCCATGCTCGCGACGTCGCCCCCGGCGTAGACGCGCTCCACCGAAGTCGCGAGCCTTGCGTTCACGCCGAGCAGCGCGCCGCTGCGACCGAACGCCTCGGGGTAGGGGGCGAGGTCGGGGTCCTGCCCGATCGAGGTGATGATCGCGTCGGCTTCGATCGTGAAAGCGCTTTGCTCGATCGGCTCCACGCGGAACTGGCCGCGCTCGGCGCCCGCGACGAAGTTCACCCGCACGCACTCGAGCGACACGGCGCCGTTCGCGGCGCGCGCGCGCTCGAGCATGGCGCCGTCGCACAGCGCGATGCCTTCCTCGATCGCCTCGTCCACCTCGTCTGCGTGCGCGGGCATCTGCGAGCGCCGCTCGAGCGAGAGCACGGTGACCTCGTGCCCGGCGCGCAGCGCGCTGCGCGCCGCGTCCATCGCCGCGCTGCCGCCGCCGATCACGACCACGCGCCTGCCGAGCTTCGGCGCGGCCTCGTCGTTGGCCTGCGCCAGGTAGCGCGCGCCATCCACCACCCACGGTTCGCCCGGATCGAGCTGCGGCAAGCGCTTCTGGCGGCGCGCGCCCACCGCCACGTAGACCGCGTCGTGCGACGCGCGCACGCGGGCGAGCGAGGCCTCGTCGTCCACTGCCGCGTTGCAACGGACCTCGACGCCCATCGCGACGATGCGCGCGATCTCGCCGTCGAGCACGTCGCGCGACAGCCGGTAAGCCGGTATTCCGTAGCGCATCAGTCCGCCGAGGCGCGGCATCGACTCGAACAGCGTGACCTGGTAGCCCAGGCGCCGGAGCTGGAACGCCGCCGACAGGCCCGAGGGCCCGCCGCCGATCACCGCCACCCGCTCGGCGCGCTCGGCCGCCGGTGCGGCGAACGACCAGCCCTGGGCGAGGGCAACGTCGCCCACGTGGCGTTCGAGCTTGCAGATCGCGAGCGACTCGTCGAAGCCCGCCCGGTTGCACGCCGTTTCGCAGGGGTGGTGACAGATGCGGCCCGCGATCGAGGGGAACGGGTTGTTGATCGTGAGCGTTTCCCACGCGCCGCGGAAGTCGCGCTCGCGCGCGAGCCCGATCCACTGCGCGATGTCGCCGCTCACCGGGCACGCGGCGTGGCACGGCGAGGGCGCCGAGACGTATCGCGGCAGGAACGCGCGCCAGGTGCCGGTTCGGATGGCCTCGGTGCTGCCGGTGGTCCAGGTGGTCGGGGGAAGGGCGCCCGCGTTCATGCCGCGCTCCGCTGCATCATCCTGGCCGCGCGCTCGTAGCCTTCGGCGCAGGCGGCCACGTTCTCGTCCTTGTTCTTCGGGGCTGCGTCGCGCAGCGTGCGCTCGAGGATCGCCAGGTCGGGCGCCTCGATCGCGCGCGCGAACGCGCCCAGCAGCGCCGAGTTCACGATCCGGCCCATGCCGTGACGCGTGGCGATCGCGATCGCGTCGATCGGGATCACGCGGTACCCGGGCATGGCCGAGGCGAAGTGTTCGGGCGGGCGCGCCGAGTTCACGACGATCAGCGTGCGCTCGCTGGCCGCGGCCAGAAGCCGCCCCTCGAGCAGGCTCGCGTCGAAGCACAGGATCGCGCCGGCCTGCTCGATGTCGCAGCGAACGCGGATCGGCTTGTCGTCGATGCGGATGAACGAGCTCACCGGCGTGCCGCGCCGCGCGCCGCCGTAACTGGCGAAACTCTGCACCTGGCGGCCCTGCGCGAAGAACGCCATCGCCAGCAGGTTGCCTGCAGTCTGCGCGCCCTGGCCGCCGCGGCCCTGGATGATGATTTCCAGCATGGGTGTCTCCCCCGATGCCCTTCGCGCAACGATCCGGTTCGGGGCCGTGGGCGCGAACAATTGTCACAATAGACCCTATCCGGGCGCGGGCGTCATTGATTTTCGGCAAGAGGCCTGGCCGCCGGGCAGCGCTCGCGGTGCGGCACGTTCAACGGAGGGGCTCGATGGAAGCGACGATTCGGCAGGCGGGAGCGGCCGACGGCGAGGCGGTCGTGAGGCTCGTTTCGGCGCTGCTGGCCGAACTCGGCGGGCGATCGCTCGACGCCGTGCGGTCGCGCGAGGTGTTCGCTCGCCTCGTCCGCGATCCGGACGCGGGCTTCGTGTCGCTCGCCGAGACCGCCGAGGGCGCGATCGGCGTGTGCACCGTGTCGCACGCGATCGCGCTGCGCAGCCTGGGGCGCTACTCGATCGTGCAGGAGACGTACGTGGTGCCGGCGGCCCGGGCGAGCTCGGTGGGCACGCAGCTCGTCACGCACGCGCTCGGCGCCGCGACGCAGGGCGGGAGCCGCTTCGTCGAGCTCGGAACGCCCCCCGGCGGCGAGCGCCAGATCGCGTTCTATGTGCGGATGGGGTTTCTCGTGGTGGGGGAGCGGCTGCGCTGGCATCCCGCGAGTTGACCGGCCGCGCGCACCGCCGGCGGCGTCACTCGCGCGAATGCGTCCGCGCGAATGCGAGAGCGAGCCCGAAACCCAGCGCAACGAGGGCGACGGTGGCGGGCTCGGGCGCCGAGCCGTTGGTCGTCCGGCCGTTTCCGTTGCGCTCGGCACGCTCGCCCAGCACGGCAACGTTGCCGCACACGATCGGCACCATGATCGCGTAGGGCCGGCCGTCGGCGTCGGTGGCTTCGTACAGGTCGGCGGTCTCGGTGTGGTTGCCGCGGAAATTCACGCGCGTGTCGAAGCACAGCGTCTTTCCAAAGGCCATGTCGAAGGATTTCGCGTCGAAGCGACGGCGACCGCTCACCGTGGTGATGCCGTCGCGGGAGATCACCAGCTGGTCGCTCACCTGCCCGTTCGCAACCAGCGACTCGAACTTGCGCACCGCCGACTCCGGGAGCCTCGCGGCCGTGAGCGCCTGGCCCACGGTGCCCTGGTAGGGGTTGCGCCCCGGGATGCCCCACGCGCAGTTGCGCGCCAGTCTGAGCGGCGTCTCGTTGCCCACGGCGAGCGGATCGTCCTGAGCCAGCGTTTCGCCGTCGTGGCTCTCGCCTTCGGGCACCTCGATCGCGGGCAGGCTCGCCAGCTTCGCGGCGGCAGCGGCGCGCGCCTGGACCTGGGCCTTGTGCGCGGAGTACATTCTCGCGCCCTGCACCGCGGCCAGCGCGAAGGCGCAACCGGCGAAGAACCACAGCGCGCGCCAACCCCAGCCGGGGCGTGCCGCGTCCTCGCGCCTGGCCGGCGCGCTTTTCGAGACGATGCCCTCCCACTCGCAATCCGGCCGTGTGCACCGGTAACGGTGCACGCTGCGGAACACGCCGAGCAGGCGGTCGGGCAGGTGGCGATGAACGCGCTCCAACGGGCCCGAGCACAGCGGGCACACGCGGACGTGGCGACTCTCTGCCATGATCTCGCCTTCGCCTGAAATCCTCACTTGGGAACGGGCAAGAGCGCAATGACAATACGCACCGGAGGGGGCACGTATCTGGCCCCGGCCTTGTGGGGGCCGTGGATTCGGGCAGCCAATCGTCATTGACGTTGCCCGCTGCACTCGGCACCCCTGACGATGTCGTTGACCGACGGCGGCGCCTGGGGCAACGTCGGGTACCGGTTCCATTGATCGAAGCGCTGCCGGCGCAACGGTTCGCGCGGCCGAAACGCGCGACCGATTGCGGCAAACGTTCTCCGCGCGAAAGCAATGCAACGAATCAATGCGTCGCGCCGATGTGAAACGAGGGCTCCGCTCCTTGTGAGGCGAAATCGCCGGCGCTACGATGAACGGGCGATTTCGTTGGCACACGGTGCCCGATGATCCAACGCCTGATCCACGCGATCGACCAGTTGAGCAAGACGATCGGCCACGCCTTCGCGTGGTGCATCGTGATGCTCGTCGCCGGCACCTGTTACGAGGTGATCGTGCGCTACGTGTTCAGCGACCCGACGAGCTGGGCCTTCGATCTGAGCTACCTGATGTACGGCGCGGTGTTCTTCATGGCGGGCGCATACGCGCTCTCGCGCGGCGGGCACGTGCGCGCCGACATGTTCTATCGCAAGTGGCCCGAGCGCACGCAGGCGATCGTGGAGCTCGTGCTCTACGTGATCTTCTTCTTTCCGGGGATCCTCGCGCTGCTCGTGGCCGGGTGGGGCTACGGTTCGCAGTCCTTCGCGATCAACGAGGTGAGCGTGAACAGCCCGGCGGGCGTGCCGATCTGGCCGCTGAAGATGATGATTCCGGTGGGCGGCGCGCTGATGGTGCTCCAGGGGCTGGCCGAAGTCCTGCGGTGCGTGCTGTGCCTGCGCGAGGGCAAGTGGCCCGCGCGGCTGCACGACGTGGAGGAGCTCGAGAACCAGATCCTCGAGGCGGCGGCGCGCAAGCGCGCCAGCCAGGAGGCCGCGGGCGAGCGGGGAATCGGGAGGGCCGCGCCATGAGCGATCCGGCAGTCGCACTGGTGATGCTCGGGATCCTGGTGTTCGTGATCATGATCGGGTTTCCGGTCGCGTTCACGCTGATGGCGCTCGGCGTGGGTTTCGGCTACTACGCCTACTTCCAGCCGCACCAGGCCTTCTTCGACAACCGCGTGTTCTACCTGCTCACGCAGAACACGTTCACGGTGCTCAACAACGACGCGCTCGTCTCGATACCGCTGTTCCTGCTGATGGGCTACCTGGTCGAGAGGGCCAACATCCTCGACAAGCTGTTCAGAAGCCTGCAGATCGCGCTCAAGGGAGTGCCTGCGTCGCTTGCGGTGGCCACGCTCGCCACTTGCGCTCTGTTCGCGACCGCCACCGGCATCGTCGGCGCGGTGGTCACGCTGATGGGCATGCTCGCGTTCCCGCAGATGCTCAAGGCCGGATACGACTCGCGGCTCGCCGCGGGCGTGGTCTGCGCCGGCGGCTGCCTCGGGATCCTGATCCCGCCGTCGATCATGCTGATCGTCTACGGCGCGATGGCGAGCCTGTCGGTCGTCAAGCTCTATGCCGCGGCGATGGTTCCGGGGTTCCTGCTCGCGGGGATGTACATCGTGTACGTGGTCGGCGTGGGAATCCTCAAGCCGCAGATGGCCCCACCGCTGCCCAAGGGCGAAAGCGAGGTCAGCGCGGCGGAACTCTTCTCGATGCTCGCGAAGTCGTTCCTGCCGCTCGCGCTGCTCATCCTCTCGGTGCTCGGCGCGATCCTGGCCGGGATCGCGACGCCCACCGAAGCCGCTGCCGTCGGTGCGGCGGGCGCGCTCGTGCTGGCCGCGGCGTACCGCTCGCTCACCTGGAAGGGGCTGCGCGAGTCGGTCTACCTGACGGCGCGCACCTCGGCGATGGTGTGCTGGCTGTTCGTGGGCTCCGCGACCTTCGCGTCGATCTTCGCCTACCTGGGCGGAAACGCGATCATCAAGGAGTTCGTGCTGGCGCTGGACCTGAACCCGATCACGTTCCTGCTGCTGTCGCAGGCGATCATCTTCGTTCTGGGCTGGCCGCTGGAGTGGACCGAGATCATCATCATCTTCGTCCCGATCTTCCTGCCGATGCTCTCGCACTTCGGCATCGACCCGATTCTGTTCGGCGTGCTCGTGGCGATCAACCTGCAGACGGCCTTCCTCTCGCCGCCGATGGCGATGGCCGCGTACTACCTCAAGGGCGTGAGCCCGCCCTCGGTGCTGCTCACCCAGATCTTCAGCGGATGCATGCCGTTCGTGTACATCGTGCTGGTCACGATGGTGATCATGTACGCGTTTCCGCAAGTCACGCTGTGGCTGCCCAACGCGCTGTACGGCAACTGAGGGCCGCGGGCGCGACGACCGGATGAAAGGGGAAGGGCGATGACGGTCAGGATCGTTGCGGGGCTGGTTGCAATCGGCCTGCTGCTGGCCTATCTCGCGCCGATGGCCTTCAAGATGAAGAGCCTCCCGCTCGCGATCGTGATCGTGCTGGGCATCGTCCTGATGCTGGTCGACATGTGGCACACGCTGCGCGAGTCGGACGACTAGCGGCGCACCGCACCTCGCGCGCGCACCGCACCTCGCACGCGCCCCGCGCCTCGCGCGCCCCCCGCGCCGATCAGCGCGCCGAGATCCGCACCGGAATCCGGCGGCGCCCGAATTGCGCGTCGAACTTCCCGAACCGACCCGCGATCGGCGTTGCGCAGCTGCCGCACGCGCCGGCGTCGGTCAGCCCGTATTCGAGGATCGCGTGCCAGTCGCGGACGATCAGGGCCTTGCCGCAACCGGGGCACTCGGTGGTGCCGCCCGCGCGATCGTGCACGTTGCCGGTGTACACGTAGCGCAGGCCGTTGCCGCGCGCGATCTCGCGCGCGCGGGCGAGCGTCGCGGGCGGGGTTGCGGGCACGTCGGTCATCCGGTAGTCGGGGTGGAACGCGGTGAAGTGAAGCGGCACGTCGTTGCCCAGGTGATCGGAGATCCAGCGCGTCATCGCGTCGATCTCGCCGCTCGAATCGTTGCTGCCGGGGATCAGCAGCGTCGTGATCTCGAGCCAGCAGCTGGTTTCGTGCGCGATGTGCTGCAGCGTGTCGAGCACCGGGGCGAGGTGCGCGCCGGTGAGCCTGAAGTAGAAGTCCTCGGTGAAGCCCTTGAGGTCGACGTTGGCCGCGTCCATCTTCGCGAAGAACTCGCGCCCGGGCTCGGGGTGGATGTAGCCGGCGGTGACCGCAACCGTCTTCAGGCCGAGCGCGTGGCACGCGTCGGCGGTGTCCATCGCGTACTCGGCGAAGATCACCGGGTCGTTGTAGGTGAACGCCACGCTCAGGCTGCCGTGCTCGCCGGCCGAGCGCGCGATCGCCTGCGGGCTCGCGCGATCCATCAGGCTGTCCATCTCGCGCGACTTGGAGATGTCCCAGTTCTGGCAGAACTTGCACGCGAGGTTGCACCCCGCCGTGCCGAACGAGAGAACCGACGACCCCGGGTAGAAGTGGTTCAGCGGCTTCTTCTCGATCGGGTCGATGCAAAAGCCCGAGCTGCGCCCGTAGGTGGCGAGCACCATCGCGTCGCCGCTGCGCTGGCGAACGAAGCACAGCCCGCGCTGGCCCTCGTGCAACCGGCAGTCGCGCGGGCAAAGGTCGCACTGGATGCGGCCGTCGTCGAGCCGGTGCCACCAGCGCGCCGGGTGCGCGTGCGCGCCGGCGCGCGCGACCTCCAGCGTGTCGGCCGGGCGCGTCATGCGGCGGCTCCCCCGCGCAAGGCGTCCGCGTCCGCTTCCTGCCACTTCGCAACGCGATACCGGGAGAGCGCGATCTCGTGGGACCAGAAGTCCGCGGGCAGCCCGGCCTTGCGCTTGAGCTCGCGCAGGAAGTCGCCCGGTTGCGGCAGCGATTCCCAGACCTGGGGAAGGAACGTGGCGCGCCTGTTGCGCCAGACGAGCACGATCCCGTCGTCGAAGGGTTCGAGTTGCGCGAGCGCGTCTTCCTCGCTTTGCACCGGCATCGGCTTGGTCGCGCCGAGCAGCGAGACGCCGATCAGCGTGCGCGCGAACTCCGGCCTCGAGAGCGGCGCGAAGCGCGGATCGCGCAACGCCGCCGCGACCGCATTCGCGCGCACGTCGGCAACCAGCGTGCGGTGCGCGCTCAGCGTGCCGATGCAGCCGCGAAGCCGCCCCGACTGCGTGAGCGTCACGAAGGTGGCGCCGAGGCTCGCGAGCGCGGGGTGATCGGGCACCTCGAGCCAACTGGCGAGCTGTAATTCGCGCGCGATCTCGTCGCGCGCGCACGCGATCAGCGCGCGGCCCAGAGTGTCGTCGAAGTCAGGCGCGGACATCTTCGCCAGGCGCCTCGTCGAACGCGATCGAGCAGTATCCGACCACGCGGTCGCGCCCGCCCGCGGTGTCGCCCGAATTGCGCAGGTCGAGCAGGCGCGCGCGCAGCCCGTGATGCTCGGCGCACAGCAGCGCCGCGTTCACCGGCGTCGCGCCGCAGGCCTGCTGGTGATCGAGCGTCGGCTGCATCCCGAGGATCGAGCGCACCGTCGCGCCGTCGATCCGGGTTGCGAGGGCGTGCTCGTGGTAGTGCGAGAGGTCGGAGCTGACGACGATCAGCGTTTCCTCGCCGCCCCACAGCGCCTCCAGCACCTGCGCGACGTCTCGCGGCGAGCAGTGGCCCACGACCAGCGGAACGATGGAGAACTCGCCGAGCACCGCCTGCAGGAACGGCAGATGCACTTCGAGCGAGTGCTCCAGGGCGTGCGGCGCATCGGAGGCCCCCACCTGCGGGAGCGCCAGGATCGAGCGCAGCGCCTGCGCGTCGACCGCCACGCGCCCGAGCGGCGTCTGGAAGGCATCGGCGGCGGGCACCGCGATGCCGCGAAACGCCACCCGGTGCGCGGGACCGATCACCACGACCCGCCGGATCAGGTCGCGGTGCGCTTCGAGCAGCCGGTACGCGCTCGCGGCAACCGGCCCCGAGTAGACGTAGCCGGCGTGCGGGGCGATCAGGATCTTGGGCGGGCGCGGCGGCGCGACCTCGGTCGCGCCGGACTGCACGGGGCTCTCGGCGCGCGCCCGATCGAGCATCGCGGCGAGCTGCGCGCGCAGGCGGGCCTCGTCGCCCGGATAGAAGGTGCCCGCGACGGCCGCGGGCCGGATGCTCGTGTGCTGCACTGCCATCTCCTCGATCTCGGGGCGTTGCGCCGCGTTTTCAAGCACGGCGCGCCGGCGTCGCCCCGGTGGCGCCCGGACTTCCGGCGCGCCGCAACCGGCGACGCGAGAGCTCGCGCCTACGATCCTGTCCGGTTCGCATTCCCGCCTCCAATGCGATGGACGGCGAACAGGACCCCCGCCGCGGCCAGCGCGCCCGAGGTCGCGGCGACGATGTCGCCGAGGTCGAAGGTTCCGTGCACGAAATAGCCCGACAGCCCTCGCGCCACGCGCCCCTGGCCGAAGAGCGCCTCGACAAAGCTCGCGAGCGGCGCGCTCGCGCGCGGGTGCTGGCCCGCTTCGAACGCGACGTTGACGATCCACCAGCCGGCGCAGGCCCGATAAGCGGGCTGCGTGCCGGCTCTGGCCGCGGCCGCGGTGAACAGGCTGAATGCGAAAGGATGAATGAAGCTCGGCAGCCACTGGCCGAGGGTGCCGATGAGCGGCCCCGCGGAAAGCGCCGCCGCTGCCGGAATCAGCGTCGAGCGGGAGAGATCCCGGTCGGCAAGATAGACGAGCAGGCCCAGCGCCATTGCGACGGCGCCGACCGACGCAAGGATTGCGGCCCGTTTGCCAGGCGCGGCGAGTGCGGCGGCGGTTGCACGCGGGCCGGCCTCGCTCGGAGTAGAACTGCACACGCCCATGGGATGCACTCAGCTTTGCACGATGCTGCAGATGCCAGGCCGCTCTCCGAACCCGGCGTTTTCAGCCTACGCCCGAACGCGCGGGCGGGCAAACACGCGGCGGCGGGCCTCGCGCTGATGCTCTTCGGTGCGCACGGGGCTGTCCATTCACAGGGTGCCGGCGGTGGTGGCGGTGCTGGTGGTGGTGGTGGCGGCTCAGGTGGTGGGTCGTCGGGTTCCAGCGCGGGTGCCGCTTCACCGGCGACCCCGGCAACGCCCGCAACGCCCGGCAGTCGTTGAACGCGCAGGGGCCGCGACCGCTGTCAGAGATCGCGAGCCCGGAGCGGGCCTTCGAACGGCGACCCGCTCGTCAAGCCCGAGATGATCGCTGCCTTCGACGAGGCGGTGGCGGACGCCGGAATCGACAGGCGGTACCCGACCTATCCGGGGGCGAAGCACGCCTGCGCCAAGCCGCGCGCCACCGCGAAGGGGCAGCCGTTGAACCTTCGCTTCGCCTTCAGCGCGGAATCCGCTCGAGGCCTCGACGCTTCGCGCAGCGCATCTGCGTGGCGCGCCGGCCCCAGGTGATCCGTGCCTCGCCCTGGTGCTCCCACAGCGATTCGTTGCGGCCCTTGATCCAGCCGCGCTGCTCCGCCCGCAGCACTGGCGGGCGCTCGTCCGTCGCCTTCTTGCGCGCGGTCGACCGTGCGAACCAGCCGCAGGATCCAACCCGCTTCGCCGGCGACCAGCCGGTAGTCGAGTTCGCGGATGCCGCCCGTGGGCCTGGCGTTGGCGTCGCCGCTGCGATACACGGGGAAGCGGCGTCGCAAGACGCCGGCGACCACCGCGAACTGGTCGTGTCCCATGTACCCGCGCGACGCCCGCACGTCGTCGCTCCGGGGCGGCAGGTGGATCGGGCTCATCGATTTGCGCCGGTTCGACGCGTAAGCGACGAGCGACCCGTACGAGCCGCTGCCCGCGGACGTGACGTAGACGTAGAGCTCGGGCGAGCCGTCGCCGTTCAGGTCGGCGACCTCGGCGGCGGTGACCGTGCCGTCGATCTCGTGAGACCGCGGCGAATTGTCGATCTCGAGTCCTGACGGTCGGATCGTCAACGCGTTCACCGATCCGGCATTGGCGCTGGTGACCCGGAAACCGATGCCCTGCAGCGCGAGCGTTGCGTCGAAGGGAACGCCCGGGGAGGCCACCGCCCTGGTTTCGGGCGCGGCGGCGCCGCCCGCGCCCGACGCGGTGGCGACCGCTGCCGCAACGCCCAGTGCGAAGGCCGCGAAGCGGCTCGCGTGTCGCGTCATCCTGATCCCTCGTCGTTTCCTCGTTGCGCGGTCAGTTCCCGTCGCGTCCGGCGCAGGCTTCGACCGGCGGCTAGTCGCCGGCCCGGGCGGCGAGCAGCATCTTGCGCGCCGCGGCCGCCGCGCCGAAGCCGTTGTCGATGTTCACGCAGACCACCCCCGGCGAACAGCTCGACAGCGCGCTGTCGAGCGCGACCCGGCCGCCCGTGGACACGCCGTAGCCAACCGAGGTCGGCACGGCGATCACGACGCCGGGCACGAGGCCCGAGAGCACGCTGAACAGCGACCCCTCCATGCCGGCCACCGCGATCAGCACGGCGTGGCGCCTGAGCTCGTCGGCCACCGACATCAGCCGCCAGAGCCCGGCCACGCCCACGTCGGCGTACAGCGCGGTCTGCACGCCGAAGTAGGCGAGGCTGCGCTGCGCCTCGAGCGCGACCGGCAGGTCCGACGTGCCCGCGCACACGACACCCACGCTGGCGGCCTCGTGCAAGGGCGGCGGTTCGCCCAGGATCGCGGTGCGCGACTGCGCTTCGTAGTCCAGCGTTGGGCCGAACTGCTCGCGCAGCGCCTCGAACTGCGCCGCCGAGAGCCGGGTGACCAGCACCGGGTGCCGCCGGGCGGCGGCCTCCCGCAGGACCGATGCGATCTGGGCGACGCTCTTGCCTTCGGCCAGCACGGCCTCCGCCACGCCGGTGCGCGCCGGGCGTTCCCAGTCGAAACGAACGTCGTTCATCGCGCGCTGCCCGCGTCGATCCGCTCGAGCAGGAACGCGCTGCCGCGCCGGTACGCGCGGCGTCCCGCGTAGCGCCGGCCTTGCGCCGCGCACATCGCGCCCATCAGTCGGTCGAGTTGCGCGGCCGCGTCGGGTGCGCGGTCGAGCTGCCCCGGCGGGAGTTCGAGGTGAATGCCGTCCGAGCCGACGCGGCAGCGGATGTCTCCCGGACCGACGAGCCCCGCGACCGCGTCCTCCACCGTGGCCACGAAGGCCAGGTCGCGCGCGTCGATCGCGATGCCGGTCTCCACGCGACTGGCCAGGCACGGCTGCGCCGGCAGATCCGCGATGTCGGTCAGGCCGAGGTGCGTTGCGATCGCGCGCACGGTCGACTTGTCGATTCCGGCCTCGACGAACGGGTGGCGCACGTCGTGCTCGCGCGCGGCGGCGAGGCCCGGCCGGTACTCGCCCAGGTCGTCGAGGTTCGTGCCCGAGGCGATCGGCGCGTCGGTCAGGCCGCGGATGCACGCGTAGAGGCTGGTCTTGCAGTAGAAGCACCGGTCGACCGGGTTGCGCCGGTAGCGCGGATCGTCGTATTCGCCGGCGTCGACCACGCGAAGATCCCAGCCCGCGTCGAGCGCGTGGCGCCGCACCCGTGCCGTGGCCGGCGCCGGCACGGCGGGCGAGACCGCGTGCAGGACCTCGACGTGGAGTCGCGACAGGCGCGACGCCACGTGCGCGAGCGTGAGGCTGTCGACGCCGCCGCTCACCGCGATCGCGATCCGGGCGCCCGAGGCCAACGCGCGCTCCAGGCGCCCGAGGGCCTCAAGCATCGCCGTCTCCGTGGCGCGCGGCGGCGGCATCGGCTGCAGCGGCGGCATCGGCGCCGGTGGCCGCATCGCCGGCAGCGGCGGCAGCGGCCGTCCTGCGGCGGTGGTGCCCCTGAAGCGAGGCGAGATCGTCGGATTCGACTTTGGCGGTGACGCTGCCGTCGGGCCGATAGGCGCGCTTGACCTGGTAGCGTTCGCCGTCTGCGCTCGACACGTCGACCGAGCGGCGCAGCACCAGGCGGGTCGCGGTGTCCACACGCAGGCCCAGCGTGGAAGTCTCGGCGAAGCACAGTTCGGCCACCGCCTCGATCGCGTTCGGCTCGCACAGCAGCTGCACCGCGAACTGCGAGCGCCCCTTCTTGCCCAGGCGCAGCTGGTGGCTGACGTCGACCACGCCCTCGGCTCCCCGCAGGCGCTCGAGCCCCACGGCGAGCTCTTCGGGCGTCATGTCGTCGATCTCGAACGCGATCACGCCGATGCGCTCGCGCACCGGGCGGTGCGCATCGGCCTGCTGCCGCTGCAGCACCAGCGCCCGCAGGATGTTGGGGAGGTGCGCGAAGCGGCGCGATCCGCAGCCCGTGCCGCCGCGCAGCAGCGTGCCCGGGGGGCTGCGGCCCGAGTTGTCCGCCATCAGGTGGCGCAGGATCGCCGCGCCGGTGGGCGTTGCGCGCTCGCCCGGGGGCTCGTCCGCGTGCGTCGAGAAGCCCTGCAGGATGCGCGCGGTGGCCGGGGCCGGCACCGGCAGCTGCCCGTGCTCGGTCTTCACCATCCCGCTGCCCAGCGGCACGGGCCCGCAGCTCCAGGAGCGCGCGCCGCAGCGCTCGATCAGGCTCGCCGCCGCCACGATGTCGGCGATCGAGTCCCAGTCGGCGATCTCGTGGAAATGGACGTCGTCGCGCGCAACGCCGTGCACCGCGGCCTCGGCGTCGGCGAGGATGTCGAAGATCGCGATCGCGCGCTCGCGCACCGGCACCGCGAGCGCCGACCGGTGCAGCAAGGCGCGGATCTCCCGGTAGTGGTGCGTGGGGCGGGGGTTCTCGCTCGTGTGCTCGACCCTGAACGCGCGCGCAACGATCCCGTTGGCCGAGTCGCGACGGTGCGAGACGGCCACGTGCGCGAGGAGACCGGCGGCCGACAGGTCGTCCGCGAGCGGCTGGTCGAGGTCGGGGAAGGCATCGAGAAGCGCGGCGGCGAACATGTCGCCCGAGATCCCGCCCACCGGGTCGAGGTGCACGTGCAGGCTCACGCCGGGCCCTCGGCCAGCGCGGCGCGGGTCGCGGGGCGCGAGAACGGCACCACGTAGGGCCCTTCGGGAATCACCGCGATCTCCGGGTCGGCGTGCGCTTCGATGCTGCGCGCGACCGCGTCCTCCACGCTGCGGGTGCGCGCGACACCGGTGAACGCGTGGTCGGCGTCCGAGAGGCGGTCGGAGTACAGCACGATCGAGCCGATGCGCATCGGCTTGAGCTGCATCTCGGTCTGCCACTCGTCGACGTCGGCGAGCGCCTTGCGCTGCAGCGACTGCAGGAAGGCCTGCGGCCCGAGCGAGATCAGCCTCTGCTGCGCCGCGCGGAAGTTCGCCGAACCCAGGCCCTCGGCGCACTGCGACGCGACGATCAGCGTACCGCCCGGCTCGAGGATGTCCAGCGGCGTGACCATGCCCTTGACGGTCTGGTAGTAGGTCTGGTCGAGCGGGTAGCCGGCCGAGGAGGTGAGGATCGTCCTGAACTTCCGCCCCACCGGGATCTCGGTGTAGGCGCGGGTGAATTCCACCGCCGCCAGGTGGCTCGCGATGATCTCGCCGAAGTTGGCGTGCACGAGGTTGCGGTGCTCGTCGAGCACCGTGTTCAGCGCGTAGACCTCGCCCAGCATGCGCACGATCTCGAGCTGCTCCTCGTGCAACGGATTGCGATCGAGGTTGCACTGCACCGCGGCCGGGTCTTCCATGAAGCGCGCGCTGTGGAACGTGCGGATCGTCTCGTGGTGCGCCACGCCGGGCGCCACGACCTTGCGCCCGCCCGAGTAGCCGGCCATGAAGTGCGGCTCGACCAGCCCGGTCGCGATCCTGAGCTGCGCCTCGACGAAGCGGCGGTCGAGCTTGACCGGCGTCTTGCGCGACGCGGTGAATCCCAGGTCGACGTGCGCTTCGTCGTCTTCGGCGAAATGGTTGACGACCCGCACGGTCTCCAGCACCCAGGGGTCGCCGACCAGCTCGGCCAGTTCGTCGCCCTCGTTGGGCCGATGCAGGCCGGTGGCCACGAGCACGGTGATCCGCGCGGCGGGAATGCCGGCGGCCATCAGCCGGCGGATCATCGGTTGCAGGAAGGCGGCGTTCGGGACCGGACGCGTGATGTCGCAGATCAGGATGCACGCGCTCTTGCTGCCGCGCGCGAGCTCTTCGAGCCCGGCGCAGCCGATCGGCGCGGCAAGGGCGCTCTCGATCAGCGCCTGCGGGGACGGCGGCACCGGAAACGACGGCTTGCGGATGATCGTCGGCCTGGCGCCCCGGGGCAGGGTGACGCCGAGGACCGATTTTCCGTACGAGAGTTCGATCTTCATGCGGGCTTTCATTCCTCGATCGCCCGGCTCGGCGCCACGCGCGCGAGCGCTCGCGCGGTGCACGCGGGCCTTGGCGCGCCGAACGGCGCGGCGCGCCCGCGCCCGGGGCGGTGCGCGAGCGGGCCGAGTGCGGGTGGGAAGAAGCTAATGGAATTCCGGATGCGCGGCAAGGACGCGGCAAGCGCACGGGAAATTCAGGCGCCCAATCGCCGACGCTGCGGCCTTCAAGAGGGAAGCCCTGCGCCACCGGGGGCGGGCTCTCGGGTGCAATGCAACGCGCAACCGGTTCTTTTCGGAGGCTGCGCCAGCCGATCCGCCGCCACCCGGGATCGCGACGCACCTCGAGGCGCGGAGGCGTCTCATCATGCCGATAACTGCGCGCCGTGCCTGGCCCCGGTGACTTGCGTGCCGGCTCTCGCGCTGGCTGCCCAGCCTGCCGGCCCAATGCCCGGCGCTACAGGCCCAGCGCCCGGTCCGTCGCGCTGACGCCGTACTTGTCGCGCGGCGGCCAGGGCCGGGTGCGCCAGTGCGGCTCGAACGCGAAGGAAGATTTGCGGCGGCCGGGCAGCAGCGCGCCGT
>DATCZK010000203.1:0-11667 GCA_036525975.1 Burkholderiaceae bacterium | reverse complement strand
GGCCCGCCACCGGCCGGGGCGGCCAAGCCGGGCGAGGCGCAGCGCGCCGGCGCGGCGCCGGGGTCGGGCCCCGCGCCCGCGGCCGAAGCGCCCGAACCCGGCAGCGCGCAGGGCGAGCAGCTGGCGCAGGCCTGCAACCAGCTGCGCGAGGAGATGCGAACGCTCGAGAGTGGGATGCGACTCGCGCGGGTGAACGCGCGCGGCGAGCAGGAGATCCTGAGCGACGCGGATCGCGCCAAGCGCGTGGAGGTCGTGTCGCGGGAACTGCGCGCCAGCTGCCCCCAGAGCTGAGCGCGTCGCGGCAGGCTGAACGGGTCAATCCCGAAACGAGCGGATCAATCCGCAGACGAACGGGTCAATCCCGAAACGAGCGGATCAATCCGCAGACGAGCGGGCCGGTGCGTTGCCGCGTTGCCCGCCTCGCCCGCGCCGGCTGTCGGCGCGGCGCCGCCTGGCCACTTTCGGATCGACCTGCAGCGCAGCCGTGATCTCGATGCGATCGCCTTCGCGCAGCAGGTATCCCGGCGGGCGCAGGCTGCCGAACACCGCCACTGCGCCCGGATCCGGGCTCTCCAGGTAGCCCGCGCGCACCGCGATCGCCAGCGCCTGCGCGATCGTCGCGCCGGCGGCCAGCCGGATCGGCTCCACGCGCACCGCCCCCTCGCTCACCCAGGCGATGCTGACGCCGATGGTCGATTCCTCAGCCATCGGCGCCGGACGCCGGACGCCGTGCGCCGCCGTAGATCGCGTCTGCGCGACGCCCGAACGCATCGACCAGCGAACGCGCGATGTGGTCGAACACCGGCACCAGCGCCTGGCCCAGGAGCCCGCTCTTGAACAGGTAGTCGAGGTGGAACTCGACCTTGCACGCGTCGTGACGCAGGCTCCTGAAGTGCCAGACGCCGTCGAGCCTGGAGAACGGGCCGTCGCGCAGCGTCATCGAGATGCGGTGCGGCGCGTGCATCTGGTTGGCCGTGCTGAAGGTCTGGCGGATCCCGCGGAAGTCGATCGTGATCGTGGCCAGCATGTGCGTCGCGCTCGCCTCGGTCACGACGCTGCCGCCGCACCAGGGGAGGAACTCCTGGTACGAGGGCACGTCGTTCACCAGGTCGTAGATCTGCTGGGCCGAATGAACGAGCAGGGCCGACTTGTGCACCGTGGGCATCGTTGAACTGGGCGGTTCCCCGCGCTGCTAGAATCGGCCCGCATTCTAGCCCCTCCCTCCGCGCGTCGCCGTCGGGCACGCGCGCGCCCGAGAACGATGAGCATCGTCGACAACCGCAAGGCACTGCACGACTACACGATCGAAGAGCGCTTCGAGGCGGGGCTCGTGCTCGAGGGCTGGGAGGTGAAGTCGATTCGCGCCGGCCGGGCTCAGCTCAAGGAGGGCTACGTGATCGTGCGCGACGCCGAGCTCTACCTGATCGGCGCGCACATCGCGCCGCTCCCCGAGGCGTCTACCCACGTCAAGCCCGACCCCGTGCGCACGCGCAAGCTGCTGCTGCGCGCCGACGAGATCCGCAAGCTGATCGGCAAGGTCGAGCGCGCCGGCTACACGCTGGTGCCGCTGGACCTGCACTATCAGCGCGGGCGGATCAAGCTGCAGATTGGGCTGGCGAAGGGCAAGCGCCAGCACGACAAGCGCGCCGCCGAGAAGGAACGCGAGTGGCAGCGCGAGAAGCACCGCATCCTCAAGCGCGGCTGACGCAGGCCAGCCGCGAGCGCAGATCAGCCGCGGGGTGCGCTCGGGGCGCCACCGCCCGGCGAGGAGCGAACCACCTGCATCGCGGTGGCCACCAGCCCCGCGAGGTCGCCCACGTTGGCCGGCACGATCAGCGTGTTGTTGGTGCGCGCGAGCCCGGCGATCGCCTCCACGTATTTCTCGGCCACCTTGAGGTTCACCGCGTCCATTCCCCCCGGGTGGTTGATCGCCTGCGCGATGCGCTCGATCGCCTTGGCGCTGGCGTCGGCAACGGCCGAGATCGCGGCGGCCTCGCCCAGCGCGCGATTCACCTCCGCCTGGCGCTCGCCCTCGGAGCGCTGGATGTGCCCCTCGCGCTCGCCGGTGGCGATGTTGATCTGCTCCTGCTTGCGGCCTTCCGACGCCGCGATCAGCGCGCGCTTCTCGCGCTCGGCGGTGATCTGCGCCTGCATCGCCCGCAGGATCTCGTTCGGGGGGGTGAGGTCCTTGATCTCGTAGCGCAGCACCTTCACGCCCCAGTTCGAGGCCGCCTCGTCCAGCGCCGACACCACGCTCGTGTTGATGTAGTCGCGCTCCTCGAACGTGCGGTCGAGCTCGAGCTTGCCGATCACCGAACGCAACGTGGTCTGCGAGAGCTGGGTGATCGCGACGATGTAGTTGCTCGACCCGTACGAGGCGCGCATCGCGTCGGTCACCTGGAAGTAGAGCACGCCGTCGACGGTGAGCTGGGTGTTGTCGCGCGTGATGCAGATCTGGCTCGGAACGTCTAGCGGAATCTCCTTGAGCGAGTGCCGGTACGCGACGCGGTCGACGAACGGAATCAGGATGTTCAGCCCGGGCGCGAGGGTGCGGTCGTACTTGCCCAGCCGCTCCACGATCCAGGCGTTCTGCTGCGGGACGACCTTCAGCGCGCGCGCGACGAACACCGCCGCGACGAGCAGAACGATCAGGGCGAGGACGATGCTTCCGGTCATGGTGGCTTCCTGCGAGATTTGGTTTTCGGTGGCGCGCGGCGCTCAGCCGGCGCGCGCGACGACCAGCCTGTTGGCGTCGATGCGCCGGATCACGTACTCGCCCGGCTGGGGCGAGTCGGGCTCGCCGGCGGCGAGCTCCACCGCCCAGGATGCGCCGCGGTAGATCACCCGGGTGCTCCGGGCGCCCTCCCAGCGGTCGACGCGAATCCGCTCGCCGATGTCGAGCAGCAGGTCGCGGTCGGCCTGGGGGTGGTCGGCCGCGCGCGCCCGGGTGCCCCAGCGCCGCACCGCCGCCCAGCCGACGACCGAGACGGCGGCCGCGACCGTGAGCTGCAAGGCCCGCTCCCCGCCGGCGAGCGCGGCGAAGCCCGCGGCCGCGAATCCGATCGCGAGCACGAGCAGATAGAACGTCGCGGTATACATCTCGAGCAGGCCCAGCGCCACGCCCGCGCCCCACCACCACCAGTAGTCCTGCATGCGATCCTCCAGCGGTCAATCCTAGCAGTTCGCGTCAACGCCACCAACGCGTGCCGCGTTGAGGTATCCGGGGAACGACGGCCCGTGCGGCGCGCAGCGGGAAGCGGGCATCGTTTGCCGAGTGCGGGGATTCGGACTAACATTCGCGCCGTTGACCCGTGCCGCGGCCCCGCCCCGGGGCGCCAGATCGATCGGCCCGAGTCCAACCGTATCCATACCCAATCGAGGAGAAATCACTATGCAACTCAAACTGGTATCGCTCGCGGTCGCAGCGGCGTTTGCCTCGACCGCCGGCCTGGCGTCGGCGCAGACCGTCGTGAAGATCGGTCACGTCGCGCCGCTCACCGGCGCGATCGCGCACCTGGGCAAAGACAACGAGATGGGCGCCAAGCTCGCCGTGCAGGAACTCAACGACAAGAAGCTCAAGATCGGCGGCAAGGACGTGAGCTTCGAACTGCTGTCCGAAGACGACGCGGCCGATCCCAAGCAGGGCACCGCCGCCGCGACCAAGCTCGTCGACGCGAAGGTTGCCGGCGTGATCGGCCACCTGAACTCGGGCACCACGATCCCGGCTTCCAAGATCTACCACGACGCCGGCATCGCCCAGATCTCGCCCTCGGCCACGAACCCGAAGTACACGCTGCAAGGCTTCAAGACCGCGTTCCGCGTCGTTGCGCACGACGGCCAGCTCGGCGGCACGCTCGGCAGGTACGCGGTGAACACGCTCAAGATCAAGAACGTGGCGATCATCGACGACCGCACCGCCTACGGCCAGGGCGTCGCCGACGAGTTCGAGAAGGCCGCCAAGAAGGCGGGCGCGAAGGTCGTGGGCCGCGAGTACACGAACGACAAGGCCACCGACTTCAACGCGATTCTCACGAAGCTCAAGGGCGCGAAGCCCGACCTGGTGTTCTTCGGCGGCATGGACGCCGTGGCCGGCCCGATGCTTCGCCAGATGAAGCAGCTCGGCATCGACGCCAAGTACATGGGCGGCGACGGCATCTGCTCGAGCGAGCTGCCCAAGCTCGCCGGCGACGCGCTCGGCGAGGGCAAGGTGATTTGCGCCGAAGCCGGCGGCGTCGAGGGCAAGTACGTGGAGAAGTACAACAGCTTCAAGACCCGCTTCAAGGAGAAGATGGGTGCCGAGGTGCAGCTGTACGCGCCCTACACCTACGACGCCGTGATGGCGATGGTCACGGCCATGCAGAAGGCCAACTCCACCGATCCGAAGAAATACCTGCCCGAGCTCGCGAAAGTGCAGCACGACGGCGTGACCGGCATGATCGCCTTCGACAACAAGGGCGACATCAAGGACGGTTCGCTCACGCTGTTCACCTACAAGGGCGGCAAGAAAGACCAGATGATGGTCGTTCGCTGATCCCGTTCAGCGAGCATTTCGCCTGACAGGGGCGCGGCGAAAGCCGCGCCCTTTTTTTCATGGCGGCGCGGGGCCCGCGCTGCGGGCGCGACCCCTCGCCGGACGCGATCCGATCGGCGATCGCGGCCTTCAGCCCGCGATGTCGGGCACCGGCGGCGCCGCCGCCAGCCTCTTCCAGGTGGCCACCACGGTGTCGGGGTTGAGCGAGACCGAGTTGATCCCTCGCGCCATCAGCCACTCGGCCAGGTCGGGGTGATCGGAGGGCCCCTGGCCGCAGATCCCGACGTACTTTCCGGCGCGCGTGCACGCGTCGATCGCCCGCTCGAGCAGCGCCAGCACGGCCGGGTCGCGCTCGTCGAAGCCCTCCGCGACCAGGCCCGAATCGCGGTCCAGTCCCAGCGTGAGCTGGGTGAGGTCGTTCGAGCCGATCGAGAACCCGTCGAAGTGCTCGAGGAACGCCTCGGCGAGCAGCGCGTTGGAAGGGATCTCGCACATCATGATGATCCTCAGCGCGCCCGAACCGTCGGCCGCAAGCGTGTCGCCGCGGCGCAGGCCGTTCGCCGCGAGCAGCGCGACCACGTTGCGCGCCTCCGACACGGTGCGAACGAAGGGCACCATCAGCTCCACGTTGGTGAGCCCCATGTCGTTGCGCACCCGCTTGATCGCCTGGCACTCGAGCTCGAAGCACTCCCGGAACTCGGGCGAAACGTAGCGCGATGCGCCGCGAAAGCCCAGCATCGGGTTCTCTTCGAGCGGCTCGTAGCGGGCGCCGCCGATCAGCTTGCGGTATTCGTTCGACTTGAAGTCAGACATCCGAACGATCACCGGCTTGGGCCAGAACGCCGCGGCGATCGTGGCGATCCCCTCGGCCAGCCGTTCCACGTAGAAGGCGCGCGGCGTGGCGTGCCCGCGCGCGACGCTCTCCACCGCCTTGCGCAGGTCGGCGTCCACGCTCGGGTAATCGAGGATCGCCTTGGGGTGGATTCCGATGTTGTTGTTGATGATGAACTCGAGGCGTGCCAGCCCGACGCCGTCGTTGGGCAGCTGCGCGAACTCGAAGGCCAGCGTCGGGTTGCCCACGTTCATCATCACCTTCATGCCCAGGTCGGGCATTCGCGAGGCGTCGACTTCGGTGACCTCGGTCTCGAGCAGGCCGTCGTAGATGTAGCCCGTGTCGCCCTGCGAGCACGCCACCGTGACGAGCGCGCCGTCGCGCAGCCGCTCGGTGGCGTCGCCGCAACCCACCACGGCCGGGATGCCCAGCTCGCGCGCGATGATCGCGGCGTGGCAGGTGCGCCCGCCGCGGTTGGTCACGATCGCCGCCGCCCGCTTCATCACCGGCTCCCAGTTCGGGTCGGTCATGTCGGTGACGAGCACGTCGCCGGCCATCACGCGATCCATCTGCGAGGCGTCCGACACGACCCGCACCGGGCCCGCCCCCACCCTCTGCCCGATCGCGCGCCCCGAAGCCAGCACGTCGGACGAGCCCTTGAGCTCGAAGCGCTGCTGGCGGCCGGCGCGCGACTTCACCGTTTCCGGGCGCGCCTGGAGGATGTAGATCCTGCCGTCGATGCCATCGCGCCCCCACTCGATGTCCATCGGCCGCCCGTAGTGCTTCTCGATCGCGACCGCGTAGCGCGAGAGCTCGATCACCTCGGCATCGGTGATCGAGTACCGGTTTCGCATCTCCGGCGAAGTGTCGACAACGTGCACGGAATGTCCGGCATCATGTCCTGAACTTCCGTCTCCAGAAGCGAGCGTCATGGTCAGGAGCTTGCTGCCCATCTGCCGGCGGATGATCGGGAAGTGGCCGGCTGCGAGCATCGGCTTGTGCACGAAGAACTCGTCGGGGTTGACGGCGCCCTGCACCACCGTCTCGCCCAGGCCGTAGGCGCTGGTGACGAACACGACGTCGGGAAAGCCCGATTCGGTGTCGATCGTGAACACGACGCCCGAGGCGCCGCAGTCGCTTCGCACCATGCGCTGCACGCCGGCGGAGAGCGCCACCTCGGCGTGCCTGAAGCCCTTGTGGACTCGATACGAGATCGCGCGATCGTTGTACAGCGACGCGAACACGTGCCGGATTCTCTCGAGCACCGCGTCGATGCCGACGACGTTGAGGTAGGTTTCCTGCTGCCCCGCGAACGACGCGTCGGGCAGGTCTTCGGCCGTGGCCGACGAGCGCACCGCCACCGAGATCGCGCCACCCGATTCCGCGAGCAGGCTGTCGTAGTGCGCGCGGATCTCGGCATCGAGGTCGGCCGGCAGCGGCGCGGCCTCGATCCAGCCGCGAATCTCGGCGCCGCAGGCGGCGAGCGCCTTGACGTCCTCGGTGTTCAGCCCGTCGAGCCGGGCGTTGATGCGTTCGGTGAGCCCGTTGGATTCAAGAAAGCGTCGAAACGCATGCGCGGTGGTGGCGAAGCCGCCGGGCACGCGCACCCCCGCCGCTCCCAGTTGGCTGATCATCTCCCCCAGCGAAGCGTTCTTGCCGCCGACCGACTCGACATCGGTCATGCGCAACGCTTCGAAGGGGGCGACGAGGCGCCCTTCGAGATGGTTCATGGTGGATGGTTCCTAGCATGATGAGAAATCCTTCACTTGCGGCGACTGGCCGTGCCGGCGTGCGGGCGGCCGCCGGCGTGCGCGCGGCGGCACCCTGTTGGTGGGGAATTTTACCGCCTCGACCCAGTGCGCGACCGTGCAATCGCGCAATCATCGACAATATCGGGTCGTGAGATCACGGAGCGCCCGATGCCGGACACCCCTGCCACCCGCTTTGACCGGACCGTCTTCTACATCTCGGACGGCACCGGGATCACGGCCGAGACCTTCGGCCACTCGCTGCTGGTGCAGTTCGAGCACCTGCGCCTGCGCGAGGTGCGCCTGCCCTTCGTCGACACGCGCGAGAAGGCCGACGCCGCCGTGCGCCGGATCGCGGCGCAGGGGGTGGCCGACGGCGTTCGGCCCGTGGTGTTCAGCACCCTGGTGAACACCGAGATCGGGGCGATCTTCCACGACCTCGAAGCGCTGCACTTCGACCTGTTCTCGAGTTTCGTCGGCCCGCTCGAGCGCGAGTTCGGGGTGAGTTCCACCCACACGATGGGGCGCTCGCACACGGCCGCCGACACCGAGCAGTACAGCCGCAGGATCAGCGCGATCAACTTCTCGCTCGCGCACGACGACGGCCAGTCGCACAACGGGCTCACCAGCGCCGACGTGATCCTGATCGGCGTCTCGCGCAGCGGCAAGACGCCCACCAGCCTCTATCTGGCAATGCAGCACGGCATCCGGGCGGCGAACTACCCGCTGATTCCCGAGGACTTCGAGCGGGGCCAGTTGCCCGAAGTGCTGTACGGCTTCAAGCACAAGCTGTTCGGGCTCTCGATCTCGCCCGAGCGCCTCGCCGAGGTGCGCTTCGAGCGCCGCCCCAACAGCCGCTACGCCTCGCTGGAGAACTGCCGCTTCGAGGTTGCCGCGGCGGAGTCGATGATGCGCCGCGAGGGCGTTCGATGGTTGTCGTCCACCACGAAGTCGATCGAAGAGATCTCGGCAACGATCCTTCACGAGCTGCAGATACCGCGCCCCTGACCGGCGGCACGGCGCTGGCGGATCTGCTCGTACAGGCACAGCGCCGCCGCAACGCCCACGTTGAGCGACTCCACGGCCTCGGATTGCGGGATCAGCACCTGCTGCCCGGCGCGCGCGAGCAGCTCGGGCGCGAGCCCCGAGCCCTCCTGTCCGAACAGCCAGATCGCCGGCGGCCGCAGGTCGGTGTCCCAGAGCGTGCTCGCGGCGCCCAGCGTCGCGGCGCGCGCCGCCACCGCGAGCCGCGCCTCGATCTCGTGCCAGGCGACCGACTCGTGCAGGTGGACGTGGAAGTGCGCACCCATCGCGGCCCGGAGCACCTTGGGCGACCAGCACCAGGCGGTGCCGGGGGCGGTGAAGACGCGGCGCACGCCGGTGGCGGCGCAGGTGCGCAGGATCGTGCCGACGTTGCCCGGATCCTGCAGGCGATCGAGGTAGACGCTGTCGGCGTCGATGCGCCCGGGCAGCTGCGGACGCGGGGTGTCGATCACCATCAGCAGCCCCACGCCCTGCTCGACCGCGCTCGCCGCGCCAAAGAGCTGTTCGGACAGCAGCGTCGGCTCGGCGGCGCACTGCCCGAGGAGCGCGCCGACCTCGGCGTGCGCGAGGCCCTGGCGGGTCACGAACACCTCGCGGGGCGCGCCGCCGCCCTGCACGAAAGCCTCGCACAGGTGCACGCCCTCGATCACGGTGAGGCCGCGCTTGCGGCGCTCGCGCGCCGAAGCCGCCAGGTGCAAGAGATCTCGCACCCTTGGGTTGGAACGCGAACCGATCTCGCGCACGGCGAATCAGGGGCGACGCGCGCCGAGCGCGGCACGCACGGGCGCGAAGCTCGTTCGGTGCTCGGGGCACGCGCCGTGGATGCGAAGCGCCGCGAGGTGCGCGGCGGTGGGGTAGCCCTTGTGGGCGTCGAAACCGTATTGCGGCCAGCTCCGGTGCAGGTCGCGCAGCGCCGCGTCGCGTGCCGTCTTCGCCAGGATCGATGCGGCCGAAATCGCCGGGTCGAGCGCGTCGCCGCCCACGATCGTCTGCACCGCGCAGCGCAGCCTGGGCGCCCGGTTGCCGTCGACCCTGGCCAGCGCCGGCGCGGGCACCAGCGCCTCGACCGCGCGCTTCATCGCGAGCAGGCTCGCCTGCAGGATGTTGAGCCGATCGATCTCGCCCACGCTGGCGCTGGCCACGGCCCAGGCGAGCGCGGCGCTGCGGATCTCGCGCGAGAGCGCCTCGCGCCGCGCCTCGCTCAACTGCTTCGAGTCGCGCAAGCCGGCGATCGCGTTGGCCGGATCGAGGATCACCGCCGCCGCGTACACCGGGCCGGCGAGCGGCCCGCGGCCGGCCTCGTCCACGCCGCACACCAGACCCTGCGCGAACTCCAGCACGAGCGCGCCCTGCCTCGGGTCGGCCCCGCGCACCCCGCCCGGATGCCGGTCAGCCGCCCCCGCCCCGCCCGGACGCCGGTCAGCCACGCGCGCCTCGCCTCGCCTCGATCAGGCGCAGCAGCGCCTCGCTCGCGCGCGCCGCGCAGTCGCGCCTGAGCTCGTCGTGCAGGCGCGCGAATCGCTGCTCGATCCGGGCTCTCGAGGCGTCGTCGTCGAGTTGCGCCAGCACCGCGGCGCCCAGCGCCGCGGGCGTGGCCTGGTCCTGCACGAACTCCGGAACGAGCGACTCGCCGCACAGGATGTTGGGCAGCCCGATCCAGGGCAGCAGCGCCTTGGGGCGCATGATCCGGTAACTGAGCGCCGCCATCCGGTACGCGATCACCATCGGACGGCGAAACAGCGCGGCCTCGAGCGTGGCGGTGCCGCTGGCCACCAGCCCCGCGTCAGCCGCCGCGAGGGCGGCGTGCGAGCGCCCCTGGACCACCGTCAGGCGCAGCTGCGGCTGGGTGCGCGCGGCCAGGTCGCGCAGGCGCAGGTACAGCGCCTCGCTCGCCGCGGGGAGGACGAACTGCAGACCGGGGCGCTCGCGCTGCAGCCACGCCGCCGCCTCGAGGAACAGCGCCCCCATGTAGTGCACCTCGGCGGGGCGGCTTCCGGGGAGCAGCGCCACCGTGGCGTCGCGCGCCTCGAGCGCGAGCGCGCGTCGCGCCGCCTCGCGGTCGGCGCCGGGTGCAATGAGGTCGGCGAGCGGGTGCCCGACGAAGGTGGCCGCGATGCCGGCGTCGCGATAGATCTTCTCCTCGAAGGGAAAGACCAGCAGCACGTGATCGACGGCGGCGCGGATCTTCTCGATGCGCTTGGCCCGCCACGCCCAGATCGACGGACCGATGAAGTGCACGGCGGGAATGCCCGCGGCGCGCACGCGCCGCTCGAGCTCCAGGTTGAAATCGGGCGCGTCCACGCCCAGAAAGAGCGCCGGCCGCCAGCGCAGCACGCGTTGGCGGATCGCGTTGCGCATCGCGAGCAGGCGCGGATAGGCGCGCAGCACCTCCACGTAGCCGCGCACCGAC
This sequence comes from Burkholderiaceae bacterium, assembly GCA_036525975.1. Lineage (GTDB taxonomy): Bacteria > Pseudomonadota > Gammaproteobacteria > Burkholderiales > Burkholderiaceae_E > Quisquiliibacterium. The sequence continues at coordinate 1,102 of DATCZK010000203.1, read as the reverse complement.
AGCGCATCGATCGAATACCACGGCTCGAAGCCCTGCTCGGCCATTGCCGGGCCGCCCACCCCGGCCGCGCGCAGCCCGGGGTCGATCGACTTCATGCCGCGCAGCACCGACGCGGCCAGAAGGTCGCCCGAGGCCTCGGCGGCGACAACGGCGAGGCTGGTCATGGGCTTTGCGGCCGGGGAGGCGCTCAGCGCACGATCCCGCGCGAGACCCTGGCCAGGAAGCTCGCGAGTTGCCCGACCTGCTCGCGCCCCGCGCCGGGTTCCCGGGCCTGCTGCTCGAGCCGGGCGCGCGCCTCGTCGAGCGTCAGCCCGCTCTTGTACAGCGTCTTGTAGGCGCGCCGGATGGCGTTGATCGTGTCGTTGTCCAGGCCCCTTCGCCGGAGCCCTTCGCTGTTGATGCCGTGCGCCTGCGCGGTGTTGCCCGAGGCCATCACGAAAGGCGGGATGTCGTGCAGCACGACGCTTCCCACGCCGGTCATCGCGTGCGCGCCGATCTTGCAGAACTGGTGCACGCCGGTGTAGCCGCCCAGGATGGCCCAGTCGCCGATCTCCACGTGGCCGGCGAGGTTCGAGCTGTTGGCGAAGATCGTGTGGTCTCCCACGACGCAGTCGTGCGCAACGTGCACGTAGGCCATGATCCAGTTGTCCGAGCCGATGCGCGTCACGCCGCGGTCCTGCGCCGTGCCGCAGTTCAGCGTGACGAACTCGCGGATCGTGTTGTCGTTGCCGATCTCCAGGCGGGTGGGCTCGCCCGCGTACTTCTTGTCTTGCGGCGCGGCGCCCACCGAGGCGAACTGGAAGATCCTGTTGCCCCGCCCGATCGTGGTGTGACCCTCGAGCACCGCGTGGGGCCCGACCACGGTCCGGGCGTCGATGCGCACGTGCGGCCCGATCACCGCGTAGGCCGCCACCTCGACGCTCGAGTCGAGCTCGGCCCGGGGGTCGACCAGCGCGGTGGGGTGGATTCGCGTCATCGGGCGCGCTCGCGGCTCAGGCCTCGCCGGTCGGGGGCGCCGCGGCGGGCTCGATCTCGCGCAACGTGCACATCAGGTCGGCTTCGCAGGCGAGCTGCCCCTCGACGGTGGCGCGCCCCGAGTACT
>DATCZK010000202.1:0-4610 GCA_036525975.1 Burkholderiaceae bacterium | reverse complement strand
GTCGGGCTCGTGACGTTGACCTCGGTGAGCCGGTCGCCGATCACGTCCAGCCCCACCAGCAACAGCCCCCGCGCCGCCAGCACCGGCGCCAGCGCCCCGGCGATCGCGCGGTCGGCGGCCGAGAGCTCGCGCGCCTCGCCGCGCCCGCCCGCGGCCAGGTTGCCGCGCGACTCGCCCTTCTTCGGGATGCGCGCCAGGCAGTAGGGCACGACCTCGCCCCCGATCAGCAGCACCCGCTTGTCGCCGTCGGCGATCTCGGGCAGGTAGCGCTGCGCCATCACGCTGCGCGCGCCGAACTGGTTGAGCGTCTCGATGATCACGCCCAGGTTCGGGTCGCCCGCGCGCACGACGAAGATCGACGCGCCGCCCATGCCGTCGAGCAGCTTGAACACCGCGTCGCCGTGCGTCGCGACGAACTCGCGCAGCCGCTGCGGGTCCCGCGTGACGAGCGTCTCGGGCGCGAACTCGGGAAACTGCGCGATCGCCAGCTTCTCGTTGTGGTCGCGGATCGCGCGCGGGTCGTTGAACACCCGCACGCCCTCGCGCTGCGCGAGCTCGAGCAGGTGCGTGGAGTAGAGGTACTCCATGTCGAAGGGCGGGTCCTTGCGCATCAGCACGGCGTGGAACTCGGCCAGCGGCCGCGTGCCCGCTTCGCCGGTGCGGCACCACTGCGCCTGCCTGCCCGAGGCGTCGAGCAGCTCGATCGGCCGCGTGCGCGCGTGCACCCTGCCGGCGGCGATCCACAACTCGCCCTGCTCGCACACGTGCACCTCGTGCCCGCGCTCGCGCGCCGCGGCGATCATCGCAACCGTGGAGTCCTTGTACGGCTTGAGGCTTGCGAGGGGGTCGATCACGATCGCGATGCGCATGGCGGTTCCTGGGGGCGGCGGGGCTCTACCCGTAGAGCGACTGGTCGGGGTCGGTGCGCTCGAGCTCGATCGAGGCCGCGAGCAGCGCGAGCCGGGCGACCACGCCGTAGGCGTAGAACCGGTTGGAGGCGTCTTCGGGCGACGCGCTCGAGTCGGGCACGAGGCAGCTCGCGGCGAAGGGCAGCGGCACGAAGTGCATGCCGGGGGCGTTGAGGTTCTCGTCCTTGTCGCGGCCCGCGTGCACCCGGTAGAAGCCGCCCACGACGTAGCGGTCGATCATGCACACCACGGGCTCGGCCCAGGCCTCGTTGATCGTCTCGAAGGTGGGCACGCCCTCCTGCACGACCATCTCGGCGAGGGCGCGCCCGGCGTTTGCGCCCGTCATCCGCGAGCGCTGCGCCACGTCCAGCCCGCGCACCTGCTTGGCGTCCTTCACCGTCATGATCGCCACGCCGTGGGTTCCGGCGTCGGCCTTGACGATCGCGAAGGGCGCGTCGCGCACCTTGTACTCGCGGTACTTGGCGCGCGTCTTGCGCAGGATCGCTTCCACGTTGTTCGCGATGCACTCCTCGCCCGCCTTCGCGTCGAAGTCGACCGCGCCGCACGCCGCGAACAGCGGCTCGATCAGCCAGGGGTCGATGTCGAAGGCCTTGGCGAACCTCCTCGCCACGTCGCGATAGGCGGCGAAGTGGTTGGTCTTGCGCCGCACCGCCCAGCCTGCGTGCAGCGGCGGCAGCACGACCTGCTCGTGCACTTCGCGCAGGATCTGCGGCACTTCGTCGGCGAGGTCGTCGTTGAGCAGGATCGAACAGGGGTCGAAGTCGGCCAGACCCACCCTGCGGCCCCTTCTCACCAGCGGCTCGACCAGCAGGTGCTGCCCGCCCGGCAGCTCCACGCGCTGGGCCTTGCGAAGCTGCGCGTCGAGCGAGCCGAAGCGCACGTTCAGCCCGGTCTGGCGCATGATCGCGGCCAGCCGCTTCACGTGCTCGAGGTAGAAGCTGTTGCGCATCGCCCTGCCCAGCACCAGCAGCAGGTTGCGCGCGTCGGGGCAGTACTTCTCGATCGCGGCCATCGCCGCCTGCACCGCCAGCGGCATCACGTCGGGCGAGAGGTTGTTGAAGCTGCCGGGGAACAGGTTGGTGTCCACCGGCGCGAGCTTGAAGCCGGCGTTGCGCAGGTCGCACGAGCAGTAGAAGGGCGGCGTGTGCTCCTGCCAGGCGAGCCGGAACCAGCGCTCGATGCCGGGCGACGCGTCGAGGAAGCGCCGCTCGAGGTCGAGCAGCGGCCCTTTCAGTGCGGTGACCAGGTGGGGAACCATCGGGCAAGTGCGCGCGGGGCGTTCGTCGCGGAGCGTTGTCGGCAGACGATTGTAGCGAACGGGTCGCCCGCGAACGGGGCGGGCCGCCTGGCCCGCCCCGCGCATCCCGCCGCCGCGGGTCGAATCGGGCCGGCCCCGGGGCTTCGCGGCCCGGCCGATCCGGCCCCGCCTGGCCCCGGGGGGAGCGATCAGCCGTGGTACGCGCTCTCGCCGTGCGAGACGATGTCCAGGCCCTCGCGCTCCTGCTCCTCGGGCACGCGCAGGCCCACCATCAGGTCCACCAGCTTGAACGCCGCCCAGGAAACGACGCCCGACCAGACGATCGTCACGAGCACGCCCTGCACCTGGATCCAGACCTGGCTCGCGATCGAGTAGTCGGCGCCCACCGCGTTGGCCACGTAGTCGTAGACGCCGGCGCCGCCCAGCGCGGGCGCCGCGAACACGCCGGTGAGCACCGCGCCGAGCATCCCGCCCACGCCGTGCACGCCGAACACGTCGAGCGAGTCGTCCACGCCCAGCATCCGCTTCAGGCCGTTCACGCCCCACAGGCAGACCAGGCCCGCGAGCAGGCCGATCACCAGCGAGCCCATCGGCCCGACGAAGCCGCACGCGGGCGTGATCGCCACCAGCCCCGCCACCGCGCCGGAGGCCGCGCCCAGCATCGAGGGCTTGCCCTTGCTCATCCACTCGCCCAGCGTCCACGACATCGTGGCGGCGGCGGTCGCGAGCAGCGTGTTGGCGAACGCGAGCGCGGCGGTGCCGGTGGCCTCGAGGTTGGAGCCGGCGTTGAAGCCGAACCAGCCCACCCACAGCAGCGACGCGCCGATCATCGTCATCGTGAGCGAGTGCGGCGCCATCGACTCGCGGCCGTAGCCCACGCGCTTGCCGATCATGATCGCGCCCACGAGCGCGGCCACGCCGGCGTTGATGTGCACCACCGTGCCGCCGGCGAAGTCGAGCGCGCCCTTGGCCCAGAGGTAACCGGCGTTGGCCACGACCGCGTCGAGCGACGCGGCGTCGGTGATCGCATCGGGGCCGTCCCAGTACCAGACCATGTGCGCCATCGGCAGGTACGCGAAGGTGAACCAGATCACCGTGAACAGCAGCACCGCCGAGAAGCGGATGCGCTCGGCGAACGCGCCCACGATCAGCGCGCAGGTGATCGCCGCGAACGTGGCCTGGAACGCGATGAACGTGAGCTCCGGGATCACCACGCCCTTGCTGAAGGTGGCCCCGACCGAGTCGGCCGTCACCCCGTTGAGGAACAGCTTGCTCAGGTCGCCGTAGAACATCCCGCCGCCGCCGAAGGCGAGCGAATAGCCGTAGATGGCCCAGAGCACGACCACCATCGCGAAGATCACGAACACCTGCATCAGGATCGAGAGCATGTTCTTGGCGCGCACGAGGCCGCCGTAGAACAGCGCCAGCCCGGGGATCGTCATCATGATCACGAGCAGCGTCGCGAGCGACATGAACGCGGTGTCGCCCTTGTCGGGAACCGGCGCGCCGGCGGCCAGCGCGCCGGCCGCCGGGACCATTGCCAGGGCGACCACGAGCGCGAGCCCTCTGAGAATGCCTTTCATGTCGAACCTCCGTGGAGTTGTCTTCTGGCGGGCGCGCTCAGAGCGCCTCGTTGCCGGTCTCGCCGGTGCGGATGCGGATGACCTGCTCGAGGTCGTAGACGAAGATCTTTCCGTCGCCGATCTTGCCGGTGCGCGCCGAGCCTTCGATCGCCTCGACCGCGCGCTCGACCAGCGCCTCGTCCACCGCCGCCTCGATCTTCACCTTGGGGAGGAAGTCGACCACGTACTCGGCGCCCCGGTACAGCTCGGTGTGCCCCTTCTGGCGGCCGAAGCCCTTGACCTCGGTCACGGTGATCCCCTGCACGCCGATCGCCGAGAGCGCCTCGCGCACTTCGTCGAGCTTGAACGGCTTGATGATCGCTGTAATCAGTTTCATTTCTCGGTCTCCCAGTCGGACCCCCGGGCCGGCAGCCCGCAGGCGTTGTTCGTTCAGAATGTCCTGGCGGCGGTGAGCACGACCGTGCCCCTGCCCAGATCGCGGCCGAAGGCGTTACGGTAGCACTGGCCGCTGCCCCCTTTGGCGTCGGTGTCCACGTACGACAGGCCCCAGGTGAACCGGGCCGCGTCCTTCGTGAGGCCGAGCTTCCAGTCGGTGTACGAGCAGTCCCCTGCGCTGCGGCCGGCGGTGCCCGGAATGCGCTGGTGGCCGGCGTGGGCGACCAGCGCGGCGGCAATCGGCAGATTTCTCATTCGGAACCCTTTCGTCGTGTCTGGATCGGTGGCCCGGCTGCCCCACGGCGCGGCCGCCCCCTGTCCATCCACTGCATCAACCGTGCCAGCACCGCCAGCGGCATCGCGTGCGCGGCCCCGAGACGACCGTCCGGGGCGCCGATCGCGGGC
>DATCZK010000201.1:0-5376 GCA_036525975.1 Burkholderiaceae bacterium | reverse complement strand
CTGGGCGAAGGCAGGCAGGTGCGCGGAGATGGCCAGCAGCGCGCCACCCGCGACGAGGGACACCATGTTTCGCATCGAGAATCCTTTCATCGCAAGACCGGAAACTGCGCGCCGGCCGGGAGGGGATCAAGGCGCCGCACGACGACTCCCGAACATCGGCGACGCTGACCCAGCAGCATAGGAAGAGCGCCGCCCGCGCGGGGCGATTTCCCTGTTTGCGGTGCGGTCTTCGCACCCGGGCCGCGCCGAGGGCGCGGCCGGAACGCGCCTCAGCCCGAACGTCGCGCGCTTCGCACGCGCGCCCCGGCGACGCCCAGCACGCCGGCCCCGAGCAGCAGCAGCGTCCCGGGCAGCGGAACCTGCCCGCAGTTGTTGTTCTCCGGGCCGGGCACGCACGGCAAGGTCCCCTCGTTGATCAGGAAGAACGAGTCGGCCCCGCCGTTCTGGTCGTACACCGCGTGGAAGGCGTAGATGTGGTCCTTCGAGAAAGCCATCCCTGACGCGGTCAGGATGTAGTTGGTCCAGCCGGTGCCGGTGTCGGGGTCGTTCAGGTTCGGCCCGAACGAATCGGTCCTGTCGGAATCAAGAAATATCGCGAAGGGCTTGCAGTTGCTGTCGCCCTTGTTCGTCTTGCCGTTTTCCAGCGGGAACGGGCACTCCCAGATCTCGAACAGGTACAGGTGCTGCGGCACGCTCGATCCATTCGTGTCGATGCCGATGAAAAAGCCGATGCTGTCAGCGGGTGCCGCCGGCGCGCATCCCCCGATGAGCCCGCAGGTGAGCACGTTGGTCAGCTGCTCGTAGGTGTAGAACGGGCCGACCTCCTCTTCCTTCAGCTTGCCGTTGAGATAGCCGCTCGCCTGCCACTGGTGGAGATTGGTCGGACTGTTCTTCGCAGGCGTGCCGAAGCTCCACTTGTCGATCGTCTGGGCCTGGCCGCCGTCGGAGGTCACCGCGTAGTACCAGTCGGCCGGGCTCTTGCAGCTCTCGTCGCCGAGCACGCAGGGGTCGTCCTGCTGCTGCTGGTAGGCCTCGCCCAACTGCTTGTCGGTGTGCGTCAGCGTCAGCTCGTACGAATAGTCCGACACCGTCGGCCACGCGTGCGCCGACTGCAGCGAGGCAGCCAGGCCGACGCTGCCCAGCAGGCAAGCCGCGACCAAGCCGATCGTTCGCCGGATCAACCGATGATCGTTCGAACCGCTGTGACTCTTTGATTTCATGGAACCCACCTTTTCTGGAAATCGGGCACGCCTTCGCGTGCTCCGCAGCGCGTTTCCCCCGGGGCATGCCCCAGGAAAGACCGGGACGCCGTCGCCCCTGTGGGGGTTCCGGGCTTGGTGGGTATTGTTCCCCGACGAGCGGTCGCCTGCGCGTGAAGTCGTTCTCACTCGCACGCATTGATTTCGCATTGACTGCAATGCACCCGGCGAAGACCGCGCGCGGCGCAGCGGCTTCGCGGGAATCGGCGGCAGCGCGGGAGGGTCCGCGCTCTCCGCTCGCCCCGGTATCAGCGGGGCGAGCGCACGCGCCGCGCCCAGCGCTCCTTGAACGTGGGCCCGGTGGGTGCGATCAGGTCGCGCCCCGACGTCCAGCCCGATGCGCCTGGGAGGCTGCGGATGCGCCCGTTCTTCGCGGCGAGGCGCTTGAACACGCGCGACGCCATCCGCACGATCGGCCGGTAGAGCGCCGGCCGCGCGGCGAGGAAGCGCCAGGCGAACAAGCCCGCGCGCTCGGTCCAGGGCCGCAACCCGCGGTCGAGCTGCTTCTCGCGCAGCTTGCGCAGCAGGTCGGGCAGCGGAATCTTCATCGGGCACACGACGTGGCACTCGCCGCACATCGTGGCCGCCTGCGGCAGGTCGAGCGCCTTTTCGAGCCCCACGTACGAGGGCGTGAGCACCGAGCCCATCGGACCCGGGTAGACCCAGCCGTAGGCGTGCCCGCCGATCTTCTGGTAGACCGGGCAGTGGTTCATGCACGCGCCGCATCGAATGCAGCGAAGCATCTCCTGGAACTCGCCGCCGAGCAGCGCGCTGCGCCCGCCGTCGACGAGCACGAAGTACATGTGCTCGGGGCCGTCGTGGTCGCCCGCGCCGCGCGCGCCCGTGAGGATCGAGAAGTAGTTCGAGATCGACTGCCCGGTGGCCGAGCGCGCGAGCAGGCGGGCGATCGCGGCGAGGTCTTCGAGCGTGGGCACGACCTTCTCGATGCCGGTGACCACCACGTGCACCGGGGGCAGCGTCGTGCACATGCCCTCGTTGCCCTCGTTGGTGAAGATCGCGACCGAGCCGGTCTCGGCGACCAGGAAGTTGCCTCCCGACACGCCCATCTGCGAGGCGAGGAAGTGCGGGCGCAGCACCTCGCGCGCCTCGCGCGTCATCTGCGCGATGTCGGTCAGGCGCGGGCGGTGGTGCACCTTCGCGAACAGGTCCGAGACCTCGTCCTTGTTCTTGTGCAGCACCGGCGCGACGATGTGCGAGGGCGGCTCGTTGCCGTTGATCTGCAGGATGTACTCGCCGAGGTCGGTTTCCACCGGGGAGATGCCGGCCTGCTCGAAGGCGCGGTTGAGCGCCATCTCCTCGGACACCATCGACTTCGACTTGGTCACCTTCTTCACGCCGTGCCTGCGGGCGATCTCGACCACGATGCGCGAGGCCTCGGCCGGCGTCTGGGCGAACAGCACGGTGGCGCCGCGCGCAGTGGCTTCACGCTCGAAACGCTCGATCCAGACGTCGAGGTTCGCGAGCGCGCGGTTGCGCCGCTCGACCGCGTCGCTGCGGGTGGCCTCGAAGTCGTCGAGCTCGGTGATCGCGCTGGCCCGACCCGCGACCCACCGCGACGAGAGCTTCTTCAGGTTCGCCTGCAGTCGCGCGTCGGCGAGCTTCTCGCCCGCCCGCGCCTTGAAGTGCATCGAACTGACCTGCATCAGGCGTCTCCGGCCAGCACCTGCGCCACGTGCAGCACGCGCGTGGTCTCGTCGCCCCGCCTGCGCAGCCGCCCCTCGATGTTGAGGATGCAGCCCAGGTCGCCCAGCACCACGCAATCGGCGCCGGTGGCCGCGACGTTGTCGATCTTCTCGTCGACGATGGCGGCCGACACGTCGCCGTACTTCAGCGCGAAGGTGCCGCCGAATCCGCAGCACGCGTGCGCGTCACGCATCTCCACGACCTTCACGTCGGGGTTGAGCGCGAGCAGCGCGCGCGGCTGCGCCTTCACACCCAGCTCGCGCAAGCCGCTGCACGAGTCGTGATAGGTCACGGTGCCCTGGAACTTCCCCGGCAGGCGCTCGATGCGCAGCACGTCGTGCAGGAAGCTGGTGAGCTCCCAGGTGCGCGAGGCGAGCGCCTCGAAGCGGTTGCGAAGGTCGGGGTCGTCGCGAAACAGCGCCGGGTAGTGGTGCCGGACCATGCCCGCGCACGAGCCCGAGGGCGCGACCACGTATTCGAAGGCCTCGAACTCCGCGAGCAGCTTGCGCGCCAGTTCGCGCGCGCCGTCGGTGTCGCCGGAGTTGAAACCGGGCTGGCCGCAACAGGTCTGGCGCAGCGGCACCTCCACCGTGCACCCGGCCGACTCGAGCAGCTTGACCGCAGACATCCCGATCTCCGGCCGCATCAGGTCGACCAGACAGGTAACGAGCAACCCTACGCGCATGAGCACCTCCCCGGGCGATTATCGGGCGCGCGGCCGCGAACGCCAAACCGCCGCGCCCCGCCGCTTCGTTTTCACAACGTGATATAAAGTCCCATTCCCAAACATCGCGCCTCGCGCCTCGCGCCAGCCCCGCGCCCAATCGCCCATGCCCAAGACGAGAAACGGCAACGACAAGACCGGGCAGGCCACCGCGATCCAGGTGATCGCGCGCCTGGTGTCGCTGCTCGACGCGCTCGCCGAGCAATCCGACTCGGTGAGCCTGAAGGAGCTGTCCGCGCGCACCGGCCTGCACCCGTCGACCGCGCACCGGATCCTCAACGACCTGGTGACCTCGCGCCTGGTCGATCGCACCGAGCCGGGTTCGTACCAGCTGGGCATCCGGCTGCTCGAGCTGGGCAACCTCGTGAAGGCGAGGCTGAACGTGCGCGACGCCGCGATGGGCCCGATGCGCGAGTTGCACCGCGCCACCGGCCAGCCGGTGAACCTGTCGATCCGCCAGGGCGACGAGATCGTGTACATCGAGCGCGCAGTCTCGGAGCGCTCGGGCATGCAGGTGGTGCGCGCGGTGGGCGGGCGGGCGCCCTTGCACCTCACTTCGGTGGGCAAGCTCTTCCTCGCGGCCGACGACGCCAAGTCGGTGCGCGGCTACGCCACCCGCACCGGGCTGGCGGGGCACACGCGAAACAGCATCACCGAACCGGCGCGGCTGGAGCGCGAGCTCGCGCTGGTGCGCGCGCGAGGCTACGCGCGCGACAACGAGGAGCTCGAGCTGGGGGTGCGCTGCATCGCCGCGGGCATTCGCGACGACGCCGGCAGGCTGGTGGCCGGATTGTCGATTTCGGCGCCGGCCGAGTTCGTGCAGGATTCCTGGATCGACCAGCTGTGCGCGACCGCCGCGCAGATCTCGGGGGCGCTGGGTTACGAGCCGAAGGAAGTCTGAATCGCCGTGACGCGGTCGCGGCCCGCGCCGCCGTCGTTCTCGATCCAGTTTCGCAGCCGCTGCGCGTCGCCGAATCGCGAGAGCTTGCCCCGCGCGTCGAGCAGCACCAGCACCAGCGGCCTGTTCTCGATGCTCACCTGCATCACGAGGCAGTTGCCGGCCTCGCTGATGTAGCCGGTCTTCTGCAGGCCGATGTCCCAGGTGGGGCTGATGATCAGCCGGTTCGTGTTGCGAAAGGCCGAGCGCCCCCTGCCGACTTGCACCGTCATCTGCGCGGCCGTGGAGTACTCGCGCACCTTCGGGTAGCGATAGGCGGCCTCGACCAGTCGCGCGAGGTCGCGCGCATTCGAGACGTTGCGGCTCGACAGTCCGGTGGGGTCGACGAAGTACGAGCTATGCATTCCCAGCGCCTCGGCCTTGGCGTTCATCGCCTCCACGAACGCGTCGATCCCGCCGGGGTAGTTGCGCCCGATCGCGTGCGCGGCGCGGTTTTCCGACGACATCAGCGCCAGTTGCATCAGCTCGCCGCGCGTGAGCCGGGTGCCGAAACGCAGCCGCGATCGCGTGCCCTTCTCGGTGTCGGCGTCCGCCGCGCTCACCTCGAGCTTCTCCTCGAGCGGCAGGCCGGCGTCGAGAATGACGAGCGCGGTCATCAGCTTGGTGATCGACGCGATCGGCAGCACGGCCTGCGCGTTCTTGGAGAACAGGGTCTCGCCGCTTCCCTGGTCGATCACCAGGGCGACCGAGGAGTGCAGCTCGAGCGGGTCTTCGGTGGCGTGCAGCCCGAT
>DATCZK010000200.1:0-2434 GCA_036525975.1 Burkholderiaceae bacterium | reverse complement strand
TCAGGCGCGGGCTCAGGCGCGGGCGCTCGGCCGGGCGCGGGCGGGCGGGCGCCGCCGGGCGCGGCCCGGGCTCAGTCCCACAGCCAGGCGGCGCCGCGCACGCCCGACGAATCGCCGTGGCGATTGCGCACCAGCCGCGTTGCGATCGCGTCGGAGAACACGTGCGGCACCCACAGCCGCGGCACCTCGTCGTACAGAGCGTCGATGTGGCTCAGCCCGCCGCCGAGCACGATCGCGTCGGGGTCGAACAGGTTGATCACCGTCGCGAGGGCGCGCGCGAGGCGCTCGGCGTAGCGGGCGATCGCATCGGCGCAGCCCGGCTCGCCGGCGCGCGCCCCGGCCAGCACGGCCGCCGCGTCGGCGTCCTCGCGCCCCGCGTCGCGCGCGAGGGCCGCGCCGTTGAGCCAGGTCTCCACGCAGCCGCTGCGCCCGCACCAGCACGCCGGCCCCGGGCGCTCCCCGTCGCGCGGCGCGGGCAGCGGATTGTGGCCCCACTCGCCGGCGATCGCGTTGGCGCCCACGATCACGCGCCGGCGCAAGACCATGCCGCCACCCACGCCGGTGCCCAGGATCACGCCGAACACCGATTCGAAGCCGCTGCCGGCGCCGTCGACCGCTTCGGAGATCGCGAAGCAGTTCGCGTCGTTTTCCACGCGCACCTCGCGCGCCAGCGCCGCCTCGAGATCGGCGACGAAACCGCGGCCGTTGAGCCAGGTGGAGTTCCCGTTCTTCACCCGGCCCGTGGCGCGCGAGATCGCCCCCGGGATGCCCACGCCCACCGTGGCGCGCACCGCGTGCCTCGCCTCGATCCCGGCGACCAGCGCGCGGATCGCGTCGAGCGTTGCCGGGTAGTCGCCGCGCGGCGTGGCCACGCGCTCGCGCGCCAGCGCCCGACCGTGCGGGTCGAGCAGGATCGCCTCGATCTTCGTGCCGCCCAGGTCGACGCCGATCCGCACCTCAGCGCGCCCCGATGCGCCGCTCCTTGCCCGCGAGGAGGCTGGCCACGTTCGCCCGGTGCCGCCAGACCAGCAGCGCCGCCATCAGCAGCACCGCCACCCACAGCGTGTCGGTGCCGAACAGGAAGCCGTGGTAGAGCGGCGCGAACACGGCCGCGACCAGCGACGCGAGCGACGCGTAGCGAAAGAAGAACGCGATGATCAGCCAGGTGAGCAGCGTTGCCAGGCCCAGCCACGGGTTGAGCCCCAGCAGCACGCCCGCGGCGGTGGCCACGCCCTTGCCGCCCTTGAACCGGTGGAACGCCGGGAAGAGGTGGCCGGCGAAGGCCGCCACCGAAACCATCGCGATCGTCGCGTCGCCGAAGCCGAAGCGCGCGGCGAACGCCTTGGCCAGCAGCACCGCGGCCAGCCCCTTGCCGGCGTCGCCCGCCAGCGTGAGCAGCGCCGCGGCCTTGTTTCCGGTGCGCAGCACGTTGGTGGCCCCGGGGTTGCGCGAGCCGAAGCTGCGCGGATCGGCCAGCCCCATCGCGCGACTGACCAGCACCGCGAACGAGATCGAGCCCAGCAGGTAGGCGAGCGCGACGGCGAAGAGACTGATCAGGGTGTCCATGCGCCTCCTGCTGGCTAGTGGGTGCCCGCGCAGTTTACCGGCTTGGCATCGAGCAGTGTGACGAAAACCGCGGGCGCCAGCGAGAGCAGCAAGCCGCGACGGCCGGCGTTGACGTAGACGCGCTCGAGCGCGAGCACGCTGCTCTCCACGTACACCGGCAGGCGCTTGCGGGTGGCGAAGGGCGAGGTGCCGCCCACCTGGTAGCCCGAGTGGCGCTGCGCCGCCTCGGGCCTGCACGGCTCCACCGACTTGGCGCCGATCTGGCGCGCGAGGTTCTTCGTGGACACCGTGCGATCGCCGTGCATCAGCACGACCATCGGCCGCGCGGCGTCGTCCTGCATCACCAGCGTCTTCACGACGAGGTGCTCGTCCACCCCGAGCTCGCGCGCCGACTGCGCGGTTCCGCCGTGCTCCACGTACGGGTAGGGGTGCAGTTCGAACGCCACGCCGGCGCGCGCGAGCAGCTGCGTTGCCGGCGTCTGCGAGACGTGGGGCTTGCGCTCGGCCATCGGATTGAACGTGCCCTTGCCTGCTCGCCCGAAACCTTGCGCGCTCGGATCGATGCCGGCGATCGGCCCGGTCAGCCCGCGGGGTACAGGCCGCGCACGCGCGCGAACACGCGCGCGAGCCCGAGGAGCCCGTCGATCGTGGGCGTGGCCACGCCCGTGATGCGCCCCATCTCGCTCACCGCGCCCACCAGCGCGTCGAGCTCGATCGGGCGGGACTTCTCCACGTCCTGCAGCATCGAGGTGCGAAGCGCGCCGAGCTTGCGGGTGATCGCGTGCCGCTGCTCGGGCGACATGTCCACCTCCAGCCCGATCTCGTGCCCGATCGCGCTCGCTTCGCGCATCGCCGCGGACATCATCTC
>DATCZK010000199.1:0-23720 GCA_036525975.1 Burkholderiaceae bacterium | reverse complement strand
CGGCGTGGAGGTTGCGTGCGCGTTGAGGTACTGGACCTGGTCGGGGTTCACGCCCGCGTTGCGAAGCGCGTTGAGCATGCCGCGCGCCGGCCCTTCGCCGTCTTCGCTCGGCGCGCTCATGTGAAAGGCGTCCGAACTCATGCCGTAGCCGATCAGTTCGCCGTAGATCCGGGCGCCACGCTTGCGCGCGTGCTCGAACTCCTCGAGCACGACCACGCCCGCGCCTTCGCCGAGGACGAATCCGTCCCTGTCCTTGTCGAAGGGCCGACTCGCGGTGGCCGGGTCGTCGTTGCGGGTGGACAGCGCGCGCATCGAGGCGAAGCCGCCCACGCCCAGCGGGGACACCGTGGCCTCGGCGCCGCCGGCGAGCATCACGTCCACGTCGCCGTACTCGATCAGCCGCCCGGCCTCGCCGATCGAGTGCGTGCCGGTGGTGCAGGCCGAGACGATCGCGAAGGTGGGCCCCTTGAGGCCGAGCATGATCGACAGCTGGCCCGACACCATGTTGATGATCGAACCAGGAACGAAGAACGGCGAGATCCGGCGCGGGCCGCGCTTCGTGTAATCGGCGTGGTTCTCCTCGATCAGCGGAAGCCCGCCGATGCCCGAGCTCACGATCGCGCCCACGCGCTCGGCGTTGCTCTCGTCGATCACCAGCCCGCTGTCGCGAAGCGCGTCGACGCCCGCGGCGATGCCGTAGTGGATGAAGGTGTCGAAGTGGCGCGCTTCCTTGGCGGGCATGTAGGCGGCGACGTCGAAACCCTTCACCTCGCCCGCGATCTGGGCGCTGAAAGCCGATGGATCGAAGCGGGTGATCCGGTCGATGCCCGACTTGCCGGCAACGAGGTTCGCCCAGCCCGTGGCCACGTCGTTGCCCACCGGGCTGACCAGGCCCAGGCCGGTGATCACGACTCGACGGCGACTCACGCTGTGCTCCGGGAGCCGGGCCTCAGCCCTTGCTGTGCGAAGTGACGTAGTCGATCGCCTGCTGCACGGTGGTGATCTTCTCGGCTTCCTCGTCGGGAATCTCGGTCTCGAACGCGTCCTCCAGCGCCATCACCAGCTCGACCGTGTCGAGCGAGTCGGCACCGAGGTCGTCGACGAAGGAGGATTCGTTCTTGATGTCGGCTTCGTTCACCCCGAGTTGCTCGGCGACGATCTTTCGCACGCGCTGTTCGATGCTTTCCATTCTTGAGGCTCCTCATTGCGGGATCGGCTTCGGGGCCGGTCCCTTGGTTGTGATCCTTCTTCGCGCGCGTTCGCGGCGTTCGATCGGGCGACGGGCACGGATTTTATCAGCAGCGGCCGCAACCGCGGCCAATTCCCCGAACAGCCTAGGCGCGCTGCCCGAGCCAGGCCGGCTCGATCGCCTCGCCCGCGTGCAGCCACGCCAGCGCCACCCCCGCCAGCCGATGCTACTGCATATACATGCCGCCGTTGACGTGCAGCGTCGCGCCGGTGATGTAGCCAGCCCCCGGCCCGGCCAGGAAGGCGACCGCCGCCGCCACGTCCTCGGGCTGCCCGAAACGGGCCAGCGGGATGTTCCGCACCAGCGCCGCGGTCTGCGCCTCGCTCAGCGCCCGCGTCATGTCGGTGTCGATGAAACCCGGCGCTACGCAGTTCACCGTGACGTTGCGGCTGCCCAGCTCGGCCGCCAGCGCACGGCTCATCCCCGCGACCCCCGCCTTGGCGGCCGCGTAGTTGGCCTGGCCCGCGTTGCCGCTCGAGCCGACCACCGACGTCACGTTCACGATGCGCCCGTAGCGCGCCTTCATCATCGCGCGCATCACCAGCCGCGACATCCGGAACACCGCCGACAGGTTGGTCTGCAGCACTGCGTTCCAGTCGTCGTCCTTCATCCGCATCGCGAGGTTGTCGCGCGTGATGCCTGCGTTGTTCACGAGGATCGAGACCGGACCTTCGTTCGCCTGGATCGACTCCACGAGCGCCTCGCACGCCTGCGCGTCGACCACGTCGAGGGTCGCGCCGCGACCGCCGACGCCGGCGGCGCGAAAGCCCTCGGTGATCGCCGCCGCGCCCGCGTCGCTCGTTGCGGTGCCGATCACGCTCGCCCCCTGGCGGCCCAGTTCCAGCGCGATCGCGCGCCCGATGCCCCGCGAGGCCCCGGTAACCAGCGCCACTTGCCCGGCGAGCGGGGAACCCGGAATCGTTGCTGCCTCGGTCATTTCGCAAGCTCCTCGAGCGCGGCGCCCAGCGTGGCCGGATCGTAGACGCTGCTCACCGCGAGGTCGCGGTCGATCCGGCCCACCAGGCCGGCGAGCACCTTGCCCGGACCGAACTCGATCACCCGGGTTGCGCCCAGCGCGCGCAGCTTGCGCACGACCTCCACCCAGCGCACCGGACTGTACGACTGGCGCACGAGCGCGTCGACGATGCCCGCCGGCTCGGCCTGCACGGCGGCGTCCACGTTGTTCACGAGCGCGATCTTCGGCGCGCGCACCGACACCGCGGCCAGCGCCTGCGCCAGCCGCGCGCCGGCCGGCGCGAGCAGCGACGAGTGGAATGGCGCGGACACCGACAGCGTGACCGCGCGCTTCGCGCCCAGCGCCTTGGCCTGCTGGCACGCTCTCTCCACGGCGGCGGTGTGCCCGGCGATCACGACCTGCGAGGGCGCGTTGAAATTGGCCGGTTCCACGACCTCGCCGGGGTGCCCCTCGCGCGCCAGCGCGCAGGCGCGGGCCACCGCTTCGTCGTCCAGGCCCAGGATCGCCGCCATCGTGCCCACGCCCACCGCAACGGCCTCCTGCATGGCCCGGGCGCGCAAGCGCACCAGCGGCACCGCCTGCTCCAGCTCGAGCGCGCCGGCGGCGACCAGCGCCGTGTACTCGCCGAGGCTGTGTCCGGCCACCGCCGAGGCCTCCGGCCCGCCGGCCGCGCGCCACGCCGCGAGGCAGGCGTACGAGGCGACGAGCATCGCGGGCTGGGTGTTGACCGTGAGCGCGAGCGCCTCGGCCGGTCCGTTTGCGATCAGCGCCGACAGCGGCTCGCCGAGCGCGGCGTCGGCGCGGGCCAAGACGTCGGCGACGGCCGCATTGCCGGCGAACGCGTCGAGCATTCCAACGGCCTGAGACCCCTGCCCGGGAAATACGAAAGCCAGCGACATCAGCGAATTCTCCGTTGAGCTGCGAGCGGCGTGCCGTTCACATCGTGGCGAGCACGGCGCCCCAGGTGAAACCGCCGCCCACGCCCTGCAACATCACCCGGTGCCCGGGCCGGATGCGGCCGTCGCGCACCGCGGCGTCGAGCGCCAGCGGCACCGAGGCGGCCGAGGTGTTCGCGTGCCGATCGACCGTGATCACGACCCGCTCGGGCGGCAAGCCGAGCTTTCGCCCGGTTGCCTGCAGGATGCGCACGTTGGCCTGGTGGGGGATCAGCCAGTCGATGTCGGCCAGCGTGAGCCCGGCGTCGGCGACCACTTCGCGGGCCACCGAGTCGAGAACGCTCACCGCGAGCTTGAACACCGCCTGGCCGTCCATCGTGAGGAACGGGTGGCCGGTGATGCCGCCGCCGCTCACGTGCCCGGCCGTGCGCAGGATCTGTTCGTGGCTGCCGTCGGCGTGCAGGCGCGAGGCCATGATCCCCGGCGCCGAGCCGGCCGCCAGCACGACCGCGCCGGCGCCGTCGCCGAACAGCACGCAGGTGCCGCGATCGTTCCAGTCGAGGATGCGCGAGAACACCTCGGTGCCGATCACGAGCGCGCGCGAGGCCATCCCGGTGCGGATCATCGCGTCTGCGGTCGCCAGGGCGTAGACGAATCCGCTGCACACCGCCTGCACGTCGAAGGCCGCGCACCCGGCCACGCCGAGCGCCTTTTGCACCAGGCACGCGGTGCTGGGGAACACGTAGTCGGGGGTGGACGTGGCCACGATGATGAGGTCGACCGACGAGGCCGTCACGCCGGCGGCAGCCAGCGCGGCCGTTGCCGCCTCCGCGCCGAGCATGCTGCTCGAGACTTCCGGCGGGGCGAGGTAGCGCTGGCGAATCCCGGTGCGCTCCACGATCCAGGCGTCGGAGGTCTCGATCCCGCGCTGCGCGAGTTCGTGCGACAGCAACGCGTTGCTCACGAGCCGCTCGGGCAGCGCGCCGCCGGTGCCCACGATTCTCGAATAGCGCTGCATGACCGTGCTCTGGTCGCCCTCAGGCGGCGGCCTGCGCAACCGCGCCGGACCCCGGCTTCTCGGTTCCGGTGCCCACGTGCGGGAGCGTGCGAGCGATCCGCTCGATCAGCCCGTTGTGCGCGGCGTCGTAGGCGCGCCGAAGCGCCGACTCGAAGGCGAGCGCGTCGGCCGACCCGTGGCTCTTGATCACGATGCCTCGCAGCCCCACCAGGCTCGCGCCGTTGTAGCGACGGTGGTCTACCCGCTGGCGCAGCCGCGTGAGGACGGGCATCGCCGCGAGGGCCGCGAGGCGGGTGAAGACGTTGCGCGTGAATTCCTCGCGGATGAAGTGGGTGAGCATGCGCGCCAGGCCTTCCGAGGTCTTGAGCGCGACGTTGCCCACGAATCCGTCGCACACCACCACGTCGGTGGTGCCGGCGTAGATGTCGCCCCCCTCCACGTTGCCCTTGAAGTTGAGCCCGCTCGCGCGCAGCAGGTCGGCGGCCTGCTTGACCATGTCGTTGCCCTTGATCGCCTCCTCGCCGATGTTGAGCAGGCCCACCGACGGGCGCTCGCGGCCCTCGAGCACCGACACCAGCGCCACGCCCATGATCGCGAACTGCAGGTAGTGCTCGGGCTCGCAGTCGACGTTCGCGCCCAGGTCGAGAACCGTGGTGACGCCGCCGCGCTGGTTGGGCAGGGGCGCCGCGATCGCGGGCCGGTCGATCCCCTCGAGCATGCGCAGCACGAAGCGGGCAGTGGCCATCAAGGCTCCGGTGTTGCCCGCGCTCACGCACGCGTGCGCGTCGCCCGCCTTCACCGCCTCGATCGCAACGCGCATCGACGAGTCGCGCTTGCCGCGCAGCGCGCTCGCCGGCGCTTCGTCCATGCCCACGACCTCGGTGGCGTTTCGCACCTCGACCCGGGGCTCGGCGGATGCGCCGGCGGCAGCGAGCGCGGCGCGCACCTCGGCCTCGCGGCCCACGAGCAGCAGCCCCGCTTCGGGCACGTGCGAGAGAAAGGACAAGGCGGCAGGCACGGTCACCGACAGGCCGTGGTCTCCGCCCATGCAATCGATCGCGATCCTGACGCTCATGGGCGCAACGGACCGGACCGGCGTGATTACTCGTCGCCCTTCGTTTTCAGCACCTTCTTGCCACGGTAAAAGCCGGTGGGGCTCACGTGGTGGCGCAGGTGCGGCTCCCCAGTGGTCGGTTCCACGGCGATCGTGGGGGCTGCGAGGAAGTCGTGCGAACGGTGCATTCCGCGCTTGGAGGGCGACTTCTTGTTCTGTTGGACGGCCATTCTAGGCTCCGCAAAAAAAAGGCTTAATCTCAAATTATATCAAGGGATTGGCACGCGATGCTCGATCGCCTCGCAGGCCGCGTCAGCGCCGCGGCGGGCGCCCCTTGATGGCCGCGAGCGCCGCGAACGGGTTCGCGCGAGCCGACCCTGCGTCGCCCGGTTCGCCCGATGCCGTCGCGCCCGGCGCCTCGAGCGGCTCGCAGCGCCCGTGGCGGGGCGCGATCGGCAGCGCGAGCAGCGCCTCGTCCTCCACCAGCGCCAGCGGGTCGAAGCGGGTGCCGCCCACGAGCGCGTCGAAATCGTCCGCCTGCGCGTCCTCGCGCAGCGCCTGGGCCTCGGTGGCGAACAGCCGGAAGAGCCGCCGCTCCCCGATCGCCACGGCCACCGGCTGCAGGCAGCGCGTGCACTGCAGGTCCACCTCGCCCGAGAGCGTGAGCAGCAGCGTGTCGTCGTTGCCGCCCTCGTGGCGCGGGTGCCGTTCCCCCGCGAGCCGCCAGCTGATCTCGCCCCGGTCGCTCGCGAGCGCCTCGCGCAATCGCGCGAAATCGCGCGCCGCGCGAACGCCCCCGACCGAGTCGCCGCGGCGCGCGAATTCGGCGGTGTCGATCACGGGGCGCGAGGCGTCGCGGCGCTTCATCCCGCTATCATAGCGGGCCGTGAACACACCCATCCCCGACCCCGCCGGCGCGCTCCGGGCGCTGGTGCTCGCGTCGTCCTCCCGATACCGGCGCGAGCTGCTCGAACGACTCGGCGTCGCGTTCGAGGTGATCGCGCCCGCGGTCGACGAGTCGCCGCGCGCGGGGGAAACGCCGCGCGCGCTCGCGCATCGCCTGGCGCTCGAGAAGGCGCGCGCGGTGGCGGCCCTGCGGCCCGACGCTCTGGTGATCGGCTCGGACCAGACCGCCACCGCGGACGGGGTCTCGGTGATCGGCAAGCCGGGAGGGCACGCAGCCGCGGTTCGCCAGCTCGGCGAGGCCTCGGGCCGCGCGCTGCACTACTTCACTGCGGTGGCGGTGACCTCGCGGGCGAGCGGTTTCGAGCAGTGCCGCGTGGTGGAGGCGCGCGTGCAGTTCCGCGAGCTCGACGCGGCCACGATCGAGGCCTACCTCGCGCGCGAGCCCGCCTACGACTGCGCCGGCGCGGCCAAGGTCGAGGGGCTCGGAATCGCGCTGATCGCGGCGCTCGAGTGCCCCGACCCGACCGCGCTCGTTGGACTGCCGCTGATCGAGTTGTCCGAGCTGCTCGCGCTCGCCGGGCGCCCGGTGCTGTGAGCCCGGACACGCGCCCCGCAAGCCCCGGCAGCCTGTTCCTGCTGCCCGCGCCGCTCGGCCCGCAAGAGGATCCGGCGCCAACGCTTTCGCCGCGCGCGATCGAAGTGGCGAGCACCGTGGGGTACCTGATCGCCGAGAACGCGCGCAGCGCCCGGGCCGTGCTCGGAAGGCTCGCGCTGAGCCGCCCGATCCAGCAGGTGGAGATCCGCACGCTGAACCTGCGCACGCCGCGCGCCGAACTCGAGGGCTTGCTGGCGCCGATCCTGGCCGGCCGCGACGGCGCGCTGATCCCCGAGGCCGGTTGCCCCGGCGTCGCCGACCCCGGCGCCGAGCTGGTGGCGCTCGCGCACGCCCGCGGGGTGCGCGTGGTTCCGCTCGTGGGGCCCAGCGCGATCCTGCTCGCGCTGATGGGCAGCGGCCTGAACGGGCAGCGTTTCGCGTTCGCCGGATACGTGCCGGTGCCCCAGGCCGAGCGCGCCGCGCAGTTGCGCAAGCTCGAGGCCCGCTCGGCCGCGGAGAACGAGACCCAGCTCCTGATCGAAACGCCCTATCGCAACCAGGCGCTGTTCGACGCCCTGGTCTCCTCGCTCGCGCCCGAGACGATGCTCACGGTGGCGGCCGAGCTCACGCTGCCCGGCGAGCGCCTGCGCACGCGCTCGGTGGCCGACTGGCGGCGCGAACGGGTCGCGCTCGCGCGCGCGCCCACCGTGTTCGCTTTGCTGGCGCGCCCGCGCGCGCACGGCACGACGGCCGGCCGCAAGCCGGGGCGCGCGCGCTGAACCGGGCCGCGCCCCCCGGCGCGGATCAACGAATGCGCAGCGCCTCGCTCGCGCTGCGCAGCGACTTCGCCACCGACTCCCCGGCGCTCGCGCCCACGCGCTTGGCCACCCGCTCGGCAAAACTGCGATGCGGCGTGAAGTCGACGATCTCCTCGGCCTTGATCAGGTCGCGCGCCACGCCGGCAACGCTGCCCAGGCCGTCGGCCAGCCCCAGCTCCACGCTCTTCGCGCCGGTCCAGATCGTGCCGGTAAAGGTGTCGGGTGACTCCTTGAGGCGCTCGCCGCGCCCCTTCTTCACCACCGCGATGAACTGCTGGTGGATCTCGTCGAGCATCGACTGGGCGTGCACCCGATGCGAGTCGGCCATCGGCGAGAAGCTGTCGAGGAACCCCTTGTTCTTGCCGGCCGTGATCAGCCGGCGCTCCACGCCCACGCGAGACATCAGGTCGACGAACCCGAATCCGTCGAGCAGCACCCCGATCGACCCGATCAGGCTCGCCTTGTCCACCAGGATCTGGTCCGCCGCCACGGCAATGTAATACCCGCCCGACGCGCACACCTCCTCCACCACCGCGTAGACCAGCGTCTTGGGGTGCTTTTCGCGCAACCGCCGGATCTCGTCGTGCACGATCCCGGCCTGCACGGGGCTTCCGCCGGGGCTGTTGATCCTCAACACGACGCCCGCGGTGCGCTCGTCCTCGAAGGCGGCGCGCAACGCGCCGTTGATCGCGTCGGCCGAGGTGTCGCTCTCGGTCTCGATCACGCCGGTGATGTCGATCACGGCCGTGTGCTTTTCCGCGCCGCCCCCGCCCGGCGTCCAAAGCCCCAGCCAAACGAGCGCGAACAGCGCCGCGAATGCCACCGCCGCGCCCTTGAAGAAGATTCCCCATCGCCGGGCCCGCCTGCGCTCGTCGAGCACCGAGCGCGCGAGCTGCTCGAGAACCCGTCGTTCCCATCCCGGATCGCTCTCCGATCCCAGTTCGGCGCGCGCCGGATCCAGCCGCGGCTCGCCCCGAATGCCCGCCCGCGGCGCCTCCGTGCCGCCGGGCGCCAATTCCTGCTCGGACTGATCTTCGCGTTCGTCCATCACTCGTTCCCCGATTGCATCGCGACCCAGACGGATCCGCCAGACTCTGCGACGCGCAGCGCGCGCAACCTTCTTCCCACGCACGGCCCCTCGACGCACACCCCGTCGCTCGCGCGATAGGTGGCGCCGTGCGTGGCGCACACCAAGTATAGGCCGCTGGCGTCGAAGAACTTGCCGAGCTGCCAGTCGAGTTCCACCGGAATGTGCTGGCACTGGTTGAGGTACGCGTACACGGTTCCCTCGCTCCTGACCGCGAACCCCGAGACCATCTCGTCGCCCGGCATCTCGAAGCGTGCGCCGTCGCCGCCGTCGGCGAGCGCGCCCGAATCGCACACCTCGACCCAGCGCCAACCCACGGGCAGGCGCTCGCGCTCGCCGGACTGCGCCGCCTGCCCCGTCATGTCAGGCGGCCGGCGCCCGGGCGCCGCCGGCCGCCTCGAATCCGAGCCGCGGCAACAGCCAGCCGCGCAGCTCGGCAACGCTCGAGGCCATCGCCAGCGGCCCGAGGGCCACGAGTTCATCGTCGGGATGCGCGCCGTAGGTCACGGCCACCGCGCCCGCGCCGGCGCTGGCCGCCATGCGCAGGTCGTGGGTCGTGTCGCCGATCATCAGCGTGCGCGCCGGCGAGACCTCCAGCTCCAGGCAGATGTCGTTGAGCATCCACGGATCGGGCTTCGGCGCCCCCTCGTCGGCGCAACGCGTTGCGCGAAAGCGCGGCCCCCATCCGGTGCTTCGCAACGCGCGATCGAGGCCCACGCGAGACTTTCCCGTTGCGATCGCGAGAGCGGCGCCGCCGGTGTGCAGTTCCGCGAGCAGGCTCTCCACGCCCTCGAACGGCACCAGGTCCGGATCCGCGCGAAGGAAGTGGTGCCGATAGCGCTCCACGAACGCGGGAATCTGCGCGCGCGCAATCGCCGGCACCGCGTAGTGGACCGCCTCGAGCAGGCCCAGGCCGATCACGTGGCTCGCCCGCTCCCGCGAGGGCACCGGGAGGCCGAGGTCGGCCGCCGACGAGCGGATCGCCTCGGTGATCGCGCCGGTGGAATCGATCAGCGTGCCGTCCCAGTCGAAGACGACCAGGTCGAACTGGCGGGTCGTGTTTGTGCTCAACCGCTCCTCCGGGGTCAGGGCTCGCGCGCCTCGGGCGCGGCGCCCTCGTCGATCAGCGCGTCGAAGTCCGCCGGCCGCGGCGCGGCCAGCTCGAGCACGCGGTTCGACGAGGGGTGGCGGATCCTGAGCGAGTGCGCATGCAGGAACATCCGTGCGTGGCCACCCTTGCGCAGCGACCGATTGAGCGCGAAGTCGCCGTACTTCTGGTCGCCCGCGATCGGAAAGCCGGCGTGCGCGAGGTGCACGCGGATCTGGTGCGTGCGCCCGGTCTCGATCGAGGCCTCCACCAGCGTGAAGGTGCCCAGCCCCGCGAGCGCGAAGTGCCGCAGGCCCGTGACCCGCGTGATCGCCTCCTGTCCGTCGGCCTGCACCCGCACCCGGCGCTCGCCCTCGGGCGTGAGGTAGCGCATCAGCGGCTGCTCGAAGCTCTTGGTGCGCAGCGGCCAGCGCCCGTGCACGATCGCCAGGTAGCTCTTTTCCACCTGCCGGTCGCGCAGCTGCCGGTGCACCGAGAGCAGCGCCGCGCGCTTGCGCGCCAGCACCAGCACCCCGGAGGTGTCGCGGTCGATCCGATGGCACAGTTCGAGGAACCGGCTCTCGGGGTGGGCCGCGCGCAACTGCTCCACGGCGCCGTGCGCCACGCCGCTGCCGCCGTGCACGGCGACCCCCGCGGGCTTGTCGATCACGAGGAGCTCGCCGTCCTCGAAGATCACCGGGAAGCTCCCGGGGGGCGCCGCACGCCCCCGCGCGCCGCGCTCGGCGTCGAGCACGATCGGGGGCACGCGCACCGTCGCGCCCGCCTCGAGCCGGTCATCGGCGCGGCAGCGGCGCCCGTCGACGCGCACCTGGCCGCTGCGAATCAGTTGGTACAGGTGGCTGCGCGGCACGCCCTTGCACTGCCTTGCGAGGAAATTGTCCAGCCGCTGTCCGGCGCCGGATTCCTCGTCCACCGACAGCATCCTGACCGCCGAGCGCGTGGCCGAGGCCAGGCGTCGTGCACGCGGTTCAGGAAGTTTTGTCGCTAAGGCGTTCATCTTGCTATACTTTATCGGTTGTCACCCTCGGGATGCAGGGTTTCGATTGTATCGACCCCGCCCGTTGGAAGGCGACAAAAGAACACCGAACGCGGCTCCCGGTTCCTCGGGAGCGCGGAACAAGCGGATTCCGAGCCAGACTTTCCTGCAAGCCGGCGCTTAGCGGCGCCGGCTCCGATCAAAGAATGCACCGTTGCCCAGCGCCCGTGGCGATCGATCGCGTCTTGCCTAGCGGCAGGCCGGGTCGAACACGCCTGTTTTCGGCTGCCGGGTCAGCGCAAGGCCGTCTTTCGCATCGAGCGATCGTCTCGAGAGCACGCCCGGTCGATTAAACGACCGCCGTTCGCTCGCATCCGTGCGTCCCTCGCGGGACGTGTTCCGCCGGCTCGCGCAGGCCGTGCCCCACGCTGCGCAATGGAGCTGAACGAATGAAGCGGATGCTTTTCAACGCGACCCACGCCGAGGAATTGAGGGTTGCAATCGTCGACGGACAAAAGCTGATCGACATCGACATCGAGTCGGCAGGACACGAGTCACGCAAGAGCAACATCTACAAGGGCGTGATCACGCGCGTCGAGCCCAGCCTCGAGGCGTGTTTCATCAACTACGGCGAAGAGCGCCACGGTTTCCTGCCGTTCAAGGAGATCTCGAAGGCGTACTTCAAGCAAGGCGTGGACGCGAGCAAGGCCCGCATCCAGGACGTGCTCTCGGAAGGGCAGGAACTGGTCGTGCAGGTCGAGAAGGAGGAGCGCGGCAACAAGGGCGCGGCGCTCACGACCTTCGTCTCGCTGGCCGGCCGCTACCTGGTTCTGATGCCGAACAACCCTCGTGGCGGTGGGGTTTCGCGCCGCATCGAAGGCGAAGACCGGCAGGAACTGCGCGACGCGATGGACCAGCTCGACGTTCCCCAGGGCATGAGCATCATCGCGCGCACCGCCGGGATCGGCCGCACGGCCGAGGAGCTGCAGTGGGACCTCAATTACCTGCTCCAGCTGTGGCGCGCGGTGGATTCGGCCGCCGGGTCGGCCGGCGGCCCGTTCCTGATCTACCAGGAATCGAGCCTCGTGATCCGCGCGATCCGCGACTACTTCACCGCCGACATCGGCGAGATCCTGATCGACACCGAAGACGTGTGCGAGCAGGCGCGCCAGTTCATGGCGCACGTGATGCCCGACAACGTGGAGCGGGTCAAGCGCTACCGCGACGACATCCCGCTGTTTTCGCGCTTCCAGATCGAGCACCAGATCGAGACCGCGTACTCGCGGATCGTGCCGCTGCCCTCGGGCGGCTCGATCGTGGTCGACCACACCGAGGCGCTGGTTGCGATCGACGTGAACTCGGCCCGCGCGACCCGCGGCGGCGACATCGAGGAGACGGCGCTGCGCACCAACCTCGAGGCCGCCGACGAGGCTGCGCGCCAGATGCGCCTGCGCGACCTCGGCGGGCTGATCGTGGTCGACTTCATCGACATGGAGAGCAACAAGAACCAGCGCGAGGTGGAGCAGCGCCTCAAGGACGCCCTGCACTACGACCGGGCGCGCGTGCAGACCGGCAAGATCTCGCGTTTCGGGCTGATGGAGCTGTCGCGCCAGCGGCTGCGCCCGGCGCTCAACGAAGGCACGCACATCACCTGCCCGCGCTGCAACGGCACGGGCGTGATCCGCGACATCGAATCCTCCGCGCTGCACGTGCTGCGCGTGGTGCAGGAGGAGGCGATGAAGGAGAACACCGCGAGCGTGCACGCGCAGGTGCCGGTGGAGGTGGCCACCTACCTGCTCAACGAGAAGCGCGGCGAGATCGCCAAGATGGAGGCGCGCCTGAAGATCGAGATCATCCTGATCCCGAACCGGCACATCGAAACGCCGCACTATCGCCTGGAGCGGCTGCGCCACGACGACGAGCGCCTGAACACCTACCGCGCGAGCTACACGATCGCCGACGGCCCGGTCGAGGAGGGCAACTACCTCGAGGCCAAGATGTCGGCTCAGCCGCCGCGCCAGGAGGCGGTCGTCAAGGGGGTCACGCCGGAGCAGCCCGCGCCAATGAGCGCACCCGCGCCGGCGGCACCCGCGGCGCCCCGCCCCGAAGCGATCAGCGCAGCGGCTTCGCCGCCCTCCGATGGACTGTTCGGTCGCATCCTCAAGATGTTCCGCCGCGCCGCGGCGAACGAGACGATCGTGCCCTCGCCCGATCTCACGGCGCCCGCTTCCAGGGCGGCGGGTGCCGCCACCGGCACGGGCGCTGCCACGGCCGAGAAGACGTCCTCCGACGGCCGCAGGCGCGAGCGCGACGACTCGCGCCGCGAACGCTCGCGCGGCGGGCGCGGCAGGCGCGGCGAAGAACCGGCGCGTGAAGGCCGCGGCCGCGACGACCGCGGCCGTGGCCCGCGTCGCGACGATCGCCCCCGCGACGAAGACACGGCGCCCCGGCGCGGCGCCGATGCCGCCAGGCCGGAAGCCGCCGGCGCGGCCGCAACCGAAGCCGAGGCGCCAGGCGAGGCACGCGAGCCGAGGCGGCGCCGTTCCCGCGGTGGGCGTCCCGGTGACGGGCGCGACACGCGCGAAGCCGATGCCGGCGCAGCCGCCGCGCCGGTCCTGACGACCGGCCCCGACGCCGCCGCAGAGCACGCGGCGAGCCCGGCGCTGGAAACCGGCCCGCGCGCGGCAGGAGACCGTGAAACCGATGAGGGCGCGAGCGCGGATGGGCGCCGTCCCCGCCGCCGCCGCCGCGGCGGACGTCGCAGCCGACATGACCGCGACACCGACGGGCCGCAGGCCCAGACCGATGCACCCGGCGCCGAAGCGCACGCCGAGCAATCGGCACAGGCTGCGCAGGAGCCCGGGCCGGCAACGGCACGCTCAACTGGCGCGCAGAGCGCGCCTGCGGTATCGGCCGACGAACACGGTGCGGGCGAGGACCTGCCCGCAGCCGCGGCCGGAGCACTCGCCGCGGCGCCCGCAGCCTCCGGCGAAGGCGATTCGCCGAGGGCGGCGGACGCGCAAAGCGCGGCCGCCGAAAGTGCCGGCATCGACGAGGGCGCCACCGCTCAGGCGGCTCGCGCCGCTCGGGCAGCTGAGGCGCCTGGGGTAGCTGAGGCGCCTGGGGCAGCTGAGGCGCCTGGGGTAGCTGAGGCGCCCGAGGCAGCTGAGGCGCCTGAGGCAGCTGATGCGGCCGAGGCGGCCGAGGCGGCCGAGGTCACTCGGGCCGCCGAGGCCGACGCCGCAGCGGCAAAGGCCCGCGCAATCGCAGAGGCCGAGGCTGCCGAGCAGGCCAAGGCGAGGGGTCAAGCCGCAACCCGGGCCCGCGCCGCAGCCGAAGCGCAGGCGATGCTCGAAGCCGAGGCCGCGGCCACAGCGGCCGAGGGCGCGCAATCGGAGCCTTCGCCCGCGGAGGCGCCGGGCACCGCGCCCGCGAAGGAGGAGCTCGAGTCGATCGTTGCGCAGGCCGGCCTGCAGTGGGTGCAGACGCGGCAGGGCGAACTGGGGTTCACGGCCGAGCCGGCGCCGGCGCCCGCAAGGCCGGCGCGTGTGCGCAAACCCCGCGCCAAGGCGGTGGAGCAGCCGCTGATGCAGGTGGAAACGCGCGCGGAATAAGGCCCGCGCCACCAGAGCCGCGTCGTCCCGCCCGTTTCAACGCGGGCGGGCGGGCGCACGCCCCGCGCCCCCGACCTCGGTTGCCGGCTCAGCGCGCTGCGATCACGCCGCAGGCGACGCGCGGCCCCGAGTTTCCTGCCGGTTGCGAGCGGTAGTCGTCCGGATCGCGGTGAACGACAACGCCGCGGCCCAGCACGCCGCCCGGCCCGTCGATCTCCATCCGGTCAACGGGGAACACGCCGCGCGCCACGCCCGAGGCGTCGGCGCGCAGGTTGGGCAGATCGCCGGCGTGCCGCCGCGCATCGCGCGGGTGCCCGTGCGGCTGCCCGCCCGGATTGAAGTGGCCGCCGGCGCTGGTGGCGTCGGGCGCGCTGCAATCGCCCTTTTCGTGCAGGTGGAAACCGTGCTCCGCGCCCGGCTTGAGGCCGGAGAGGTCGAAGTGCACCATCGTGTGGTGGGCACCCTGCGTGAACCAGACGCGACCCGTCACCTGGCTGGCGCTGCGCGGCTGCATCTGCGCCACCGCCGCGGGCCGCGGTCCGTAGCCCGCCGCGTGCCCCATTCCCCAGTGCGGCCCCCAGCTGCACCCGGCCAGCCCCAGCAACGCGCCGGCTGCAACCGCGGCGCGCACGCCGCGTGCCGCGCCCCCACTGGGGGCGTTGCGGATCATTTCTTCGGCGCGGGTTGGGCGGCGCCGCCGGAGGCTTTCATCTTCGCGTTGTACTTCTGCACCGCGACGTCCTGCCACTTGCCGAGCAATTCAGCCTGCGCCTTGGCGGCCGCAGCCGCTTTCTCCTTCGCCTCGGCCGCCTTGGCCGGATCCTCCGGCGCAGGGGGCGGAAGCTTCGCCATCGCAACCCCGGCGGTGGCGAATGCCGCCAGCATCAATGCCACTGATTTGCCGATCATGAGCCGCTCTCCGAATAGAGGTTGACTAGCGTTTTCAATCCGAGTGGCCGGGGGCCACGGCGCCCGCAGGCGGCACCGGCGTCGCGGACGCGCTCGCGCCCGGCGCGCCGCGCGCCCTGCCCGCCATCACGTCGTCATACCAGAGGCGGTGGTGCTCCTTGGCCCAGGTCTCGTCGACGTACCCCTCGCGCATCCCCTCGTACGCGCCCACGTTGCCGATCGTGCCCAGGTAGATGTGGGGCAAGGCCATCGCGATCGCCAGAATTCCGCTGATCAGGTGCACGGTGTTGGCCAGCTGCATCTGGGCACGCGCGAGCTCGAAATAGTTGGGGAACAGCATCAGGAGGCCGCTCAACATCGACACGACCGAGAGAAAGCACACCAGGCCGTAGAAGTACATTTTCTGCGCCCCGCTGAAGCGCGCCGCCGGCATCGCCTCCCCGCGATTGAGCAGCCCGCCGAGCGAGGCCAGCCACCGCATGTCCTGCGCGGTCGGGAGGTTGTCGCGCAGGTAGACGATGATCGCGACCGGGATCGACACCAGGAACACCGGCGAGATGAAGTTGTGCAGGTTCTTCGCGACGCTCGCGAGCCAGCCGAACAGCGTGTAGCCGATCACGGGCAGCAGCACGAACTTGCCGAACGTGAGGATCAGGCCGGTGACGCCCAGCAGGATGAAGGTGATCGCCATCGTCCAGTGGACGATGCGCTGCGCGGGCGTGAAGCGCTCGATCTTCTTGCCCGTGAACGGCGCCGACGTGCGGATCGGCCCCCTGACCAGGTAATAGAGCGCGAGCAGGACCACGACGCCCGCCACCAGTGCGCCGCCCGCGGAGTACAGCGGCGGACGCAGCTGACGCCACGCCTCGCCCTCGCTCTGGATCAGCACGCCCGCCTCGGGGCCGCGATCGGTGGTGGTGTGGACCTTGCCGCTGTTGACCTCGCGCCAGACCGGTGCGTTGTTCAGCGGCTGGGTTTTCTGGCGCTCGACCTGCTCTTTCGCTACCTCGAAGATGTTCGCACCCTGCGGGCCGCCCGACGCCGGCGCAGTCTGCGCATTCGCCGCCGCTGCGCACACGCCGAGGGCGACGACAAGTGCCCGGATCGATCGTTTCACTTGAACTCCTCCACCCGATCGGGACGGCGGCAGACCGCGCGCACGCCGCCCCGGTTCAGGATCATTTGACGCGGACGTATTCGTTCTGCGACTGTGCCCGGTTCTTCAGCGCCGACTCCCATGCGTCCTTGTCGCCGCGCTTGAAGTTGCCCGAGTCGAAGGCGAGCTTGTCGCCCTCCCACGGCCGGGTGTCGGGCTTGCCCTGGTACTTCCCGGATTTGATCGGGGCGTCTTGCGGCTTCTCGCCGCAACCCGCCGCGACCGCGGCCGCCGCCACCACCAGCGCCGCCGATGCGATGCGCGCGATTGTCATGTTCACCCCTTCGGCTGAGCGGGCTGGCCGCCAGCAGGTTGCTTGCCCGGCCCGTAGGCGGTTCCCCAGCCCCAGACCTCCGCGCCCTTGCCGCGCGTGAGCACACGGTTGCGATAGATGTCGGCCACGACGTCGCCGTCGCCGCCGAGCAGCGCCTTGGTCGAGCACATCTCGGCACACGCCGGCAGCTTGCCCTCGGCGAGGCGGTTGCGGCCGTACTTCTTGAACTCCTCGGCCGAGCCGTCCTTCTCGGGGCCGCCCGCGCAGAACGTGCACTTGTCCATCTTGCCGCGCAGGCCGAATGCGCCGGCCTGCGGAAACTGCGGCGCGCCGAACGGACACGCGTAGAAGCAGTAGCCGCAGCCGATGCACAGGTCCTTGTCGTGCAGCACCACCCCTTCCTCGGTGCGGTAGAAGCAGTCGACCGGGCACACCGCCATGCACGGCGCGTCGGAGCAGTGCATGCACGCGACCGAGATCGAGCGCTCGCCCGGCACGCCGTCGTTGATCGTGACCACCCGGCGCCGGTTCACGCCCCACGGCACCTCGTGCTCCTGCTTGCAGGCGGTTACGCAGCCGTTGCACTCGATGCAGCGCTCGGCGTCACAAAGGAACTTCATTCGAGCCATCTTCGTTCTCCTAGGCCTGCATCAGGTTCAGGCGACGTATTTTTCGATCTGGCAGACCGTGGTCTTGCTCTCCTGCATCATCGTCACGGAGTCGTACCCGTAGGTCGTGGCGGTGTTCACCGCCTCGCCGCGCACGACCGGCGCCGCGCCCTCGGGGTAGAACTCTTTCATGTCTTTGCCCTGCCACCAGCCCGAGAAGTGGAAGGGCATGAAGGCGTGGTCGGCCGCGACCCGCTCGGTGATCATGGCCTTGGCCTTGAGCTTGGCGCCGGTGGGCGTCTTGACCCAGACGTCCTCGCCGTTGCGAATGCCGCGGTCGTTGGCTGCGCGCGGGTTGATCTCGACGAAGTTCTCCTGCTGCAACTCGGCGAGCCACGGGTTGGAGCGGGTTTCCTCGCCGCCGCCCTCGTACTCCACGAGGCGACCCGAGGTGAGCACGATCGGGAACTTCTCGTGCACCTTGTCGGCCACGTTCTTGTCCTGCACCGACTTGTACAGCGTGGGCAGGCGCCAGTGCACCTTCTTGTCGTCGTGCGTGGGGTACTTCGCGATCAGGTCGGCGCGGTTGCCGTACAGCGGCTCGCGGTGGATCGGGATCGGGTCGGGGAAGTTCCACACCACGGCGCGCGCCTTGGCGTTGCCGAAGGGGTGGCAGCCGTGCTTCATCGCAACGCGCTGGATTCCGCCCGAGAGGTCGGTCTTCCAGTTCTTGCCCTCGGCCGCCTTCTTCTCGGCGTCGGAGAGTTCGTCCCACCAGCCGAGTTTCTTGAGCAGCACGTGGTCGAACTCGGGGTAGCCGGTGGGGATGTCGGCGCCCACCGAGTGCGAGCCGTCCTCGGCGAGCAGCGACTTGCCGTCGCGCTCCACGCCGAAGTTGGCGCGGAAGTTGCCGCCGCCGTCCATCACGTGACGCGTCGTGTCGTAGAGGTTGGGCGAGCCCGGGTGCTTGAGCTCGGCGGTGCCGAAACACGGCCACGGCAGCCCGAAGTAGTCGCCGTCGGCCGGCCCGCCCTTGGCGCGCAGCGACTTCACGTCGAAGGTGTTCATGTGCTTCATGTGCAGCTTCAGGCGCTCGGGCGACTGGCCGGTGTAGCCGATCGTCCAGACCGCGCTGTTGATCTCGCGCAGCACCGACTCGGGTTCGGGCTCCTTCCAGTCGACCCCGTGCTTCTTGAACGTGATCATCTTGAAGTTCTTGCCGAACTGCTCGCCGAAACCGAGCCGGTCGGCGAAGGCCTGCATCAGCGTGTGGTCGGGCATCGACTCGAACAACGGGTCGATCACCTTCTCGCGCCACTGGATCGAGCGGTTCGACGCGGTGCACGAACCCGAGGTCTCGAACTGCGTTGCCGCGGGCAGCAGGTAGACCGCCCGGTTCGGGTTGAGGTCCTTCGGGTCGCTGGTCATCGCGGCCATCGCCGCGGTGGCCGACGGATACGGGTCGATCACGACCAGCAGGTCGAGCTTGTCGAGCGCCCTCTTCATCTCGAGGCCGCGCGTCTGCGAGTTCGGCGCATGCCCCCAGAAGATCACGCCGCGAACGTTGTTCTCCTGGTCGATCAGCTCGTTCTTCTCGAGCACGGCGTCGACCCACCGCGACACCGTCGTGCCGGCCTTGGTCATCATGCCCGGCGCGTACTGCCCCTTGATCCAGTCGAAGTCAACGCCCCAGACGGTGGCGTAGTGCTTCCACGAACCCTCGGCCAGGCCGTAGTAGCCGGGCAGCGAGTCGGGGTTCGGACCCACGTCGGTGGCGCCCTGCACGTTGTCGTGGCCGCGGAAGATGTTCGCCCCGCCGCCCGACACGCCGATGTTGCCCAGCGCGAGTTGCAGGATGCACGAAGCGCGCACCATCGCGTTGCCGATCGTGTGCTGGGTCTGCCCCATGCACCAGACGATCGTGGACGGGCGGTTCTTGGCCATCATCTCGGCCACCTTGGCCATCTGGGCCTCGGGCACACCGCAGGCCTCCTCGACCTTGTCGGGAGTCCACTTCGTCATGACCTCTTCGCGGACCTTGTCCATGCCCCAGACGCGGTCGTTGATGTATTTCTTGTCTTCCCAGCCGTTCTTGAAGATGTGGTGCAGCACGCCGAACAGGAACGGGATGTCGGTGCCCGAGCGGATGCGCACGTACTCGTCGGCCTTGGCCGCGGTGCGCGTGAAACGCGGGTCGACCACGATCATCTTCGCGCCCGTTTCCTTGGCGTGGAGCATGTGGAGCATGGAAACCGGATGCGCCTCGGCCGCGTTCGACCCGATGTACAGAGCACACTTGGTGTTCTGCATGTCGTTGTACGAATTGGTCATCGCGCCGTAGCCCCAGGTGTTGGCGACACCGGCAACCGTGGTGGAGTGGCAGATCCGAGCCTGGTGGTCGGTGTTGTTCGTGCCGAAGAACGACACGAACTTGCGCATCAGGTAGGACTGCTCGTTGTTGTGCTTCGAGGAGCCCACCCAGAAGGTGGAGTCGGGCCCGCTCGTCTTCTTGATGTCCGCGAGCTTGGCGCTCACCTCGTCGAGCGCCTGCTTCCAGGAGATCTTCTGGTACTTGCCGTTGACCAGCTTCATCGGCGACTTGAGGCGGTACTCCCCGTGGCCGTGCTCGCGCACCGACGCGCCCTTGGCGCAGTGCGCGCCGAGGTTGATCGGCGAGTCGAACACCGGCTCGTGGCGAACCCACACGCCGTTCTCCACGACCGCGTCGAGCGCGCATCCCACCGAGCAGTGCGTGCACACGGTGCGCTTGACCTCGACGTTGCGCGCCGCCTGCGCCTCGGCCTTCTCCACCATGCTGAACGAAGCCCCGCCCACGGCGGCCGCGGCGCCCACCCCGATCCCGGAGCGGCGCAGGAAGGCGCGGCGGTCCATCGTCGCGGCCATCGCCGACTGGACACCCCGCGCCAGGCTGGCCGTGAGCCCGCCGAGCGCCGGCGACGTTTGCGTTTTGCGATGCAGTTGCATGCTGCCTCCCCTGTCTCTCAGACCTTCGTGGTGCGGTAGTAGCTGCGGACGTGATCGGTGACGTGATAGCCGCCGCCGCGCCCGTTGGTCTTGGGCTTCGATGCGGCGAGCTCCGCGCCGTTGCCGAGGCCCTTGGTGGCGATCGCCGCGGCTCCGGCCACGCCGGCCGTGCCGGCCCCGAGCAGGAAACCTCGTCGTGCCGTCTTGATCTTTTCGCTGTTCATCTCGTCACTCCTTTGAAGGCTCGGCCCTTGGTTCGGTGAATCATCGATCGAAATCGAAAGCGGTTCGCTCGACCGCGAAGAACGCACGCGCGACCCGGCCAACGTGCTTGTAGAAATCGGTGGTGCCCGCGCGCTCGAGGGCGTCGCAGAAATCGTCGACCCACGACGCGACGAAGCGGTCGAACAGGGCGCGCTGCCGCGCGAGCGGCGCACGATCGGTGATCAGCATCCGCATCACGTCGCAAAGCGCGCAGAAGTGATCTTCGGTGTCGGAGACCTCGGCGCGGCGCGCGATCCCGAGCCGCGCGAGCTCGTCGCGCAGATCGGCGAGCGGGCGTTCGTGCAGGAAACCGGTGAGGTAGTACGACGCGTTGACGAACACCTCCGGCTTGCCCACGCCCACGAAGGTGGCGTCGAACTCGTCGCGCACCGATTTCGCACTGGCGCCTGCGCAGGCATCGGCCAGCGCGCCGAGCGCCGCGCCCAGCTCGCTGGAGCGGTCTGCGCCGCCGGCCGCGGCGATCGAGGCCAGGCGCACGGCGTCGGGGGGAGCGCGAAGGACCCCGGCGAGCAGCGCGTACCAGTGCGCGCGCTCGAGTTCCTCGTCGGCGCTCGCGTCGGCGGAGTGGAGCGCGCGGGCGACGGTTTCCATCTCAGCTGCGGCGCGGAACATCGTGGATCGTGGCTTCGTCGGAGGCCGAGAACATGTCGGCCACGCGGCAATCCGCGCACATCTGCAGGCGCCGCGCGGCGGCTCCCGCGAACATCGAGTGCGATGCAAGCTTGGCGACCATGCTCTGGACCATTTGCCTGGTTCCGAAAGGCTTGCCGCAGGCGACGCACTCGTAGGGCTGCGCCTCTGCCAACACCTGTACGGAACGCGCCTCCTCCCCGGTGGTGTACCTTGGAACCAGCGCGATGGCCTTCTCCGGGCACGTCTTCACGCAGATCCCGCACTGTACGCAGTTTCTCTCCACGAACCTCAACTGCGGGAGTTCCGAACTCTCCTGCAGCGCCGAGGCGGGACAAGCTCCCACGCACGCCTTGCAAACGGTACACCGGGTCTGATCGATGTTCAAGGTCCCGAACGGGGCGCCCTGTTCCAGATTGACATGCCGCACCGCAGCATGCCCGGCAGCCCCTGCTTGCGCAGCGAGATGATCGAGCGCGAACTCGATCGTGCGGCGCTTTTCCCCTGATGCCGCAAAGGTTGCTGCCGTGCCAATCGCGGGCAACGAAGGCAGCGCGTGCAAGGCGCCCTCGAGCTCGACGGCGTCGCGCGCGCGCACGACACGCAGCCGCCCCGAACCGTAACCGAGGGCCTCGAGGATCGCGTTCGCATATCCGAACTGGCGCTCGAGCGCATCGAGATAGCCCTCGGCTTCGCGCCCTCCCGCAGCCACCACCACCTGCGACGCGCCGTAGGCGAGCGCCGCGAGCGCCAGGTCTGGGCCTGCGCCGCCCACGTGATGCACCTCCACCGGGATCACGCGCGCGGGCAGCCCGCGTATGCCAGGCGCCGCGCGCGCCGGCCCGCTGCCTCCAGGCGACAAGCGTCCGCGCCCGATCTCGTCGAGCAGGCGCCGGCCCGCCTCGGCGTCGTGCAGCAACACGACCGCGTTCACCCCGCGTCGCTCGCGAAACGCCGCGAGCCCGGCACGCAACCGGCGCCCGATCTCCGGCACGCCCGGGTAGTTGTGCGTGATCGCGCCCGAGGGGCACACGGTGGCGCAGCCGCCGCAACCGAGGCAAAGGTGCGTCTCCACGCCCACCGCGTCGCCCTTGGGGCTGATCGCGGACGTGGAACAGGTGTCGATGCAGTTGCGGCAGCCCTCGATGCGGTTGCGCTCGTGCGCGCAGATGCGCTCGTTCACCGTGACGAAGCGCGGCTTCTCGAACTCGCCCACCAGCCCCGCGAGATCGAGCGCGGCGCGCGAGCGCGCGCGCGGCTCGCGCCCCGGAAAGAAGTAGCCGTGCGGGAAGTCGCTCCCGGCGAATGCCGGCGCGTCGCGCAGGTCGAGAATCAGATCGAAGTTCTCGCTGCGGGTGCGCTCGGCGCGCGTGAAGTCGATCGCGCCCACTTCGCCGCAGGCCGTGACGCAGGCGCGGTGCGAGCGGCAGCGATCCAGGTCGACCTGGAAGTCCTCCGCGATCGCCTGCTCCGGGCACGCCTCGACGCACGCGCCGCACCGCACGCAGGCGTCGAGGTCGATCGGGTTCACCTGCTCCCAGGCCACGTCGAACGCCCCGAGCCA
Source organism: Burkholderiaceae bacterium (assembly GCA_036525975.1). Classification (GTDB taxonomy): domain Bacteria; phylum Pseudomonadota; class Gammaproteobacteria; order Burkholderiales; family Burkholderiaceae_E; genus Quisquiliibacterium. Next base: position 1,012 of record DATCZK010000199.1, on the reverse strand, counting down.
GCCGCTCACGCGCGTCGGACGACCCGAGAGCGTGACGAAGTTGCGCTCGCCGCCGAGCGCGGTGCCGTCGGCCGAGCTGAGCAGCGCCGTGACGGTGAGCGCGCCGCTCAGGCGCTCGGCCCATTCCAGTGCGTCGGCCCCCGGCCCGATCACCAGACACCGGCCGCGGGAGGCGTACGACACGGCGGGCACCGGATCCGGATCCGCGACTGCGGCCATCGCCACCAGCGCCGCGATCTTCGGGCCCGCGTTCGCGCCGTCGGCGCCCCACCCTGCCCGCTCGCGAATGTTCACGAAGTGCACGGGTGCGGCGCTGCGCTTGCCGCCGGCCACCTCGTTGAACAGCGCCGCCTCCTGAGTGCAGGTCACGAGCACCGGTTCGGCCCCGTCGATCGCCTCCATGAAGCGCCCCACTTCGCGGCGGCACAGCTCGCGCGCCGGGGCCAGCGCCTGGACGCCGGCCGGGTGCTCGAGGGCTTCGAGGCGCGCCCCGGCGAGTTCAACGGTGCCGTTGCAGCTGCAACTCAATACGCGCGTGCGGTGCATGGGATTCGGTCTCGCCGTGGATGGTGCATCGGTGGGCTCTTCACGATCGGGTGCGCGGGCCGGGCGCGGCAGGCGGCTCGCCGCCCGTTGCCGTGCCGTGGTTCTCGCGCGCCGCATCGGGCCCGGCCGCCAGATCGGGCTCGGCCGCCGTCTCGGGCTTGGCCGCCGTCTCGGGCTTGGCCGCGGCATCGGGCTTGGCGGCCGCATCGGGCTCGGCGGCGGCATCGGGCTGGGCCGCGGCATCGGGCGCGCCCGCGCCGGCAGGAGACGACAATTCACCCGGCTCTCCAGCCGCGGCGGCGCTTTCGTCGCCGGCGGTGGAAAACAGCCCGAGGCTGCGCGCCTGGTTCATCGCCTTGAGCATCGCCAGAGGAATCGGATCGGGTTTGCCGTAGTCGTCGATGTAGATGTCGAGCCCGTCCATCTGGTTGAAATGCGGGTCGGCAAACAGGCGCCTGAGCGCCGA
>DATCZK010000198.1:0-11352 GCA_036525975.1 Burkholderiaceae bacterium | reverse complement strand
GAGCCGGTGGACGGGGACACCGTGCCGCCCGAGCTGCTGCGGTGGATCGAGTGGCTGCGCGGCCAGCCCGCGGGCAGTTCGCTCGCCGCGATCTGCGAGGCGCTGCGCGCGGAGGATCCGGCGCGCGCGGCCGAACTCGAGCGGGACGCGGCCGCCGACCGCACGCTGACCGCGGAGATGACCTTCGACGAGGCGCGCGACGAATTCTCCGGCGCGCTGCGGCAGCTGCGCGATCGCGTCGTCAAGGAGCGCATCGAGGCGCTCGTGCGAGGGGGGCTCGCGACCGAGCACGAAAGGGCGCAGTACCTTGAATTCTTGTCGATGAGACGCAACCATTGATACAATCGCCGGTTTCCCTTACGTCGCGTGCGCCCCGAGATGCCGACGGAGGCGAACCAGAGCATGAGGAATCCCACTGTGGCCAAGAGCACGAGTTCAAGCACCCTCCGCAAGACCGCCGCCGGCAAGCCGGGCAATCAACCGCCAACCAGGGGGGCGAGCGCCGCGCGTCCGGGCGCCGCGGCGAAGAAGAAGCCGGCCGCCCCCGGGCGCACGGCGGGCGCGCAGGTGAAGGCGAAGCCGGGCAAGGCCGCAGCCACCGGGAAGTCCGGCGCCGCTCCGGCCAAGGCCGCGCCCAGGCGGGCCCCGAAGAGCGCCGCCAAGGCCGCGCCGAAGCCGGCCCCGAAAACCGCCAGGGTCGCGGCCAGGACCGCCGCGAAGGCCGCCCCGAAGACGGCCGCGAAGGCCGCGCCCAGGCCGACCCCGAAAACGGCCGCGAAGGCCGCGCCCCGGCCGACCCCGAAGACGGCCGCGAAGGCCGCGCCCCGGCCGGCCTCGAAGACCGGCGCGAAGGCCGCGCCCAGGCTGTCCTCGAAGGCTGCCGCGAAGGCCGCGCCCAAGTCGGCCTCCAGGACGGCGGCCAGGGCCGCACCGGTGAAGACTGCGGTCAAGGCGGCTGCCAACGCGCAGGCCAAGGTGGCGGCGAAGTCGCGGGCCACGGGGGCGCCCAAGGGCGGCGCCAAGGTGCCGACGGCGCCGGCCAAGGCGCCCGCGAAGGGTTCGGCCAAGGCCACCGCGAAGGCTGGCGCGAAAACCCCGGCCAAGGTCGCGGCCCAGGCGCCGGCGGGCGCGAAGGCGCCAGCCCCCAAGACAGCCCCGAAGGCTGCCCCGAAGGCTGCCCCGAAGGGCGCGGCCGGCTCGAAGAGCGTCTCGCCGGCAACCCAGGCCGACACCATCGACGAAAAGCGCGCGCAGGCCGCGCCTGCGGCGAGCCCCGCCAAAGCCAAGGCGCGCTCCGGCGCCAGGCGCGGGCCCAAGGGGAAGAGCAAGGCGGGCGCGGCTGCCGGCGCTGAAATCGGCGAAGACGACCTCTCGGTCGACGCCAGCGACGACGGCTTCGACGACTCGGACGTCGACGCCGACTCCGACGCGGAGGTCGAGATCCCCGTCGTGCCGGTCGTCCCGGTGGTCAAGTCCAAGCGCGGAGCGCGTGCCAAGGAGAAGGCGCTGCTGCGCGAGTTCGGCGGCAAGCAGGGCATGTCGGAGGCCGACCGCGAGGCCACGCGCAACAAGCTCAAGACGCTGATCCGCTTCGGCAAGGAGCGGGGCTTCCTCACCTACGTGGAGATCAACGACCACCTTCCCGACGACATGATCGACGCCGAGACCATCGAGTCGATCATCAGCACGTTCAACGACATGGGCATCTCGGTCTACGACCAGGCGCCCGATGCCGAGACGCTGCTGATCGGCGAGAACACCCCGGTGGCGAGCAGCGACGACGACGCCGAGGAAGAGGCCGAGGCGGCGCTGTCCACCGTCGACTCCGAGTTCGGCCGCACGACCGATCCGGTGCGCATGTACATGCGCGAGATGGGCTCGGTGGAGCTGCTCACGCGCGAGGGCGAGATCGAGATCGCCAAGCGCATCGAAGACGGCCTCAAGCACATGGTGCAGGCGATCTCCGCCTGCCCCACGACGATCCACGAGGCGCTGGTGCACGCGCAGAAGATCGCCGCGGGCGCGATGCGCATCGACGAGGTGGTGGACGGCCTGCTCGACGTGAACTCCTCCGACGAGGAATTCAACGCCACCGCTTCGGCGGCCGACACCGCCTCCGACGACGACGACGAGGACGAGGGCGCTGCCGCGCGGGCCGCCACTGCGCGGCTCGAGGCGCTCAAGCAGGCCGCGCTCGAGAAATTCGCGCACATCGACCACTGGTTCGAGAAGATGAAGGCGGCCTACGAGAGGGAGGGCTACAAGTCCAAGCCCTACCTCAAGGCGCAGCACGAGATCCAGAACGAGCTGATGTCGATCCGCTTCACCGCCAAGATGGTCGAGCGCCTGTGCGACACGCTGCGCGACCAGGTCGAGCAGGTGCGCTCGCTCGAGCGGGCCGTGGCCGACGTGTGCGTGAACCGCATCGGCATGCCGCGCGAGGATTTCATCGCCGGCTTCATCGGCAACGAAACCAACCTTCGCTGGTCGGAGCAGGTCGCCCAGGCGCGCCCGGCCTACCTCGACGTGCTGGTGCGCAACATCCCGGCCATCCAGGACCTGCAGCAAAAGCTCATCGACCTGCAGGCCCGGGTCGTGCTGCCGCTGCCCGATCTCAAGGAGATCAACCGGCAGATGGCCACCGGCGAGGCGAAGGCCCGCAAGGCCAAGCGCGAGATGACCGAGGCCAACCTGCGCCTGGTGATCTCGATCGCGAAGAAGTACACGAACCGCGGCCTGCAGTTCCTCGACCTGATCCAGGAAGGCAACATCGGGCTGATGAAGGCCGTGGACAAGTTCGAGTACCGCCGCGGCTACAAGTTCTCCACCTACGCCACCTGGTGGATCCGCCAGGCGATCACGCGCTCCATCGCCGACCAGGCGCGCACGATCCGCATTCCGGTGCACATGATCGAAACGATCAACAAGATGAACCGGATCAGCCGCCAGATCCTGCAGGAAACCGGCAACGAGCCCGATCCGGCAACGCTCGCCGCGCGCATGGAGATGCCCGAGGACAAGATCCGCAAGATCCTCAAGATCGCCAAGGAGCCCATCTCGATGGAAACCCCGATCGGCGACGACGACGACTCGCACCTGGGCGACTTCATCGAGGACACCGCCACGCTGGCCCCGGCCGAGGCGGCGCTGCACGGCTCGATGCGGGGCGTGGTCAAGGAGGTGCTCGATTCGCTCACGCCGCGCGAGGCGAAGGTGCTGCGCATGCGCTTCGGCGTGGAGATGAGCACCGACCACACGCTCGAGGAGGTGGGCAAGCAGTTCGACGTCACGCGCGAGCGAATCCGCCAGATCGAGGCCAAGGCGCTTCGCAAGCTGCGCCACCCCAGCCGCTCGGACAAGTTGAAGAGCTTCCTCGAGGGGCAGTGAGGCTCGCCGCAGCGGCGCCGAGGTGATCGCCCCATGACCGCGTTCTGGGTCGTTGGAATCGTCGTCAACCTGGTCGCGTTCGCGCTGCTGATCTGGTGGGCGGTGAGGAACTGGCGAAAGTGAACGCCGATCGTGCGAACGCCCCCGTGCGCGTGCTCACGGCCTCGCAGCCGCTCGCGTGGCTCGCGCGCGGCTGGCGCGATTTCCTCCGCGCGCCGGGGCCCAGCCTGCTGCACGGCGCGCTGTTCCTCGTTGCCGGCCTCTCGATCGTGTTGGCCGGCTGGGGGCGCGCCGGGCTGCTCGCCGGCGCGTTTTCCGGCTTCCTGCTGGTGGCGCCGATCCTCGTGGCGGGGCTCTACGAAGTAAGCCGGCGGCTCGCGCGCGGCGAGCTGCCATCGCTGCGCGACGCGCTGGGGGTGTGGATCGAGGGCGGCGCCGCGATGTTCCGGCTGGGCCTGTTGCTGGGCGCGCTCGGCACGCTCTGGGTCGCGCTGTCCACCGTGATCATCCTGGGCACGACGCGGGGCGCGCACGCCGGCGTCGAAGACTTCCTGCGCGAGTTCGTGCTCTCGCCCAACTGGCTGCCGTTCGCGCTGTGGCTGGCGGCCGGCGGGATGCTCGCCGCGCTCGTCTTTGCGCTCACCGTGGTCTCGGCCCCGATGATGCTCGACCGCGAGGTCGGCCTGGCCGACGCCGCCCTCACGAGCGTGCGCGCGGTGGGCGCGAACCCGGCCGCGATGGCGGTCTGGGCCGCGCTGGTGATGGCCGTGACGCTGGCGGGAATCGCGCTGGTGCTGCCGATGATCGTGCTCGTGCCGGTGCTCGGGCACGCCACCTGGCACGCCTACACCGACACGGTGGACGCATCCGGCCTCGCGCCGAGGCTCTGAGGCTCGGCGGCAAGGCGCGCGAACAGGGCACCGTAGACCGTGTTCGGTTTCAGCGAGGAGCAGGTCGGGCAGTTCGGCGTCACCTTCGGGCTGGCGGCGTTCATCGGCTACATGCTGTTCATCGTCTGGAACCTGGCGAGAAAGTCCGGCGCCGGGCGCCTGGGCACCTTCGTGCTGTTCTTCGTGCTCGCGTTCGGGATGCTCGGCTTCATCGCGAAGTCGATCATCCAGTGGTTGCTCGGAATCTAGGTTGGTTCCGTAATGGATCCGCGGATCCGTATTGGAGCCACTCATGCCCGTCAATCTCTCGATCAAGAACGTCCCCGACGCGCTTGCCGACAAGCTCAGGGCGAACGCGCTGCGCAACCACCGTTCCCTGCAAAAGGAACTGCTCAGCGTACTCGAGCGTGCCGCAGGGCTGCACGATGTCTCGTTCGCGGGCGCGCGAGCCACGCCGCAAGGGCGGTTGAGCATCGAGGAGGTCGCGAGGCGAGCACGTGAACGCTTCCCGGACGGCACGCCTAGTTCGGTGCAGTTCATTCGCGAGCAGCGCGACAGCCGGTACGGCGATTCGTACGTGTCGAACCAGTCCGACGAAGAAGCTAGCTGATGCCGCGTCTCATCGTTGCCGAACCGGCGGCGGCTTACCTGCGGCGCTCGCCAATCGTCGTCGATGCGAGCATCCTGGCGTCGGTGCTCTTTAGCGAGTCAGGGCGCGGAAAAGCCGAGGCCTCGATGGCGGGGCACGCACTGTGCGCACCGAGTCTGATCGATTTCGAAATCGCGAACGTCGCGCTCGACAAGAAGCGCAGACGGCTGATCGACGCTGACACGCTCGAGGGCGCCATCCGCGATTTCACCGAACTCGACATCGAGCGATACCCGATCAAGGCAGCGGATCTGGTCGCGCTCGCCGAACGCTACGCACTGAGCGCCTACGGCGCCTCGTACCTCTGGCTGGCGGCAACGCTGCAGGTGCCGCTCGTTACCTTCGACGAGCGTCTGGGCGTGGCCGCGAAAGAGCACCTGGCCGAAGGCGATCGAGGAGGCCCGTGAGGTCCACCGCGTCGAGCGTGTTCTTCACCACCAGCCCCAGCTCGGTGTCGCCCTCCATCAGCAGGCGCCGGTCGAAGAACAGCGCGTCGGGGTCTTCCTGCCTGAGCGCGAGCGCGATGAAGTCGCGCGCGCTCGCCGAGATGCGCAGGTCGTAGGGAACGCCGGTCGCGGCAGGCCTGAAGCCGGAGGGGGTGAGGCTGAACGAGAGCGTGAGCCCGGCGTCGAGCACGCGGATCAGGATCGTCTTTCCCACCACCGGTTCGAGGCTCTCGCGCGGCAGCACGCGGCCGAGCGCGAGGTTCAGCGCGGCCACCAGCGCCATCGTCGGCGGAAGCTGGGGCAGCCGCTCGAACAGCCTCGCCAGCGGCGCCGGAAACTCGAACGCGGGCAAGGTCGAGGGCGGCCAGGTCGGCGCTTTCGATCGAACCCAGTCCGCCAGCGGCGAACCGCGATCGCCGGCAAGTGTCCGTGCGTTCATTGCGCTGCCTCGGGCTGCGCGTGTCCTACTTGATCGAAGCCCGGTTTGCCGTGCCAGAAGCCGTTGCAGGTGTCGGCCACCGCGAGCGGCGCGAGTTCGCGCGCGAGCGTCGTGTCGTCGATCGCGCCGCGCAACCTGCGCGAGAACGCGTCGACCACCGCCGCCGTGCCTTGCGATTGCGGGCTGATCCTGAGCACGTCGACCTCCATCGACTCGATCGCGCGCAGTTCGGTCGCGAGGTTGCACACCTTGCCCGATTGCGTCTGCACGCCGTTCAGGGTGAGAAAGAGCGCGCCCTCGCGTGTGCGCAACTCGAGCCCGTCGGGGAACTCCACGCACTTGAAGCCGCAGCCGTCCTTTTGCAGGTTGTAGCGCCGGGCGGTGAAGCAGCGCGCCGAGAACGCGAGCGGCATCCGGCCCCAGGCGAAGACTTCGGTCTGCATCCCGGCGGGCCGCGCGCGCTGCAGGTCGGCGAGCACTGTCGCGCTCATTTCCACCGGTGCGACCCAGCGCGTGGCGCCGAGCTCGTGCAGCATCGCGAGCGTTGCCGCGTTGAACACGTTGAGGAACGGGCCGGCCACGAATGCGCGCGCGGCGCGCGAGAGCACCCGCACCGCGCCGAAATCGTTGGCCTCGGCCGGCACCATCGTCTCGCCGGCGATGCGGTGCAGCTCGTTCAGATCCGCCTCCGACTCCACCAGCGCCTGCGTCGAGAGCACGACTTCCTTGCCCGCGGCGAGCAGCTTCGCCGCGATCTCGCTCCAGTCGCGCGATCGCAGCTCGTGGCGGCGCGCGCACACCGTCTCGCCCAGGTAGACGACGTCCACCGGCATCGCGGCCACTTCGTCGTAGAAGCCGAAGACGCGCTCGCGCGGCCAGTAGTAGAGCAGGGGGCCGAGGGCGAGCTTCATTTCCACGGCCGGTAGTAGGCGCCCAGCGTGTGCATGCGCCCTTCGGAGAGCTTGTCCAGGTTGCGCATCCACGCGTCGCGCACGGTGAACGCCTTGCGCTCGCGCACCGCGGCGTCGATCGCGTCGCGCCAAACCCGCGTGACCTGCGCCACGTAGGCCGCGCTGCGCTGCCGGCCCTCGATCTTGATCGCGCTCACGCCGATTTCGAGCAACCGGGGGAGCAGCTCGAGCGTGTTCAGGCTGGTGGGCTCCTCGATCGCGTAGTAGGTCTCGTCGGCCACCTCGAAGCGGCCCTTGCACAGCGTGGGGTAGCCGGCTTTCTCGCCTTGCGCGAAGCGGTCGATCAGCACGCCGTTCAGGCGCGTCTCCATGCCGCGCGGGGTCTGCTCCCAGCGCACCGCGTGCGCGGGCGAACACACGCCGGTGGTGTTGGGCGCGTCGCCGGTGGCGTAGGGCGAGAGCGCGCAGCGCCCCTCCACCATCACGCACAGCCCGCCGAAGCCGAAGACCTCGATCTCGCACCGCGCGCCCGCCACCACCTGCGCCACCTGCGCCACCGACAGCACGCGCGGCAGCACCGCGCGCTGGATCGCGAAGCGCTCGCGGTAGAACTCGATCGCCTCGGGGTTGGTGGCCGAGCCCTGCACCGAGAGGTGCAGCCGCAAGCCGGGATGGCGCGCGTGCGCGTAGGCCATCAGGCCCGGGTCGGCGAGGATCACCGCGTGCACGCCGAGGTCGGCCGCCTTGTCGATCGCCGCCGTCCATCGATCCCAGTTCGCGCACTGCGGGTAGGTGTTCACCGCGAGCAGCACCTTCGCGCCGGCGCGCTCGGCATAGCGGATGCCCTCGCGCAGCGTGGCGTCGTCGAAGTTCAGCCCGCTGAAGTTGCGCGCGTTGGTGTTGTCCTTCAGGCCCGTGTAGACGCAGTCGGCGCCGTTGTCCACGGCGGCCTTGAGCGAGGGCAGCGCGCCTGCAGGACAGACCAGCTCGAAGGTATGGGATTCGGGCACGAGGTTATCGCGTTCGGGCGTCACGACTGCGCCGCTTGAACGACGCGAACAAGAGACTCTAGGCCGGGCGGCGGGCGAGCGCATTGACCATAGTCAACGCCCTCCCGAAACGGTGCCCGGGATGCAATAATCCGGCGCATGAACACCTCATTGATCGGTGCGCGCGACCGTTTCGCGCAGGCGCACCCCGAGCGGCGCGTCGCGGCGAACGGCCGCGAGTGGGGCTTCACCCGGATCGGTGAATCCGGGCCGGCGCTGGTGCTGATCCCGGGCACGCTCGGGCACGGCGACATCTTCTGGCAGCCGATCGAGCGGCTTCGCGATCGCGTGCGCATCCTGGCGCTCACCTACCCGCAAAGCGGCGGCATCGCCGACTGGGCCGAAGACCTGGCCGAGCTGATGGACCGCGCCGGCTTCGGCACCGCCACCGTGCTCGGCTCCTCGCTCGGCGGGGTCACCGTGCAGTACTTCGCCGCCGTGCACCCCGAGCGCGTCGAGACAATGGTGGCCGCCAACACGCTCAGCTCGCCGGGCGAGATCGCGGCGCTGCCGCAGTACGCGAACATCGACGGCACCTCGATCGAGGAACTGCGCGCCGGCATCGCGGAGCGCTTGCGCGAGCGGGCGCGGTCGCACCCCGACCAGGCCGAGCTCTCGGCGCTGCTGCTGCGCGAGCTCGAGGTTCGCATTTCGGAGGCGTCGCTGCGAACGCGCCTCAAGGCGCTGCGCTTCGCGCCCGAGCTCCCCGAGATCGCGCTCCCGCGCGAGCGGATCGTCACCGTGGAGTCGGACGACGACCCGATGATGACGCCGGCGATGCGCGCGCGGGTGCGCGCCCGCCTGAACCCGGGGCGCAGCGTGCGCTTCGCCTCCGGCGGGCACTTCCCCTACGTGACGCGGCCCGACGAGTACGCGCGGATGCTCGAGCAGGCGCTGGGGGTCTGAGCGCCCGCCAGCGCGCGTGCCATCGCGTCGGTCAGGGCAACGAGTAGGTGCCCTGGTCGCGACGGCAACCCTGCGAGGTGCCTGGCGCGACCGGTTTGCCGTTGCCCAGCGGGGCGAAGGTCGACTTCACGCTCTGGATGCCCTGCAGGCCTCCCGTTCCCGCGAGCCACCTCCAGCTGTTTTCGCCGGAGTCGGCCATCTCCCACTCGCCCACGGCGGTGTCGCCCGCCATGTTGAACCACTTGCACATCCCCTTGCCGGCCACCTTGCCGCCGATGATCCGCAGGTAGCCCACGCAGCGCGTCGTGGCCTTCTCGAATTCGGGGGTCGTGCTGGTCGCGACCACCCCCCAGCTCTCGAGGCCCAGGGCCGTGAGGTTCGGGCCCGCCTCGAGAACGGTCTGCTTGCTGTGGCTGCAGACCACGAAGTCGTAGTCCACGTTGCGGCCCCAGGCGGCAGGCGCGGACATTGCGATCGCCAGTGCGATCAGGATTGGACGCTTGATCATTGTTTCTCCTTCGGATTTGGACCAGCGAACGGTTGGGCTTGAACTCCAGATGCGCCCTGTGGCCGGCGAGAGGCACTGGCAGGCCGCGAGCGCCGTCCACGCGGCCACTCGACTTGCCGGATCAACTCCCCAGGTAGAGAATTCGCGAAGGAGGCACGGAAGTCCCGAAAGCGGGCGAAACCTGCAGTAAACAAGGTGGTGCGTCGGCGGCTCTGATGAATCCGCTGGTTGATCGCCAGCTCGTGCTGGGCAGCGCGCGTTTCGATGCACTGAGCGGCGAGTTGTTGCTGGACGGGCGTTCCACGACGCTGCGCCCCCGCACGGCCGCGCTGCTCGCGCACCTGGTGCGCAACGCCGGCAGGCTCGTGACCAAGGACGAGCTGATGGAGGCGGTCTGGCCCGACGCGGTCGTGACCGAAGACTCGATCGTGCAGTGCGTGAAGGAGATCCGCCACGCGCTCGGCGCCGCCGGGCACGACTGGATCCGCACGTTTCCGCGCCACGGTTATGCCGTCGTGGTGGCTCCGGCCCGCCGGGCCGCGCAAGCCCCTGCCGACTCCCCGTCGGCAACGCCGCCGATCGCGAAGGTCGCGACCGAGCCGCGTGCCTCCGCGTCGGCCACCGACGATCCCGGTGCCGATCGCGCAGCAGCCCCGCGCCGGTCCTGGCACGCGGCTGCGTCGCTGGTCGTCGTGGTCGCAACCGCCGGCCTGCTTTGGCACGTGTGGTCGCCGGCGCCCGGCGAGCCGCCTGCGATCGTCGTGATGCCGATCGCCAACCTCACCGGGAACCCGGCGCACGAGTTCGCCGCCGACGACCTCACCGAGACGCTGGCCACGGCGCTGGCGCACGAGCCGGGCATGCGGGTGATCGCGCCGGGCACCGCGTTCACGTTCAAGGGCAGGGCCGTGGACGTGAGGCAGCTTGGCTCGGAGCTCGGCGTGCGCTACGTGATCGAAGGCGTGTTGCGTGCGAGCGCGGGGGTAGCCGTGCTGTCGCTGAGGTTGAGCGAGGCGCGGAGCGCGCGCCAGATCTGGAGCGACGACTTCGCCGTCGGCGACGGCATCGATCTGCTCAATGACGAGGTTCGGGAACACGTCGTCCGCGGCCTGAGCCTGCGGGTCGCAAACGCCGCGGCTCGTCGCTGGCCGGCGGGGCAGCACTACGACCCGGTCGTCGTCGAGCAGCTGGCGCGCGCGCGCGCAATCCTTCGCTGGAGCGGACGCGACCAGGACATGGTGGCGCGCGCGCAGGCCCTGCTCGAAGACGTGCTCAGGCGCGACGACCGCGTGGCCCAGGCCTGGACGCTGCTGGTGAAGACCCGCCTGCACGACGTGCGCTTCAGCCCCGGGCGCGAGGACGACCTGCGGCGTGCCGACGAGGCGAGCGCGCGGGCGCTCTCGCTGGAACCCGACAGCGCCGAGGCGCAGCTGATGCGCGCCTGGGTGCTCTACGAGACGGGGCGCATGCCCGAGGCGCTGGCCACATTCGACCGTGGCCTGCGGCTCGCGCCCAACGAGCCACGGCTGCTCGCCGGGCGCGGCGCCGCGCTGGCCATGCTCGGCCGCGCGGACGAGGCGATCGAGTCGATCGATCGGGCGATGCGGCTCAGCCCGCGCGACCCCTTCATCGCCGATTGGCAGCTCCATCGCGGAGTGGCGCTCCTTCACAAGGGGGAAGCGGCGCAAGCGGCTGTCTGGCTCGGCCGGGCGGCGGAGGCCAACCCCGCGAGCCCCTTCGCGCACCTGTTCCTGGCCAGCGCGCTCGCGTCGGTGGGCGCCACGCAGCCGGCGCGCGAGCAGCTTGCGCAGTTCCAGCGCCTGCGCCCCGGGTTCACGCTGGGCGAGTTCCGCGCGCGTGAACCGTCGGACGCGCCCGCGTTCCGGCAGCAGCGCGAACGCGTCTACCGGGGGCTCTTGCTCGCCGGGATGCCCGAGTGAGTCGGCGCCTGCGCGCGGGGCGCAAGTGGGATAATCCGGCCGCGGGCCCCTAGCTCATGTTGGTTAGAGCAGCGGACTCATAATCCGTTGGTGCCGGGTTCGACTCCCGGGGGGCCCACCAGCCACTTTGCGTGTGTCCAGAAAAGCCGGGGCGATTCAGTCTGGAAGGGAATAGCTGACTTTCGTCCCGTCCAGTTGGATGACTCCCCGCTTGCACAAGGAGGCGA
>DATCZK010000197.1:0-11142 GCA_036525975.1 Burkholderiaceae bacterium | reverse complement strand
CGACGTCGAACGCCGATTCGACAAAGCGTGTATCGGGAAGCGACTCGAATCGGCGTTCGGCGGCGGGGCGCAGCGGGCCCCAGCACCCCGGAGCGCAGCGTGCCCCAGCGCCCCGGGCGCGCGTCTCGGGCGCAGCGCTTTCTGCTACGCTAGGCCGCGCCGCGCGAGCGCTCGCGCGCGCACTCGATCAACCCGATCCCGCGGCATTCGCCGCGGCCCAGGAAAGACACGGCATGTTCGCACGCCTTCTCCCGGTCGAGGGCAAGTTCTTCGCGCTGTTCGACCAGCACGCCGAGCACATCGTGACCGGCAGCCGCGAGTTCGCGCAGCTGATGACGAACTACGCCGACGCCGAGAAGCGGCGCAAGGGCATCGAGGCGATCGACGTGGCCGAGCGCGCCGCCGACAAGGTCACGCACGACGCCGTGCTGCTCCTGCACAAGACCTTCGTCACGCCCTTCGACCGCGACAGCATCCACCAGCTGATCACGCAGATGGACGACATCCTCGACCTGATCCAGGACGTCGCCGAGTCGGCGATGCTCTACGACCTGCAGCGCATCACGCCCGAGACGCAGCAGCTCGCCGACCTCAACCAGATGTGCTGCGAGCGCGTGAAGGCGGCGGTGGGAATGCTCTCGAACATGGACAACGCGGACGCGATCCTGAAGATCTGCTCCGAGATCGACCGCCTCGAATCCGACGCCGACCGGGTGATGCGCTCCGCGATGTCGAAGCTGTTTCGCGGCGAGGCCGACGTGCGCCAGGTGATCAAGCTCAAGGACATCTACGAGCTGCTCGAGGCCGTGTCGGACAAGTGCGAGGACGTGGCCAACGTGATCGAGGGCGTGGTGCTCGAGAACGCCTGACGCGATGACGTTTTACCCTGTTGCGTTCCTGGTCGGGCTCGTGCTCGCCTTCGAGTTCGTGAACGCGTACCTCAACGCGCCCGACTCGATCGCGTCGATCGCCTCCACCGGCGTGCTCAAGCCCCACCAGGCGGTGGCCTGGGTGGCGTTGTTCGGCGGCGCGGGCTTCTTCGTGTTCGGGCTTCCGGTGGCCACGCTGATGGCCACGGGCCTGGTGGACGCCACGCGGGTGGACCCGGCCGCGCTCGCGTGCGCGCTGCTCACCGCGATCGCGTGGCACCTGGTTGCGGCGCGCAGGCGGGTGCCCACCAGCGCCGCCCACGCGCTGGTGGGCGGGCTGATCGGGGCGATGGCCGCCAAGGCCGGCGCGCAGGGGCTGGTGGCCGAGGGCGTGGTGAAGATCGTGCTGGTGGCGGTGGCCGCGCCGATGATCGCGTTCGTCGTCGGCGCGCTGCTGATGGTCGCGATGTCCTGGGCGTTCGTGCGCGCCACGCCGCGGCTCGCCGACAGCTGGCTGCGGCGCGCCCAGCTGGTGTCCTCGGCGCTGTTGAGCCTGGGGCACGGCAGCAACAACGCGCAAAAGACGGTGGGCGTCGCCTGGCTCGCGCTGATCGCGGGCGGGTGGTCGCTGCCCGAGGGCGCGCCGCCGGCGTGGGTCGTGGCCGCCAGCTACGCCGCGGTCGCGGCGGGCACGCTGGTGGGCGGGCGGCGGATCATTCGCACGATGGGGCAGAAGTTCGCCCGGCTGCGCCCGGTGGGCGGGTTCTGCGCCGAGGCGGGCGCCGCGGCCACGCTGCTGTCCACGCTCGCGGCCGGCACCCCGGTCTCGCCCAAGCACACGATCACCGGAGCGATCGCCGGTGCGGCGAGCGCGCACCGCGTCTCGGCATTCCGCTGGGATCTCGCCGCCGAGCTGCTCTGGCCGGCGATCCTCACGATCCCGGCCACCGCGACCCTCGCCGCGATCGCTTGGTGGATCGCGCAGCATCTGCTGTAATCGGAACGGTCGACGGCACACCCGCCCGAGCCGCGAACGATGACGGACGATCCGATCCAGCTACCCCGCAGGCAGCTCTGGCTGGAGCTGCCGCCGATCTCGCGGCAAGCCCCCCGCCGCCTGCTCGTGTTCCTGCACGGCGCCGGGTCCAGGCCCGAGGTCTTCGCCCCGATCGCGGTCTCGTGGCAGCTGAAGTTCCCCGGCGCCACCGCGGCGATCCTGCAGGGCCTGCAGCCCAGCGCCGCCAGGAGCGGCCTCGACTGGTTCGACAACCGCGGCGTTGCCGCGGAGCGCGCGCCGCGCGTGGATCGCGCCGCGCGCAAGGTCGCCGAGCGCGTGCTCGCGCTGCAGCGCACCGCCGGCGTCGGCAACGACCAGACCGTGCTGGTGGGTTTTTCCCAGGGAGCCACCGTGGCGCTGGAACTGGCGCGCGCGCGCCCCGAGCTGGCGGCCATCGTCGTGGCCTACGCCGGCAGGCTCGCGAGCCCGATCCGCGACCACGACCGCGTGCGCGCGACGATCCACCTGATCCACGGCGAACTCGACAGCCTCGTGCCCGCCGTGCACGCGCGCCAGGCGCTGCGCGGCCTGCGCGCGATCGGCGCCGACGTGACGCTCGACATCACGGCCGACGGCACGCACTCGATCGGCCAGGACATGATCATCCTGGGCACCACCAGAGTGATGCAGACGGTGTTCCGCGGAAGGCGCCCGGCGCGCCGCGGCGCGGCGCCCCGGGCGCTGCACTGATCAGCTCGCGCCGGCGATCGCCGCGAAGCACTTGCGCGCGGCGGCGATCGTGGCCTCGATCTCGGCCTCGCCGTGCGCGCTGGAGAAGAAGAACGCCTCCACCGGCGAAGGCGGAAGGTAGACCCCCTCGGCCATCATCAGGTGGTAGAAGCGCTTGAATCGCTCCACGTCCTGGGTCTGCACCTCGGCGAAGCTGCGCGGCGCGGCGTCGCGCATGTAAAGGCCCGCCATCGTGCCGATGCTCTGCGCGGTGCAGGCCACGCCCGCCTCGCGCGCCGCCTCGCCCAGGCCCCGCACCAGGCGCGCGCAATTGGCCGACACGGCGTCGAAGAACCCCGGCGCGCTGATCAGTTCCAGCGTTGCGAGCCCGGCCGCCATCGCGATCGGATTGCCCGACAGCGTGCCGGCCTGGTAGACGCTGCCCAGCGGCGCCATCATCTCCATGATCGCCGCGGGCCCGCCGATCGCCCCCACCGGCATCCCGCCGCCGATCACCTTGCCGAAAGTGCTCAGGTCGGGGGTGACGCCCAGCACCTCCTGCGCGCCTCCCAGCGCGACGCGGAAACCGGTCATCACCTCGTCGAAGATCAGCAGCGCGCCGTGCCGGGTGCACAACTCGCGCAGGCCCTCGTGAAAACCCGGCTCGGGCCGGATCAGGTTCATGTTGCCCGCGATCGGCTCGACGATCACGCAGGCCACCTCGCCGGCGTTGGCTTCGAGCAGCGCGCGCACGCTCTCCAGGTCGTTGAACTGCGCCACCAGCGTGTGGCGCGCGAAGTCGGCGGGCACCCCGGCGGAGGTGGGCGTGCCGAACGCCAGCGCGCCCGACCCGGCCTTGACCAGCAGGCTGTCGGCGGTGCCGTGGTAGCAGCCCTCGAACTTGAGCACCTTGTCGCGCTTCGTGTAGCCGCGCGCCAGGCGCAGCGCCGACATCGTGGCCTCGGTGCCCGAGCTGGTGAACCGCACCCGCTCGACCTGCGGAAAGATCGCGCACAGGCGCTCGGCGAGCTCGGTCTCCATCACGTTCGGCGCGCCGTACGAGAGGCCGCGCGCGGCCGCGTCGCGCACCGCCGCGACCACCTTCGGGTGCGACTGCCCCACGATCATCGGCCCCCACGAGCCCAGGTAGTCGATGTAGCGCTTGCCCTCGACGTCCCACATGTACGCGCCCTCGGCGCGCGCGATGAACCGCGGCGTGCCGCCGACCGCGCGAAACGCGCGAACCGCCGAGTTCACCCCACCCACCAGAACGCGCTGTGCGCGCTCGAATTCAGAAGCATTGGTCGACATGCGCAATCCGTTCCTGTTAGCCTGCGCGCAGTCTAAACGATCGCATGGCGGGCACCGTGGGCGACAACGGCCAGCACAACGAACCGGCGGCCGAACCGGCGGCACCCGCCGACGCGCGGGCCGGCGGGCCGGCCGGCCCCCTGCCGGGCATCGAAGACGCGCGCGCCGCGCGCGCGCGCATCGCCGGGCAGGTGGAGAACACCCCGTTCCTGCACTCGCGCACGCTCTCGTCGATCGCCGGGTGCGACCTCGTTCTCAAGTTCGAGAACCTGCAGTTCACCGCGTCGTTCAAGGAGCGTGGGGCGCTCAACAAGCTGCTCTCGCTCGACGACGACGAGCGAGCCCGCGGCGTGATCGCCGTCTCGGCGGGCAACCACGCGCAGGGCGTGGCCTATCACGCCACGCGCCTGGGGATCCCGTCGGTGATCGTGATGCCGCGCTTCGCGCCGTTCGTGAAGATCGACAACACCGAGCGCCTGGGCGCCGAGGTCGTGCTCGCGGGCGAGACTTTCGCCGAGGCGCGCGCGAAGATGCTCGCCCTCGCCGCCGAGCGCGGGATGACGATCGTGCACCCCTACGACGACGCGGCGATCGTCGCCGGGCAGGCCACGCTCGGCCTGGAGATGCTCGAGGCCGAGCCCGATCTCGACGACCTGGTGGTGCCGATCGGCGGCGGCGGGCTGATCGCGGGCGTTGCGCTGGCCGCGCACCACCTCAAGCCCTCGATCCGGGTCACCGGGGTGCAGGCCGAGCGCTTCCCCGCCGCCTGGTGCGAGCTCTACGGGCGCCCGCCCACGGCGCAGGCGGGGATGTCGACGATCGCCGAAGGGATCGCGGTGGAGAACCCGGGGCGCATCCCGATGGCGCTCGTGCGCGAGCACGTGGACGAGATCGCGCTCGTGACCGAGGCCGAGATCGAGCGCGCGATCGTGCTGCTGCTCGAGGTGGAGAAGACGGTGGTGGAGGGCGCGGGCGCCGCCGGGCTCGCGGCGGTGCTGCAGGCGCCCGAGCGCTTCGCCGGCCGGCGCGTGGGGCTGGTGCTTTGCGGCGGCAACATCGACTCGCTCACGCTCTCGGACGCGATCCAGCGCCACCTGGTGCGCAGCCGGCGGATGGCCCGGCTGCTGATCACGGCGCGCGACGTGCCGGGTTCGCTCGCGCGCATCGCCACGATCCTCGGCCAGCAGGGCGCGAACATCGAGGAAGTCACGCACCAGCGCGCGTTCGCCGACCTGCCGGTTCGCTACGTGCGCATCGACGTGGTGGTGAGCGCGCGCGGCGCGGCGCACCTGGACAAGGTGCTCGCTGCGCTGCGCGGCGCCGGGTTCACCGTGGACACCACCGGCGGCGCCTGAGCCGGGCTGCGCGCGCTTCGCTCGAGCCGCCGGGGCCCGGGCGCGGCTACTGCCCGAGCAGCGCGTCGATCTCGTTCGCGAGCGACTCGGGCGCGTCCTGGGGCGCGTGGCGCGACACCACGCTCCCGTTGCGGTCGACCAGGAACTTGGTGAAGTTCCACTTCAGCGCCTTCGACCCCAGCAGGCCCGGCGCCTCGCTCGCGAGCCACTTGAACAGCGGGTGCGCGCCCTCGCCGTTCACGTCGATCTTCTCGAACATCGGGAACTCCACGCCGTAGTTGCGCTCGCAAAACGCGCCGATCTCGTCCGCGGTGCCCGGCTCCTGCCCGCCGAACTGGTTGCAGGGAAAGCCCAGCACCTCGAAACCGCGGGCACGGAAACGGTCGCGCAGCGCCTGCAGCCCCTGGTACTGCGGCGTGAGGCCGCAGCGGCTCGCGGTGTTCACGATCAGCAGCACCTTGCCCTTGAACGCGCTCAGCGCGACCTCCTTTCCCGAGAGGCTGCGCGCCTTGAAATCGAATGCGGTGCTCAAGAGGTAGCTCCAGCAGGTTGTTCGGTTGCACGCGCCCGCCGACCGCGCGGGTCAGAGCGCGATTTCCACCTTCTCCATGTGCTCGGGCACCCTGGCCGGCCAGCCGAGCTTCTCCTCGATGCGCTGGCGCAGCGCGTCGGCGGCCTCCGGCTCGCCGTGGCACAGGAACACCTGCCGCGGCGGCTTGCCGATCGCCCCCAGCCAGCCCATGAGCTCGTCGGCGTCGGCGTGCGCGGAGTAGCTGTCGATCTGCTCGACGCCGGCGCGCACCTCGTGCCACTCGCCGTGGATCTTGACCTCGCGCGCGCCGGCCACCAGGTGCGCGCCGCGCGTGCCCCCGGCCTGGTAGCCCACGAACAGGATGCGGTTGCGCGGGTCGGGCGCGATGCGCTTGAGGTGGTGCAGCACGCGCCCGCCGGTGGCCATGCCGCTGGCCGAGATGATCACGCTGGGCATGTGCAGCCTGGCCAGCGCCTTCGACTCGTCCGCGGTGCGCACCAGGCGCGCCACCGAGCACATGCCGCGCGTCTCGGCAACGCTGAGGCGGTGCATCGCCCGGTACTTGCGATAGATGCCGGTGGCGTCGATCGCCATCGGGCTGTCGAGGAACACCGGAAGGTCGGGGATCTCGCCGCGCTGCTTCAGGCGGTACAGCGCCAGCATCACGGTCTGCGCCCGGCCGATCGCGAACGAGGGGATCAGCAGCGTGCCGCCGTCGGCCGCCGTCTCGCGCACCGCCCTCGCGATCTGCTCGCCGGGATCTTCGCCCGCGTGCTTGCGGTCGCCGTAGGTGGACTCGCAGATCAGCGTGTCGGCGGCGTCGACGCGCTGCGGCGCCCGCATCACGGTGTCGGCCGGCCGCCCCAGGTCGCCCGAGTAGACGAGCGTGCGCCCCCCGCGCACGAGGCGCACGATGGCCGCGCCCAGCAGGTGCCCGGCGGGCAGCAGCTCGCAGGAGAGGTCGTCGCCCAGGTCGAAGCGGCTCGCGAAGGGCACGGTGCGAAACTGCGCGATCGCGCGCTCGGCGTCGCGCATCGTGTACAGCGGCTCGGCCGGCGAGTGCTTGGAGGTGCCGTGGCGGTTCGCGTACTCGGCCTCGTCCTCCTGCAGGTGCGCGCTGTCGCGCAGCAGGATCTCGCACAGCTCGGCGGTGGCCTCGGTGGCGTAGATCGGCCCGCGGAACCCGTCGCGCACCAGCGCCGGCAGGTAGCCGCTGTGGTCGAGGTGGGCGTGACTGAGCACCACCGAGTGGATGCGGGCGGGCGCGATCGGGAAGTGCGCGCGGTTGCGAAGCCGCAGCTGCTTGTAGCCCTGGAACAGGCCGCAATCCACCAGCACCCGGCGCTTGCCGCTGTCGAGCAGGTAGCGCGAGCCGGTCACCGTGCCGGCAGCGCCGGCGAAGGTGAGCTTCGTCGTTCGTTCGGCGGGCTTGCTCATCGTCTACCCCTGATGGTACGCGCCCGGCGCGTTGCAGCGGGGCGCGGCGCGAACCGGGAGGCTACTGGAAGAACTCGCGCACCTTGTCCATCCAGCCGCGCGCCTGCGGGCTGTGCTTGGGATCGTGCAGCGACGCTTCCAGTTCGCGGAGCAGCTTCTTCTGGGCCTCGTTGAGCCGCACCGGCGTCTCGACCGCGACGCGCGCGTACAGGTCGCCCGGATAGCTCGAGCGCACGCCCTTGATGCCCTTGCCGCGCAGCCTGAAGGTCTTGCCCGACTGGGTGCCTTCCGGGAGGTCGATCTCGGCCTTGCCGCCCAGCGTGGGCACCTGCACCTTGCCGCCCAGCGCGGCCGTGACCATCGAGATCGGGATCTCGCAGTGCAGGTCGTCGGCGCGCCGCTCGAACACCTGGTGCGGCTTGAGGTGGATCTCCACGTACAGGTCGCCCGGGGGCCCGCCGTTGACGCCGGGCTCACCGTTGCCGCTCGAGCGGATGCGCATGCCGTCGTCGATGCCCGGCGGGATCTTGACCTCCAGCGTCTTGGTCTTCTTCACCCTGCCCACGCCGTCGCAGGCGCCGCAGGGGTCGGGAATGACCTTCCCGCTGCCGTGGCAGGTGGGGCAGGTCTGCTGGATCGAGAAGAAGCCCTGCTGGATCCGCACCGAGCCCTGGCCGCCGCAGGTGTGGCAGGGCTTGGGCGAGGTGCCCGGCTTGGCGCCGCTGCCGCCGCACACGTCGCAGCGCTCCCAGCTCGGCACGCGGATCTCGGTGGCGTGGCCCGCGGCCGCCTGCTCGAGCGTGATCTCCATCGCGTAGCGCAGGTCGGCGCCGCGGTAGACGTTGCTGCGCCCGCCGCGCGCCCCGCCGCCGCCGAAGATGTCGCCGAAGATGTCGCCGAACACGTCGGAGAACCCTCCGGCGCCCTGCGCGCCGCCGAACCCGCCGGCCGCGTTCGGGTCCACGCCGGCGTGGCCGAAGCGATCATAGGCTTCGCGCTTCTGGGGCTCGGAGAGGATCTCGTAGGCCTGCTTGATCTCCTTGAACCTCTCTTCCGCGTCCTTGTTGTCCGGGTTGCGGTCGGGGTGATGCTTCATCGCCAGCTTGCGATAAGCCTTCTTCAGCTCGTCGTCGCTGGCGTTCTTCGCCACGCCCAGCACTTCGTAGTAATCGCGTTTGGCCATGTTCTTCTAAGGCAACACGGCTTGCGACCCTGGGATCGCAAGCCGGTGGTTCGGACATCCGGACTCGGTCGCTCGCAATGCTCGGATCAGGCGTCGCGCTTGACCTCCTTGAAGTCGGCGTCGACGACGTCCTCCTCCTTCCCGGCCTTGGCTTCGGCCTGCTCCTGCCCGCCGCCGCCGGCCGCGCCCTGGGCGCCCTGCTCGGCCTGCATCTTCGCGTACATCAGCTCGCCCAGCTTCTGCGAGGCCTGCATCAGCGCGTTGGTCTTGGCCTCGATCTCGGCCTTGTCCTCCGACTTGAGCGATTCCTCGGCCGCTTTCAGCGCGTCCTCGATCCGGCCCTTCTCGTCGGCGTCGACCTTGTCGCCGTACTCGGCGAGCGACTTGCGCACCGAATGCACGAGCGTGTCGGCCTGGTTGCGCGCCTCCACGAGCTCGCGGCGCTTGTGGTCTTCGGCGGCGTTGACCTCGGCGTCCTTGACCATCGTCTGGATCTCGTCCTCGGACAGGCCGGAGTTGGCCTTGATCGTGATCTTGTTCTCCTTGCCGGTGGCCTTGTCGCGCGCCGACACGTGCAGGATGCCGTTGGCGTCGGTGTCGAAGGTGACCTCGATCTGCGGCGTTCCGCGCGGCGCCGGCGGGATGCCCTCGAGGTTGAACTCGCCGAGCAGCTTGTTGCCCGCGGCCATCTCGCGCTCGCCCTGATAGACCTTGATCGTGACCGCCGGCTGGTTGTCGTCGGCGGTGGAGAACACCTGCGCGTGCTTGGTCGGGATCGTGGTGTTGCGCTTGATCATCGCGGTCATCACGCCGCCGAGCGTCTCGATTCCCAGCGACAGCGGCGTGACGTCGAGCAGCAGCACGTCCTTGCGGTCGCCGGCCAGCACCGAGCCCTGCACCGCGGCGCCCACCGCCACCGCCTCGTCGGCGTTGACGTCCTTGCGCGGCTCCTTGCCGAAGAACTCCTGCACGGTGGCCTGCACCTTGGGCATGCGCGTCATGCCGCCCACCAGGATCACGTCGTCGATGTCGGAGGCCTTCACGCCCGCGTCCTTGAGCGCCAGCCGGCACGGCTCCACGGTGCGCGCGATCAGCTCCTCGACCAGCGACTCGAGCTTGGCGCGCGTGATCTTCATGCTCAGGTGCTTCGGGCCCGACGCGTCGGCCGTGATGTAGGGCAGGTTGAGGTCGGTCTGGGTGGACGACGAGAGCTCGATCTTGGCCTTCTCGGCCGCCTCCTTGAGGCGCTGCAGCGCGAGCACGTCCTTGCCCAGGTCGACGCCCTGGTCCTTCTTGAACTCGGCGATCACGTAGTCGATGATGCGCTGGTCGAAGTCCTCGCCGCCGAGGAAGGTGTCGCCGTTGGTGGAGAGCACCTCGAACTGCTTCTCGCCGTCGACGTCGGCGATCTCGATGATCGAGATGTCGAAGGTTCCGCCGCCCAGGTCGTAGACGGCGATCTTGTGGTCCTTGCCGCCGGCCTTGTCCAGGCCGAAGGCGAGCGCGGCCGCCGTGGGCTCGTTGATGATGCGCTTGACCTCGAGCCCGGCGATGCGACCGGCGTCTTTCGTGGCCTGGCGCTGGCTGTCGTTGAAGTAGGCCGGAACCGTGATCACGGCTTCGGTGACTTCCTCGCCGAGGTAGTCCTCGGCCGTCTTCTTCATCTTGCGCAGCACCTCGGCCGAGATCTGGGGCGGGGCCAGCTTCCTGTCGCGCACCTTCACCCAGGCGTCGCCGTTGTCGGCCTTGACGATCTCGTAGGGCATCAGCGCGATGTCTTTCTGAACCTCTTTTTCCTCGAACTTGCGCCCGATCAGGCGCTTGACCGCGTACAGCGTGTTCTTGGGGTTGGTGACGGCCTGGCGCTTGGCCGGCGCGCCCGCGAGGATCTCGCCATCTTCCATGTACGCGATGATCGACGGCGTCGTGCGCGCGCCCTCGGAGTTCTCGATCACCTTCGGCTTGCCGCCCTCCATGATCGCGACGCACGAGTTCGTGGTGCCCAGGTCGATGCCGATGATCTTGCCCATGATGAGTCAGTCCTTGTTCAGTATTGGTCCGTTAATGCCCAGATGCGTCTGCCCGGGGCCGAATTCAAGCCGCGGCACGCGCCGCGTCACCCCTGCGCCACCGTGACGAGCGCCGGCCTGAGCACCCTCTCGTTGATCATGTAGCCCTTTTGCAGCACCGAAACGACGTGATTCGCCGGCGCCGCCGCCCCCGAAGGCACGGTGGAGATGGCCTGGTGCAGGTTCGGGTCGAATTTCTGGCCGGCGGGGTCGATCTCGACCAGGCGGTTCTTCTCGAACGCCGACGCGAGCTGGCGCAGCGTGGCCTCGACGCCCTCGCGGATCGACTCCACCGACGGCGCGTCGGCCTTGAGCGCGAGCTCGAGGCTGTCTTTCACCGGCAGGATCGCCTCGGCGAAGGACTCGATCGCGAATTTGTGCGCGCGCGTGACCTCTTCCTGGGCGCGCCGGCGCACGTTGTCCATCTCGGCGTGCGCGCGCAGGAACCTGTCGTGCATCTCGGCCGCGCGCGCCTCGGCGTCGGCCAGCCGCTGGGGCAGGTCGTGGCTCAGGTCTTGGGCGGCCAGCGCCTCGGGCGCCGCGGGGGGTTCGCCAGGCTTCTCGCCGCCCTGGGCGCGGTCGGCCTCGGGGCCCTGGGAATCGGGGTGGTCGCGCGGCGGTTCGCCGGCGCCGCTCGGGCGGTCGGAATGCATCGGCTCC
>DATCZK010000196.1:0-56631 GCA_036525975.1 Burkholderiaceae bacterium | reverse complement strand
GACGACGCGCTGCCGGCAAGGCCCACCACGATGCCCAGCGCCCCGAACGCGGCGACCTCGAAGGCGTCGAGCCCCAGTTCGGGGCGCGAGCCCTGGAAGTACCCGCCGCCGAGGTCACCGCCCACCAGCGCGACGGTGAGCGCGGCGAGGCCGAAGCCGCCGGCGATGCCCAGCGCCGCGCCCAGCGCGCCGAGGATCGCGCCCTGGCCGAGCACGACCAGCGAGACGAACCGGCGGGGCGCGCCCAGACCCGAGAGCAGCGCGAGATCGGGCACCTGGCGCGCGATCGCGAGCGCGATCGTCGCGTGCACGATGAACCCGCCGGTGAACAGCGCAACCAGCGCGAGCACGCTGAGGTTCACCCGGTACGCGCGCGAGAGGTTCGACATCCGCTGGCGCGAGGCGTCCGGGGCGAGCACGGTGGCCTGCGAGCCGACGATCGGACGCAGTGCTTCGCGAACCGCGGCCACGTCGGTTCCGGGCGAGAGCCGAAGGTCGATCCGCGTGAGGCGCCCCAGCCAGCCCAGGCGCCACTGCGCCGCGCCGATGTCCATCACCGCGAGGCGGTGCCCGGCGGCCGCTGCCGGCAGCGTTCCGGCTACGCGCAGCGTGACCTGCTCGAGCCCCGCGCCAACCACCACCTGCTCGCCCGGCGCGGCGCCGAGCGCGGTGAGCGCGGCCGCGGACAGGAACACCGCGTCGTCGGCGAACAGCGACGACGAAGACCCCGCGCCGCTGGCTTGCGGGAGCAGCCCGGGCGTAACCGACGCGGCGCGAAAGGCGTCGATCGCGATCAGGCGCAGGCGCACCGGCTCGCGCGCGCCGGCGGCCGGGCTCGCGCCCGCCGTGCGCGCCGTGATCTCGGTCTCGATCACCGGGCTGGCGGCGGCAACGAGCGCGTGCTTCGCCACCAGCGGGTAGAGGGTCTCGTCGAAGGCGTCGGCGAGCGGTTGCACCTGCGCCTGCGACTCGCCGTTCACCACGGCGATCGCGGCCGCGAATTCGTCGAGCGCGGAGCGGTTGACGACGTGGATCGCGAGCGCGAG
Source organism: Burkholderiaceae bacterium (assembly GCA_036525975.1). Classification (GTDB taxonomy): domain Bacteria; phylum Pseudomonadota; class Gammaproteobacteria; order Burkholderiales; family Burkholderiaceae_E; genus Quisquiliibacterium. The sequence continues at coordinate 55,585 of DATCZK010000196.1, read as the reverse complement.
CGCAACGCCGATCGCGATCGCCACGATGGCGGTGAGCAGGCGCCCCGGATGCAGGTGCCACTGGCCCGCCCAGAGCCAGCGCGCGAGCGAACGGTGAGCGTGCCTCATGCGGTGCGCGCAGCGAATCAGTCTTCGACCAGGTGCGCGTTCACCAGCCGCAGCCGCCGGTCGGCGATCGCCGCCGCCTGCTCGGAGTGCGTAACCAGCAGCATCGCGGCGCCGTGCTCGCGCACGCGGCGCGCGAGCAGCGCGAGCGCCGATTCGGCCGTTGCGGGGTCGAGGTTTCCGGTGGGCTCGTCGGCGAGCAGCATCGACGGGCCGTGGATCAGGGCCCTGGCGAGCGCCACGCGCTGCTGCTCGCCGCCCGAGAGCTCGGCGGGCATCGCGTTGCCCCTCCCTGCGAGGCCCACTTCGGCGAGCGTGCGCTCGGCCGCCGCGAGCGCGTCGCGCGCGCCCGAGCCGTTCAGGAGCAGGGGCACGGCGACGTTGTGGGCGGCGTTCATGTGCGGAATGAGGTGGAAGGCCTGGAACACGAAACCGAGCAGGCTCCGCCTGAGCGCCGCGCCCGCGTCGGGATCCGATCCGTCCACCGGCTCGCCGGCGAGGCGGATGCTGCCGGCATCGTAACCGTCGAGCCCCGCGATCAGGTTGAGCAGCGTCGACTTGCCCGTGCCCGACTCGCCGCGCAGCGCCACGATCGAGCCGCGGCGCACGCTCAGATCGAGGTCGCGCAGAACCCAGCGCTCGCCGAAGCGCTTCGCGAGGCCGCGGACTTCGAGGATGGGGTCCGCGTTGCGCGGTGCGGCGGAGTCGCGGCGCACGCCGGCGCTATCGCGTGAGGGCTCGCCGCGCGAGGCGCCCGGGCGCGTCGACCGAAACGACGATCGCGAGCATCGCGCCGCTGGGGCCGCGGTCCACACGCTGCATTGTGCGAGTCCTTCTGGTGGGAGGTACCCGCGTATCATACGAGCGCACCAGGAACCTTGCAGGCGAGGGGCATGCGCGGCGTCCCGCAGTTCATCGACCAGGCCGGATCGGATGCGATCGACCCGCGCGCGCAGGTGCTGCGCGCGCTCGAGCGCCGCAACGCGTCGATCGCCCCGAAGTACTTCTACGACCGCCTCGGCTCGGCGCTGTTCGCGGCGATCTGCCAGCTGCCGCAGTACTACCCCACGCGAACCGAAGCGTCGATCTTCGAGGCGTGCGGCGACGAGATCGCCGCGGCGGTGGGCGAGGGCGCAACGCTGATCGACCTGGGCGCCGGCGACTGCGCGAAGGCGGAACGGCTGTTCGGGCGCTTCAAGCCCGCCGCCTACGTCGCCGTGGACATCGCGGTGGAGTACGTGCGCGAAGCGCTGTCGAACCTGCAGCGACGGTTTCCGGGCCTGCCGATGCTGGGCGTGGGGTGCGACTTCTCCGCCGGCCTGTCGCTGCCGGGCGCGGTGCCCGAGGCGCGGCGCGTGTTCTTCTATCCGGGATCGAGCATCGGCAACTTCGCGCCGCGCGAGGCGGTTGCGTTCCTGCGGCGGCTGCGCGAGCAGTCCGACCCGCAAGGCGGGTTGCTGCTCGGCGCGGACCTGGCCAAGTCGAAGGAGGTGGTGGAACCCGCCTACGACGACCCGCTCGGCGTGACGGCGGCGTTCAACCGCAACGTGCTCGCGCACCTCAATCGCGTCGCCGGAACCGACTTCGACCTCGCCCACTGGAAGCACGTTGCGTTTCTGAACGAGGCCGAGAGCCGCATCGAGATGCACCTCGAGGCCACGCGCGCAACGCGGGTGAGCTGGGCGGGCGGCGGACGCGAGTTCGCCGCGGGCGAGCGCATCCACACCGAGAACTCGTACAAGTATCGACCGCAGCAGGTGGAGGCGATGTTGCGCGACGCGGGCTACGGCCCGCACCGGAAATGGACCGACCCGCAGGGGTGGTTCGGGGTCTATTACGCGCGGCCAGCGGGCCGCTGAGGAGCTTTGCCGATGAGGGTCTTTCGCTGGCTTTGGCGCGCGGTGGTCGCGCTCGTGGTGCTCGCCGTGGCTGCGCTCGTGGCCTACCGCTTCGAGGGCATGCCCCAAGCCGACGGCGAGCTCGTGGTGCCAGGGCTCGTGACCTCGGTGCGCGTGGTGCGCGAGGCCAACGGCATACCGCACGTGTTCGCCCAGAGCCAGCGCGACGCGTTCTACGCGATCGGCCTGCTGCATGCGCAGGACAGGCTGTGGCAGCTCGAGATGAACCGCCGCATCGCGGCCGGGCGCCTCGCCGAGGTGCTCGGGCCGGGAGCGCTGGACACCGACAAGTTCCTGCGCACGATCGGGGTGCGCAGGAACGCCGAGCGCATCGCCGCCGCGCTCGACGACGAGACGCGCGCGGGCCTGCAGGCCTACGCCGACGGCGTGAACGCCGGCATCGACATCACGCGGCGCGCGCCGTGGAAGCTCTCTCCCGAGTTCCTGCTCCTGGGGGTGCGCCCCGAGCGCTGGTCGATCGCCGACTCGGTGGGCTGGTCCACGATGATGGCCTGGGACCTCTCGGGCAACAACGCCACCGAGCTGCTGCGCTTCGCGCTCTCGCAGACGCTGTCCACCGACCAGGTGGAGCAGCTGCTCGAGACCAATCCGTCGCTCGCCACGGTCGACTTCGCTGCCCTCTATGCCGGCCTCGATCGTGCGCCGGTGGCCGCACTGCTCGAGTCGATCCCGCCATCGGGCGTGGAGGGGGTCGGGTCGAACAACTGGGTCGTGGATGGCAAGCGCTCCACCTCCGGAAAGCCGCTGCTCGCCAACGACCCGCACCTGGGGCTGCACAGCCCGGCGCTGTGGTACTTCGCGCACCTGTCGGCGCCGGGCCTGGACGTGATCGGCGCCACGCTGCCGGGCCTGCCCGCCGTGGTGCTCGGTCGCAACGCCCGCATCGCCTGGGGTTACACCAACACCGGCCCCGACACGCAGGACCTCTTCCTCGAGCGCATCGACGCCGCCGACCCGTCGCGCTACGCGACGCCCGAAGGGTTGGCGCCATTCGTGGTGCGCACGGAGCGCATCAAGGTGAAGGGGCAGCCCGACCTCGAGCTCGCGGTGCGCGAGACCCGGCACGGCCCGGTGATCTCGGACGTGCACGCCGACTTGCGCCGCGCGCTCGAGGCGCGCAACGCCGGCAAGAAGTACGCGATCGCGTTCCAGTGGACCGCGCTGATGCCCGACGACCGGACCGTGCGCGCCGGGCTCGGGATCAATCGCGCGGGCAACTGGAGCGAGTTCGTTGCCGCCGTGAAGGATTTCGCCGCTCCGCAGCAGAACATGGTCTACGCCGACATCGACGGCAACATCGGTTTCATCGCGCCGGGCCGGATCCCGGTGCGCAAGCCGGAAAACGACCTCAAGGGGCTGGCGCCCGCCCCGGGCTGGGACGCGCGCTACGACTGGGATGGGTTCATCCCCTTCGACCAGCTGCCGCGCACCTACAAGCCGGCCACCGGCGTGATCGTGACGGCCAACCAGGACATCACGCCGCCCGATTACCCGCACTTCATCGGCGCCGAGTTCACGCTGCCGTATCGCTTCGACCGGATCAACGAGCGCCTGGCGGAGAAAGACCGCCACGACGTGGCCTCGTTCGCGTCGATCCAGGCCGACGTGACCTCGAAGGCCGTGATCGAGATGCTGCCGGTGCTGCGCAAGGCGACACCCTCGTCGCAGCGCGCGCGCGACGCGCTCGCGCGCATCGCGAAGTGGGAGGGCGTGATGTCGGCCGACGCTCCCGAGCCGCTGATCGCGGTCGCCTGGATCGACCGGCTGCGCCGGCTGGTGTTCGAGGACGAAGCGGGCGAGCGCTTGTTTGCGCTGCTCGAGCGCCAGCGCAGCCGCATGCGCCCGCTGCTTCCCGCGATGACCGAGCAGAGCCACGCGCAGTGGTGCGACGACGTGCGCACGCCGGCGGCGGAAACCTGCGCGCAGATGCTCGACCGCGCGCTCGAGGACGCGGTGGACGATCTCGCGCGGCGCTACGGCGAGGACATGGGCGCGTGGAAGTGGGGTCAGGCGCACGTCTCGGTTTCGGAGCACCGGCCCCTGAGCCGCCAGGCGCTGCTCGCCCGGATCTTCGAGGTGCGCACGCCCACCGGCGGCGACACGCACACGGTGAACGTGGGTCGCAACTACCCCTGGGACCCGAAGGAGCCGTTCGCCAATCGCTATGCGGCGAGCCTGCGCGCGATCTACGACCTGGGCGACGCGTCGAAGTCGCGCTTCGTCTACTCCACCGGCCAGAGCGGTCACGTGCTCTCGCCGAACTATCGCGATCTGGCCGGGATGTGGTCGCGGGTGGAGTACGTGCCGATGAAGATGGATCGCGCGGCGATCGAGAAGGACGCCTACGCCACGCTCACGCTCAAGCCCGGCGCGCGCTAGCCGCGGCTACTCCACCGTGACGTGCGGCTCGCCCACCGCGAGCTCGCCGATCACCCGCGCCGAGTCGAATCCGTCGCGCCTGAAGATCGACATCACCTCGTCGACCGCCTCGGGCGCGCACGACACGAGCAGGCCGCCGCTCGTTTGCGGATCGGTGAGCAGCGCGCGGTCGATCTCGCTCACGCCCTCGCCCAGCGTGACGTCTTCGCCGTAGCCGGCCCAGTTGCGCCCCGAGGCGCCGGTCACCATGCCCTGGGCGGCGAGTTCGCGCACGCCGTCGATCATCGGCACGTCTTGCATCCTCAGGCGCGCGGACAGCCGCGCCCCGCGGCACAGCTCGAGCGTGTGGCCGAGCAGGCCGAAGCCGGTAACGTCGGTGAGCGCGTGCACGTTCGCGAGCGCCGAGAGCGCGCGGCCCGAGACGTTGAGCTTGGTGGTGTTCGCGATCATCGCCGCGTAACCCTCGTCGGCGAGCTTGTCCTTCTTGAGCGCTGCCGAGAGCACGCCCACGCCCAGCGGCTTGCCCAGCACGAGCTTGTCGCCGGCGCGCGCGCCCGAGTTCTTCTTCACCTTGTCCGGGTGCACGAGGCCCAGCGCGATCAGTCCGTAGATCGGCTCGACCGAGTCGATCGTGTGCCCGCCGGCGATCGGGATGCCGGCGGCCGCGCACACCGACTCGCCGCCCTCGAGGATGCGCCGGATCGTGTCGAGCGGCAGGCGGTCGATCGGCATGCACACGATCGCGAGCGCCATGATCGGCGTGCCGCCCATCGCGTAGACGTCGGAGATCGCGTTGGTGGCGGCGATCCGGCCGAAGTCGTAGGGGTCGTCGACGATCGGCATGAAGAAGTCGGTGGTTGCGATCAGCGCCTGCTCGTCGTTGAGCTTGTACACGGCCGCGTCGTCGGCGGTTTCGATGCCAACCAGCAGTTCGTGCGGCACCGGCATCCGCGTGCTCGACTTCAGGATTTCCGAGAGCACGCCGGGTGCGATCTTGCAGCCGCAGCCGCCGCCGTGCGAGAAGGAGGTCAGCCGCATCGGGCCGAGGGTGTCGGGTGCATTCATCGAAAAGGGCTCCGTTTCGGGTGTGCGGCGGCGGCGGCGCCCCGGCTCAGCCTTGCCCGCGCCTCGCGCCGCCTGTGCGCTCAACGAGATTATGCGCGAGCGCGCGCACGGCTGCTCGCTCGCGCGCCGGTTCGAACAGCGGCGCACGCCGGGCGCACTGGCGCTGGAGGTGGCCCAGGAAGTTCGGGTCCACCTGACACCGGTGCACGAGGCGCGCGAGCGCGGCATCGTCGGCCACCGGGAAGAAGCCGTCGTAGCCGGGGCCCAGCATCCCCACCGACCCCGGAATGCGCGACGCGAGCACCGGAACCGAAGCGGTCACGGCCTCGATCAGCACATTCGCTCCGCCCTCCATCAGCGAGGGCAGGAGCAGCGCGCGCGCGTTGCGTATCGTCTGGCGCGCTTGCGCGTGGGTCTGAACGCCCCTGAGCTGCACGCGGGCGTCGCCGCGGGCCATGGCGCCGAACGCCTCGCCGAGCGCCGCGTCCTTCACCCCGCCCACGTGAATCAGGCGCAGCCGGTGGTTCGGCGCCACGTCGGGCGAGAGCCGTGCGAGCGCGCGCAGCGCGGTGAGCGGGTCTTTTTCGGGGCGCAGGTGGCCCACCAGCGCGAGGTCGAAGGTGCGCACGCGCGGATGCCCGGGCGCGAGCCTGCGCGCCGACTGGTAGATCACCTCGCAGCGGGCTCGCAGCCGCGCGGGCAGCTCGTGGGGGCCCAGTTCCTGCAGCACGACGAGCCGGTGGGCGAGTTCGAGCGAGCGCTGCGCGCTCGCGTCGGAGCGGATGTCGCGGTAGAGGTCCGTTCCGGTGAGCACGACCGCGAGCGGGCGCCCGGTCTGCGCGAAGCGCTGCACGGCGCCGGCCGAGCGGCGCGCGTGCAGCGCGATCATCGCGTCGGCGGGGGTGCCGTCCCAATCCCTGGCCACGGCCACGTCGCAGCCGCGCGCCAGGAAAGCGGCCCAGCGTCTCGCGCTCTGCCAGTTGCCGTCGTTGGCATCGGCCAGCGATGGCGAGATAATCAGCACACGTGGTCGCATCGGCTGCGAGTATGCACAAAGAGGAGGTCACCCGGGTGCGAGAGGCGAATCGCTCAGAGCTCGCCGCGGCGCTCGCCGCGGCACGCGAGTCGACGCTGCAGATCTTCGACCGGGTGGCGCACTCGCAGTGGACGGTGCCGTACCTGAGCACGATCAACCCGCCCCTCTGGGAGTTCGGGCACGTGGGCTGGTTCCAGGAGTACTGGTGCCTGCGCCAGCCCGACGGGCACGAGCCGACCGATTCGATGATGGCCGGAGCCGACGCGCTGTACGACTCGCGCGCGATCGAGCACCGGTCGCGCTGGTCGCTGCCGTTGCCCGAGGCCGACCCGACCCGTGCATACCTGTGCCAGACGCTCGACGCCACGCTCGCGCGCCTGGCGCGAACGCGCGACGACGAGGCGTCGCTCTACCCGTTCAAGCTCGCGCTCTTTCACGAGTACATGCACGAGGAAGCTTTCGCCTACACCTGGCAGACGCTGGGCTTCCCGGCGGCGCGCGATCAATGGCGGATCGCGCCGGTGGCGGGCGATCCGGCGCGTTGCGAGGTGGGCGCGGGCACCGTGATGGTGGGCTCGTCGCGCGAAACCGGCTTCGTGTTCGACAACGAGATGTGGGAGCGGCGCGTGGCGCTCGAGGCCTACGCGATCGACGCGCACCCGGTCACGAACGCGCAGTTCGGGCGCTTCGTCGACAGCGGCGGCTATGACGACGCGCGCTGGTGGGCACCGCAGGTGTTCGCGTCGCTGCGCGCCCAGAGCCGCTCGATGCCGCGCTACTGGCGCCGCGACGGCGGGCATGCGCAGGAGCGCCGCTTCGATCGCTGGGTGGATCTCGACCCGGACGCGCCGGTTGCGAACGTCTCGGCCCACGAGGCCGAGGCCTGGTGCAACTGGGCCGGCCGCCGGCTGCCGAGCGAAGCGCAGTGGGTGCGCGCGGCCCGCGTTGCGGACGGTTTCCGCTGGGGTGACCGGGTGTGGGAGTGGACGGCCAGCACCTTCGAGCCCCTGCCGGGCTTCGAACCCGGGCCCTACCGCGAGTACTCGGCGCCGTTCTTCGGCACCCACCGCGTGGTGCGAGGCGGCTCGTTCGCCACGCCGCGCGCGATGGTCGACGATCGCTTTCGCAACTACTACGAGCCGCACCGCGACGACATCTTCGTCGGGTTTCGAAGCTGCGCGGCATGATCGATGTCAATGACGACGGGCCGGGCGAGCCCGACAATCGTCCGTTTTCCTCGATTTGCCGGTTGCCGGCCCGACAGCGCGCAAGCATGAACACCGCACCGATCGAACGCCTCGCCGAACTCGGCCTGCGTCCGCTCCTTCTCAGGGGGCGCGCGCTGCTGCCCGTCGTGCAGGGCGGAATGGGCGTGGGCGTTTCGGCGCACAAGCTCGCGTCGGCGGTCGCACGCACGGGTGCGGTGGGCACGATCGCGTCGGTCGACCTGCGCCACCACCACCCCGACCTGATGGCTCGCTGCAAGGGCCTGCGCGAGCGCGCCGAGCTCGATCGCGTGAACCTGATCGCGCTCGACCGCGAGGTGCGCATGGCCAAGGAGCAGTCCGAAGGGCGGGGCGCGATCGCGGTGAACATCATGAAGGCGGTGGATCAGCACCCGGCCCTCGTGCGCCAGGCCTGCGCGTCGGGCGCGGACGCGATCGTGATGGGGGCGGGCCTGCCGCTCGACCTGCCCGAGCTCGCCGCCGAACATCCTCAGGTCGCGCTGATCCCGATCCTCTCCGACGCGCGCGGCGTATCGCTCGTGCTGCGCAAGTGGATGCGCAAGAACCGGCTCCCCGACGCGATCGTGATCGAGCATCCCCGCTACGCCGGCGGGCACCTCGGCGCCACCCGGATCGAGGAACTGAACGACCCGCGCTTCGACTTCGAGGCCGTCGTCACGGAGGTGCACGCCGCAATGCGCGGCCTCGGGATCCACCCCGACACCGTGCCGCTGATCGCCGCCGGTGGCGTGAACACCCACGAGCGTGTGCGCGAGCTGCTCGGCATCGGTTACGCGGCGGTGCAGCTGGGCACCGCCTTCGCCGTCACCGAGGAGGGCGACGCCCACCCGAACTTCAAGAAGGTGCTGGCGGGCGCACACGACGAGGACATCGTCGAATTCATCAGCGTTGCCGGCCTGCCCGCGCGGGCGGTGCGCACGCCATGGCTCGAGCGCTACCTGCGCCGCGAAGAGCACCTGAAGTCCAGGGCACCCACGAACCCGCACCGCTGCGCCTCGGCGCTCGAGTGCCTGACCGCCTGCGGGTTGCGCGACGGCCTCGCCAAGTTCGGCCAGTTCTGCATCGACAGCCAGCTCGCGGCCGCCGTGCGCGGCGAGATCTCGAAGGGGCTGTTCTTCCGCGGCGCGTCGTCGGTTCCTTTCGGCGCGGCGATTCGGCCGGTGCGCGAACTGATCGACTACCTGTTGAGCGGGCGGATGCCTGCGGGGCTCGAGCCGGCGGCGGGGTAGGCCGTCGGGCCGAGTCAAGTCGGCCTGCGCGAGACTGTCGAGCGGACAGGGCGCTGACGGGGCACGCCACCGCGACTCGCACCAACTCCGGCGACCCGCCGCAGGATTAGCGGTGCATCTCGCGCGCCCGGATCCGCTCGCGGTGCAGCACGTAAACCCCGGAACCGATCAGCAGCGCGATTCCCCACCACGCCATCGCGTTGGGCACGTCGCCCCAGACGATGAAGCCGAGCGCGAGCGCCCACAGCAGCCCGGTGTAGCGGAACGGCGCGATCAGCGAGGCCTCGCCCTCGCGCATCCCGGTCACGATCGCGTAGTAGCCGGCGGCGAGAAAGACCGACGCCAGCGCGAGAAGGCCCAGCTCGAGGAGGCCGAACGGCCGCCAGCCCTCGAAGATCGAGAGCACCCCCGAGAAGAGCATCACCGCGATCGCGGTCGCGAGCGTGATCAGGATCGACGGGGTGGTGGGCGCGATGCGCCGCGTGATGAGGTCGCGCACCGAGTGCATCAGGGTTCCCGCCAGGCAGACCAGCGAGAAGACGTTGAAGGCCTCCGCGGCGGGCTGGATCACCAGCAGCACGCCGGCGAAGCCCACCGCGATGCCGCTCCAGCGCCGCCACCCGACCTGTTCCTTGAGGAAGATCGACGCCAGCATCGCGATGAACAGCGGCGAGGACATGTTGATCGCGGTGGCGTTGCCGATCGGAAGGTGAAAGAGCGAGGTGAGGTAGACGACGGTGCCGATCGCCTCGATCGCCGATCTGGCCAGCACGCGCCGGTCGAGTATTTCGGCGATCCGTTGCGTGGCGCCCATCGCGCGGGCCACCGCGTACACCACGAACATCGCCATCACGCCGCGCACGAAGATCAGCTGCGCGGTGGGCATCGTCTGGCTGGCGTACTTCACCAGCGCGTCGTTGACGATGAAAAAGCCCATCGCCGCGCACATCGCGAGGATGCCGCGGCGGTTGGCCGCGAGCAGCGCGGCGGTGTCGGCCGCGGGGGTGCGGTGTGCGGCGGTGTGCGGCGCGTTAGCGCCCGGCGCAGCAGACGGCGGATCCGCGGCTCGCGGCGCGGCGCGCCTGGGCGCCGCCGGTCCGGGCGCCTCGTTCACTTCGGGCCGCCTACTCGACGCCGCCCGGGGCGCCGCCCATCACGGTGCTGAAACCGCCGTCCACGTGGGTGATCTCGCCGGTGATGCCCGCGGCAAGATCGGAGAGCAGGAACGCCGCCACGTTGCCCACGTCCTCGATCGTGACGTTGCGCCGCAGCGGCGCGTTGGTCTCGACGATGGAGAGGATCTTCGAAAAGCCCTTGATGCCGCTCGCCGCGAGCGTCTTGATCGGACCGGCCGAGATCGCGTTGACGCGGATTCCGCTCGCCCCCACCGCCTCGGCGAGGTAGCGCACGCTGGCCTCCAGGCTGGCCTTGGCCAGCCCCATCGTGTTGTAGCTGGGCACCATCCGCTCGGCGCCCAGGTAGCTCAGCGTGAGCATCGCGCCGCGCCTGCCGTTCATCATCGGCAGCGCGCCCTTGGCGAGCGCCGCGAAGCTGTACGAGGACACGTCGTGGGCGATGCGGAACGCGTCGCGACTGAGGCCGTCGAGGAAGTTGCCGGCAATGGCTTCGCGCGGCGCGAACGCGATCGCGTGCACGAGCCCGTCGAGGCCGTCCCACGCCTTGCCCAGGTCGGCAAAGAGCGAATCGATCTGGGCGTCTTCGGCCACGTCGCACGGGAAGATCAGCTTCGACCCGAATTCGGCGGCCATCTCGGCCACGCGGTCGCGGAAGCGGTCGTTCTGGTAGGTGAATGCGAGCTCGGCGTCCTGCTCGCGACAGCTCTTCGCGATGCCGTAGGAAATCGAGCGATTCGACAGCAATCCCGTGACCAGGATCCGCTTGCCGGCGAGAAACCCCATCGATGATCTCCTCAGGTCTGGCGTCAAAGGCGCGTATTCTCGCACGGCGCCACAAGGGGCTAGAATCCGCCGCCATGCGCATGCCCACACGCCGCGCCCTGTCCGCCGTCCGCCAACTGGCACCCGTGGCCCTGCTGGCCGCGGCGCTCGCGTGGCCGGGCGCGGCCTTGGCGGCGCACGCGCTCGCCTGGGGCGCGACGCCGAAGTACCCGCCGGGCTTCGCGCACTTCGACTACGTGAACCCCGACGCGCCGAAGGGCGGCACGGTCAACCTCGACGGCTTCGGCTCGTTCGACAAGCTCAACCCGTTCACGTTGAAGGGCATCGCCGCGGCCGGGGTGGCGGTGCTGATGTTCGAGACGCTGGCCGAGCCGAGCGACGACGAGCCGTTCTCCATGTACGGGCTGCTCGCGCGCGACATGGAGTTCGCCGCCGACGGGCTCTCGATCACCTTCAGGCTCGACCCGGCGGCGCGGTTTTCCGACGGCACGCAGGTGATGGCCGAAGACGTGCGCCACTCCTTCGAGACGCTGATGAGCAAGCAGGCGCACCCGCGGTTTCGCCAGTACTACGGCGACGTCGCGCGCGCGGTGGTGGTGGCGCCCGACACGGTGCGCTTCGAGTTCAAGCGCCGCAACCACGAGCTGCACATGATCATCGGCACGCAGCTGCCGATCTTCTCCAGGCGCTGGGGCGGCGGCAAGCCCTTCGACCAGGTGGTGCAGGATCCGCCGCTCGCGAGCGGGCCGTACCTGCTCGAGAACGCCGACTGGGGCAAGTCGATCAGCTTTCGCCGCGACCCGAACTACTGGGCAACCGGGCACCCCGCGCGCAAGGGCACCTACAACTTCGGGCGCGTGGTGTTCAAGTACTTCAAGGACGAGACGGCGCGGCTGGAGGGCTTCAAGGCGGGCGAGTTCGACTGGATCGCCGAGAACTCGGCCAAGAACTGGGCGCGCGGGCACGTGGGGCGCAAGTACGCCAGCGGCGAGATCGTCAAGCGCGAGTTCCGCCACTCCAACGCCGCCGGGCTGCAGGGCTTCGCGCTCAACACCCGGCGCGCGCAGTTCGCAGACGCGCGGGTGCGCAAGGCGCTCACGCTCGCCTTCGACTTCGAGTGGATGAACCGGCAGGTGTTCTACGGCCAGTACGTGCGCAGCCCCAGCTACTTCACGAACAGCGAGATGGAAGCCAAAGGCTTGCCCGGCGCCGACGAGCTGGCGCTGCTCGAGCCGTTTCGCAGCCGCCTCGACCCGGCGGTGTTCGGCGAGGCGCCGATGCCGCCCGTGACCACGCCGCCGGCGTCGCTGCGCGCGAACCTGCGCGAGGCGATCGGCCTGCTGGCGGCCGCCGGCTGGAAGGTGGCCGACGACGGCAGGCTGCGCAACGCCGCGGGCGAGGCCTTCGAGTTCGAGGTGATGTCGTACTCGAAGGCGCTCGAGCGCATCGCCGTGCCCTGGGCGCGCAACCTGGAAAAGCTCGGCATCACCGCGCGGCTGCGCACCACCGACCCGGCGCTGTACCAGAAGCGGGCCGACGAGTTCGACTTCGACGTGCTGGTGCAGTCGTTCTCGTCGAGCCAGACGCCCGGCAACGAACTGGTCGAGCGCTTCACGAGCGGCGCGGCGAACGAGAAGGGTTCGGACAACGTCTCGGGGGTGCGCGACCCGGTGGTCGACGCGCTGGTCGAGAAGCTGCTCGCGAGCAGGTCGCGCGCGGAACTGGTGGCCACCGCGCGTGCGCTCGACCGGGTGCTGCGCGCGGGCTGGTACCTGGTGCCGCATTTCTACGCGCCCACGCACCGGGTGGCTTACCGCAAGCAGCTCGGGTATCCGGAAACGCTGCCCCTTTACTATGGCGCGTCGGGCTGGATGCTCAAGACCTGGTGGGTGAAGCAGTGAAGGCCGCAGCAGTCGTGAACCCTGGGAGGCAGCGGTGTTCGTCTACATCCTGAAGCGGCTGCTGCTGATGATCCCGACGCTCGTGGGGATCCTGCTCGTCACGTTCCTCATCATCCAGTTCGTGCCGGGGGGGCCGGTGGAGCAGCTGGTGCAGGAGCTGCGCGGCCGCGGGCAGGCGGGCGAGGTCGCCGCCACCGGCGGCGTCTATCGCGGCGCGCAGGGCGTGGACCCCGAGAAGCTCGCCGAGATCCGCAAGCTCTACGGCTTCGACCGCCCTGCGCACGAGCGCTTCGCGGAAATGCTGTGGCGCTACGCGCGATTCGACCTGGGCACCAGCTACTTCCACCACAAGGGGGTGTGGCAGCTGATCGTGGAGAAGCTGCCGGTGTCGGTGAGCCTGGGCCTGTGGAGCTTCCTGATCACCTACGCGGTGTCGATCCCGCTGGGCATCGCGAAGGCGGTGCGCAACGGCACGCGATTCGACCTCGCCACCAGCACGGCGATCCTGGTTGGCTACGCGATCCCGGGATTCGTGCTGGGCGTGGCATTGCTCGTGCTCTTTGGCGGCGGCTCGTTCCTGCAGCTCTTTCCGCTGCGCGGGCTCACGTCGGACAACTTCGCCCAGCTCTCGCTCGTGGGCAAGGTGCTCGACTACTTCTGGCACCTTGCGATGCCGCTCGTGTGCCTGATCGTGGGCAGCTTCGCCGTGACGACGATGCTCACGAAGAACGTGTTCCTCGAGGAGATCCGCAAGCAGTACGTGCTCACGGCCCGCGCCAAGGGGCTGCCCGAGCGCAGGGTGTTCTACAAGCACGTGTTTCGCAATGCGCTGATTCCGCTCGTCACGGCCTTTCCGGCGGCGTTCGTCGGCGCCTTCTTCGCCGGATCGCTGCTGATCGAAACGCTGTTCTCGCTCGACGGGCTGGGCTTGCTCTCGTACGAGTCGGTGATCCGGCGCGACTACCCGGTGGTGCTCGGCGCGCTCTACGTGTTCTCGCTGATCGGGCTGGTCACGAAGCTGATCACCGACCTCTGCTACGTGTGGGTCGACCCGCGCGTGAAGTTCGACGCGGCATGACCGCGAGCGTGCACGACGTGAGCGGCGCGCCCGCGGGGTCGGGCGGGAGCGCGGGCGCGACCGCGAACGGCGGTGTGCCGGCCGGCGCGCCGGCGCGCTCGCTGTCGCCGTGGCAGCGCGCCTGGCGCAGGTTTCGCGCCAATCGCCGCGGCTACCTGAGCCTGTGGATCTTCGCGATCGTGTTCGTGCTCAGCATGGCCGCCGAGCTGCTCTCGAACGACCGGCCGATCGTCGCCCGCTACGAGGGCAACTGGTACGCGCCGCTGTTCGTCGATTACCCCGAGACCACCTTCGGGGGCGACTTCCGCACCGCCACCGACTATCTCGACCCGTTCATCCGCGAGCAGCTCGCCAAGGGCGGCAACTGGGCGCTGTGGCCGCCCAACAGCTACCGCTTCGACACGATCAACTACTTCGCGCCCAGCCCGAACCCGGCCGCGCCCTCGGCGGTGAACTGGTTCGGAACCGACGACCGCGGCCGCGACGTGCTCGCGCGGCTGCTCTACGGGTTCCGCCTGTCGGTGCTCTTCGGCCTCGCGCTCACCGCGCTCGGCGTGCTGATCGGCGTGGTGGCGGGCGCGATCCAGGGCTACTTCGGCGGGCGCACCGACCTCGCGCTGCAGCGCTTCATCGAGGTCTGGAGTTCGGTGCCCGAGCTCTACCTGCTGCTGATCCTGGCGTCGATCTTCGAGCCCAGCGTCTGGATCCTGCTGGGCATCCTCGCGATCTTCGGCTGGATGGGGCTGTCGGACTACGTGCGCGCCGAGTTCCTGCGCAACCGCACGCTCGAGTACGTGACGGCGGCGCGCGCGCTGGGGCTGGCCGACACCCAGATCATCTGGCGCCACGTGCTACCGAACTCGCTCACGCCGGTGATCGCGTTCATGCCGTTTCGGATGAGTGCCGCGATCGTCGCGCTCACGAGCCTGGACTTCCTCGGGCTGGGGGTGCCGCCCACCACGCCGAGCCTGGGCGAACTGCTGGCGCAGGGCAAGTCCAACCTCGACGCCTGGTGGATCTCGCTGCCCACCTTCGGCGTGCTGGTGGGCACGCTGATGCTGCTGATCTTCATCGGCGAGGCGCTGCGCGACGCGCTGGACACGAGGCGCGGATGAGCGCTTCCCCGGCCCGCGCGTTGCAGCCGCTGCTCTCGGTGCAGGGGCTGTCGGTGGAGTTCGCCACCGGCGGGGTGCCCTCGCGCGTGGTCGACGACGTGAGCTTCACCGTGGGCGCCGGCGAGCGCTTCGCGCTGGTGGGCGAGTCGGGCTCGGGAAAGACGGTGAGCGCGCTCGCCGTGATGCGGCTGAACGCCGACGCGAAGCACGGCGGGCGCATCGTGTTCCAGGGGAAGGATCTGCTCGCGGCCAGCGAACGCGAGTTGCGCGCGGTGCGCGGCAAGGAGATCGCGATGATCTTCCAGGAGCCGATGACCGCGCTCAACCCGCTGTACTCGATCGGCGACCAGATCTGCGAAACGATCGAGCTTCACGAAGGTCTCTCCAGGGCGCAGGCCACCACGCGCGCGATAGAACTGCTGGCGCGAACGAGAATCGCGGAGCCGGAACGCAGGTTCGGCTCGTATCCGCACCAGCTCTCGGGCGGGCAGCGCCAGCGCGCGATGATCGCGATGGCGCTGGCGTGCAACCCGCGCCTGCTGATCGCCGACGAGCCCACCACCGCGCTCGACGTCACGATCCAGCGCCAGATCGTGGACCTGCTCGCCGAGCTGCAGCGCGAGTTCGGCATGGCGCTGATGCTGATCACGCACGACCTGCCGCTGGTGCGTTCGTTCGCCGATCGCGTGGGGGTGATGCAGGGCGGAAAGCTTGTCGAGGTGGGCGACACGACGCAGTTGTTCGACGCGCCGCAGCACGCGTACACGCGCAAGCTGATCGACAGCCGGCCCAGGCGCACGATCGAGCCGATTGTGCCCAACGCCGAGCGCCTGCTCGAGGCGCGAGGCGTGGGGTGCCGCTTCTTCTTTCGCAAGGGGTGGTTTTCGAAGACAGCCTTCGACGCGGTGCGCGAGGTCGACGTGCACGTGGCGCGCGGCGAGACGCTGGGCGTGGTCGGCGAGTCGGGTTCGGGCAAGACCACGCTCGGCATGACGCTGTTGCGCCTGGCGCAGGGCCACGCTTCGGGCGAGATCCGCTTCGCGGGCCAGCGCATCGACACGCTCGCGCGCGCGGCGATGCGGCCGTTGCGCCGGCGCATGCAGGTGGTGTTCCAGGATCCGTACAACTCGCTCTCGCCGCGGATGACGGTGGAGGGCATCGTGGGCGAGGGCCTCGCGCTGCACCAGCCGCAGCTGAGCACCGCGCAGCGCCGCGACGCGATCGTGCAGATGCTCGAGGAGGTGGGGCTCGACGCGTCGATCCTGCCGCGCTATCCGCACGAGTTCTCGGGCGGCCAGCGCCAGAGGATCGCGATCGCGCGCGCCACCGTGCTGCACCCGGAGCTGCTCGTTCTGGACGAGCCGACTTCGGCGCTCGACGTGTCGGTGCAGCAGCAGGTCCTCGAACTGCTTGCCGTGCTCCAGAGGCGCCACGGCCTGAGCTACCTGTTCATCACGCACGACCTCGCGGTCATCCGGGCGATGGCGCACCGCGTGATGGTGATGAAGGACGGCGCCATCGTCGAGTCTGGCGAGACCGAGGCGCTGTTCGCGGCGCCGGTGCACGAGTACACGCGCAAGCTGCTCGCGGCGGTGCTGGACTGAGCGCATCGCGCCTGGCGGCGCGCTCGTCGTGATCGAGCCCCCGGCACGCGAGGCGTGCCTGCCGGGGCGGCCGACTCAGCCGGGAACGGATTCCGCCGCCCGCTCGCGGACGGCGGCTGCCTGTCCGCCGGCGAGCCACGCGCGCAGCTCATGCTCCGGCATCGGGCGCCCGAGCAGGAATCCCTGCAACTGGTCGCACTGCGCAACACCGAGGAAGCGCGCCTGCGTCTCGGTCTCGACGCCTTCGGCGGTGACTTCGAGCCGCAGTTGCTGGCCCAGCCCCACGATCGTACGAACGATGTCGCCCACGCTCGGGTCGGCATCGGACAGCGCGCTCACGAAGGAGCGGTCGATCTTGATCTTGCTGAACGGGAACTTCCACAGGTAGCTCAGGCTCGAGTAGCCGGTTCCGAAGTCGTCCATCACGATCGCGGCGCCGAGCGACTTGAGTTCCGTGAGATCGCGCAGAACGTGCTCGGCGCGATCGAGCAGCAGGCCCTCGGTGATTTCCAGTTCGAGCCGGCCGGGTGCGAGCCCGCTCGCGCGAAGCGCCTCTCTCACCGTCCGCACGACGGTGCCGTCTGCAAACTGGGCCGGCGACAGGTTGACCGCGATCTTCAGCGGCTGCGGCCACCCGCTCGCCACTTCGCACGCCCTGTGCAGCACCCAGTTTCCGATCTGGGAGATCAGGGCCATGTCCTCGGCCACCGGGATGAATTCGGCCGGCGGGATCATGCCGCCCTGTCCGTCGGGAAGCCGAAGGAGCGCCTCGAACCCGGTCACGGCGCCGCCGCGCGTCGAGAACAGCGGCTGGAAGTACAGCTCGAACCCGCCCTCGCGGCACGCCTTGCGGATCAGGCGCTCGATTTCGCGCCGCGCCTGCAGGGCGTCGTCCATTTCCGGCGAAAAAACGCTGAGCCGGTTGCGCCCATCGGCCTTTGCCCGGTGCATCGCGATGTCGGCGCGCTTGAGCGCGAGCACGGCGCCGGGCGCCGGTGTCTCGCCGGGGGCGACCACGACGATGCCCACGCTCGCCGTGGCGACGATCTCGTGGCCGCGCGCCGTGCACGGCGTGGCAACGGACTCGATCACCTGCCGCGCCAGGCGCTGCGCGTGGGCGACGTCGCCCTTCCTTCCGGGCACGATCGCGAACTCGTCGCCGCCCAGCCGCGCCACCAGGTCGTCGGACGTGCAAAGCGCGCGCAGGCGCCTCGCGGCGCCCTGCAGGAACGCGTCGCCCACGTCGTGGCCGAGGCTGTCGTTGATGTCCTTGAAACCGTCGATGTCCACGTGCAGCAGCGAGACCGACTCGCCGGCCGTGTTTCGCAGCGCGATCGCGGCCTCGAGCATCGCCGTGAAGGCGCTGCGGTTCGCCAGCCCCGTGAGCTTGTCGTAGTGCGCGAGGAAGGCGGCGCGGTCCTCGGCGCTGCGCTTCTGCCTCGAGCGCCACAGGAACCCCGCCGCGGGCAGCGCGAAGGCGAGCGCCGTGAGCGCCACCAGGCCCACGGTTGCGTAAGCCATGTGCGAGCGGAACACGGCCAGCTTTTCGGTCTGGTCGATGTAGACCTCGGTGACCGCGGTGAGCCGGCCGTTGGTGAACAACGGAACGTAGGCCTCGACGAACACGGGCGGCCGGTCCGGCGTGGTGCCGTGCTTCATTTCGGAGTGTGCGCGGCCCGAGGCGAGCACCTTGGCCGCCGTGGGGTTGTGGGTGCCGAGCAACTCGGTCTGGTGCTTGCGCGTGCCGAGTTCGTCGGACACGAGAATCTGGCGACCCTCGGCGTCGAAGAGCTTGAACCGGAAGATGCTGCCGAGCTCGCCCGCGTTCACCATGAACCGCGTGCTCTCGGCCGACGGCGGCTCGCCGCCCAGGATCCGGTCGAGGTCGGGCATGCGCTTGCCGAAGTCGGCTGCCCAGAGCGTGCCGGTGGTTTCGGCATCCTTGCGGATCAACCGGTCGATGGTCGTGGAGGCGAGCAGATAGGTGCCGCCGAGCAGCACGGCGGCGGCTGCAGCCGCCAGCGCGTAGACGGGCCATTCGGCGGGTTTTCTGGCGTCGGGCGTGTTCAAGACATCCTCACGGTGGCAAACCGTATCCAGTTTCGGCACTGCGGGAGCCTCCGGTGGCTCGCGCCTACGGGCGGTGGGGATCGGTCGACGGACGGAGGCCGGTTTGTGGCAACGACCGCTGGCCGGGGGCGATTCGCGTCGTGGCGGCGTGCGGCTTCGGGTAGCATCTGCGCTCCTTCCCGAGGGCCAATCGATGGTCGCGCGCCGCCCGCTTGTCCTGCTCGCCGTTCTCACGCTGGTGTGGGGAACGAACTGGCCCCTGTTCCCGCTGGCGGTGCGCGAGATCTCGGTCTGGACCTTCCGCGCGATCGCGCTCGCCGTGGCCGGGTGCGTTCTGCTCGCGGTCGCGCGCCTGCGCGGCCAGTCGCTGGTGATTCCGCGACGGCACTGGGCCACCGTGGCCTGGGCCTCGCTTTGCTACCTGGTGGTGTGGAACGTGGCGAGCACCTACGCGGCCGTGCTGATCCCTTCCGGGCAGGCGGCGGTGCTCGGGTTCACGATGCCGCTGTGGTCGGCGCTGATCTCCTGGCTCGTTCTGGGCGAGCGGCTCGACGCGCGGCTCGTGGTGGCGATCCTCGTCGGCGGCACCGGCGTCGCGCTGCTGATGGTGCCGGGCCTGGAGGCCTACGCCAGCGCGCCCGCGGGGTTCGCGCTGGGGTTGCTGGCCGGGGTGGGGTGGGCGGCCGGCACGCTGATCATCAAGCGCGGCGCGGTCGGCGTGCCGGCCACCGTGCTCACCGGCTGGCAGCTGCTGGTCGCGGCCGTGCCGATCTCGGCGGGGGCGCTGATCCTGGGCGACGGCAACTGGTTCGTGCCCACCTGGCAGACGATCGTCGTGGTCGCCTACATCGCGCTCGTGCCGATGACGATCGGCAACCTGGTGTGGTTCTCGATCGTGGGGCTGCTGCCGGCCAACGTGGCCGGGGTGTCGTCGGTGATGGTGCCGGTGGTGGCGATGATCTCGGGGGCGATCGTGCTGCGCGAGCCGCTGGGGGCGCTGCAACTGGCCGCCATCGCCTGCACGGCAACCTCGCTGGCGCTGGCGGTGATGCGCCCCAGGAGCGCCGCCTCCGCCTGAGCGCTCCCCCTGCGCCCGGGCCTCAGCGTCGCGACACGCCCTGGGGCAACGCGCGCGCGGCGCGCAGCGCCTGGCTCTCGAAGAACGGATCGCCGTTGAGGAACGCGTAGATCATCTCGGTGGCGTCGAATCCCCAGAACAGGTGGCCGTCGACGATCGAGGTCGGCACGCCGAACACGTTGGCCGCGATCGCTTCGTCGGTGTTCTCGCGCAACGCCTTCTTCAGCTCGGGGGCGTCGAGCTCGGGCGCGCTCACGCCGAGCTCGGCCAGAAGCGCGTTCCAGGGCTCGGCCTCGTCGGGCAGGTGGCCGTCGCGCCAGACGTAGGCGAACAGGCGCTGCACCACGTCCACGCTGCACCCCTTCACGATCGCCAGGCGCAGCAGCGGCAGCGGATTGAACGGGTGCGCACGCGGCAGCTCGAGCGGGATGTTGCACTGGCGCGCGAGCCAGGCCACGTGCTCGAAGGTCCAGCTGCGCTTGGGCGCGATCTCGGCCGGGCCCTTTTGCCCGACGTGATTGAGGACGGCGGCGAACAGGATCGGCTTGCAGCGCACCAGCGCGTGCATCCCGAAGCCGTCGAGCCGGCTCGCCTGCAGGTAGGCGAACGGCGAGACGAAGTCGAAGTACCAGTTCAGGGTCTTGGAGCTCACGATCGATCCTCTCCGGTATCGGTGAACGAGCGCATCCGGCCCTGGTCGGGATAGCTCGGCGCGCGTTGCTCGCGCTTGGCCGCCAGGCTCTCGACGACGGCCGAGGTGTCCCACATGCCGGCCTGCAGCCAGGTCATCTGCCGCAGGCCCTCGGCCACCGGGTGGTCTCGCGCGTAGTCGATCGCCTGCTTGCTCGCCCAGACCGCGAGCGGGGGCTTGGAGGCGATCTCGGCGGCCAGCTCGCGCACCCCGGCGAGCATCGCCGCCTGGTCGGGAAAGACCTCGTTCACCAGCCCCACTGCCAGCGCGCGCGACGCGGGCATCCGGCGCCCGCTGTAGGCGAGCTCGCGAACGATCCCGTCCGGGATCAGCTTGGGCAGGCGCTGCAGCGTGCCCAGGTCGGCCGCGAGGCCCACGTTGATCTCCTGGATGCAGAAGAACGCGTCGGCCGTGGCGAAGCGCATGTCGCAGGCGCTCACCAGGTCGACGCCGCCGCCGATGCAGCCGCCTTGCACGGCAGCGATCACCGGCATTCTCAGCGCCGCGATCCTCTCCAGTGCGCGTTGCATGTCTGCGATCGTGAGCGCGAGCCCAGCGCGCCCGACCGCGTCGTGGTCGTCGATCGGCAGGTCGCCGCTGAACGCTTCCAGCGCCAGGCCGGCGCTGAAGTGCTTGCCGGTGGACGCGATCACGAGCACCCGCGCGGGCGCCTCGCGCTGCAGCCAGTCGGCCACCTGTTCGAGCTCGCGCCACATCGCGGGCGTGATCGTGTTCATCTCGGCGGCGCGGGTCATCGTGAGCGTGGCGATGCGCGCGTCGATCTCGAGCGAGAAGCAGCTGAGGTTCATCGTGGGGTCCGTCGTCTCAGGTGAGCCATCGTAGCAAAGCGTGGCGCTCGCCCGCCGGCGCCCGCCTGCGCCCGCCTGCGGCCGCCTGCGGCCGCTGCCGGGCCGGTGCGGCGGGGCAGGCGGGCCATTGGGCGATGCCGTTGCTTCGGGCCGCGTTTCGGCTGCAGCGCCGATTGACCGATAATCGGCCGGATGTCCCTGCACCTGCCCCGGCTCTCGCTGCGACTGACGATGCGCGACTGGCGCGCCGGCGAGCTGCGCCTGCTCGTGGCCGCGCTCGTGATCGCGGTCGCGTCCATCGCCAGCGTGGGCTTTTTCGTCGACCGCATGCGCCAGGCGCTCACGCTCGAGGCGCGCCAGCTGCTGGGCGCCGACCTGGTGATCGCTTCGGACCGGGCGATCGACTCCGCCTTCGACGCGAGGGCCCGCGAGGGCGGGCTCGCGGTTGCTCGCACCGTGAACTTCCCCAGCATGGTGGTTGCGCAGGGCAGGCCGCAGCTGGCTGCGGTGAAGGCCGTTTCCGAGGGCTACCCGCTTCGCGGACGCCTGCGCACGGCCGCCGCGCCGAACACCCCCGACGAAGCCACGGCGGGAGTGCCCGAGCGTGGCGCGGTCTGGACCGACGCGCAGCTCGTGCAGACGCTGGGCACCGCGGTGGGCAGCTCGGTGGAGCTGGGCGAATCCGCGTTCGCGATCCGGCGCGTGGTCACGCTGGAACCCGACCGCGGCACGAGCTTCGTGAACTTCGCGCCGCGCGCGCTGATCAACCTCGCCGACCTCGAGGCCACGCGGCTGGTGCAGCCGGCGAGCCGCGTCACCTATCGGCTGCTCGTGGCGGGGGCGCCCGAGGCGGTGGCCGCCTACGAGGGCTGGGCCAAGTCGAAGCTGGGCCGCGGCATGCGCGTGGAGTCGGTGGACAACGGCCGGCCCGAGCTTCGCAACACGCTCGACCGCGCCGAGCGCTTCCTCGCGCTGGTGGCGCTGCTCTCTGCGCTGATCGCGGCGGTGGCGATCGGCCTGTCGGCACGGCGCTTCGCCGAGCGCCACCTCGACGGCGTGGCCGTGATGCGCGCGATGGGCGTGGGGCAGCGCGCGCTGGTGGCGCTGCTGCTGCTCGAGCTGCTGTGGGTTTCGCTCGCCGGAGCGCTCGCGGGCGCCGCGATCGGCTGGGTCGTGCACTTCGCGCTGGTGCGCGCGGTGGCGTCGCTGATGCCGATGGCGCTGCCGTTGCCAGGAGCCTGGCCCGCCGTGCAGGCGGCGGGCGCGGGCGTGGTGCTGCTGCTGGGCTTTGGCGCGTGGCCCTTCTTGAGGCTCGCCGGCGTGCCGCCGCTGCGCGTGATCCGCCGCGAACTCGGGCCCGCGGGCGCGTCGCCCTGGATCGCGGCGGCGGTGGCCAGCGCCGCGTTTGCCTCGCTGCTGTTCTGGTTCGCAGGCGACGCGCGGCTCGCGGTGATCTCGCTCGGCGGCTTCGCGGGGGGCGCCGTGGTGTTCGTGCTGGTGGTGTGGCTGGCGATGCGGCTGATCGGCCCGGTGCGCGCGCTCGCGGCGGTGGCGCGCAGCCCCTCGCTGCGCCTCGCGCTCGCGTCGTGGTCGCGCAGGCAGTCGGCGTCGATCGCGCAGACGGTGGCGCTGGCGGTGGGGCTGATGGCGCTGCTGCTGCTCACCGTCACGCGCACCGACCTGCTCGAGAGCTGGCAGCGCGCGTCGCCCCCCGACGCGCCGAACCGCTTCGTCGTGAACATCCAGCCCGACCAGCGCGAGGCGGTGGCGGCCGTGCTCGCGGGCGCCGGCGTGAAGAGCGCCGAGCTCTACCCGATGATCCGCGGCCGGCTCGTGCAGGTGAACGGCAAGCCGGTGCGCCCGGAGGACTACCCGGGCGACCGGGCGCAGCGGCTCGTCGATCGCGAGTTCAACCTCTCGTACACGAGCGTGCTCCCCTCGCACAACAGGCTCGTGGCCGGGCGCTGGTTCGAGCCGGGCGCGTTGGAGGTCTCGGCCGAGCAGGGCATCCTCGAGACGCTGTCGCTCGAGGTGGGCGACGTGCTCACCTTCGACGTGGCCGGCGAGCCGGTGCAGGTGAAAACCACCAGCGCGCGCAAGGTGGCCTGGGATTCGATGAAGGTGAACTTCTTCATGATCCTCTCGCCCGCGGCGCTCGAGCGCGCGCCGCAGACGCTGATCACCGCCTACCACCAGCCCGATTCGGCAACCCCGGTGGACGCCGATCTCGTGCGCCGGTTCCCCAACCTCACCGTGTTCGACACGGGCAACATCGTGCGCCAGGTGCAGTCGATGCTCGGGCAGGTGGTCACCGCGGTGCAGTTCCTGTTCGTGCTCACGCTCGCCGCCGGCGTCGTGGTGCTCTACACGGCGCTCGCGAGCTCGCGCGACGAGCGGGTGCGCGAGGCGGGGCTGATGCGCGCGCTCGGCGCTTCGCGCGCGCAGCTCGGTCGCGCGCAGATATGGGAGCTCGGGCTCTCGGGTGGGCTCGCGGGCCTGCTCGCCGCCGCCGGGTCGATCGCGATCGGGGCGGTGCTCGCGCAGCAGGTGTTCCAGTTCGAGTACGAGGCGCGCTGGGCGAGCCTGGCGTGGGGCACGCTGGCCGGCGCGCTGATCGCGATCCTCGCCGGGTGGCTCAGCCTGCGCGGCGTGCTGCGCGCGCCGCCGCTCGCGACCCTGCGCGAGATCTGAGCCGATGGACATCGCATCCGCGCTGTTGCGGGGCCTGATCCGGTGAGCCGAGAGCGGATGCCATGAGCGAGTCGTCCGTCAACCTGGCGCCCTTCGACGCGATCGGCGGCGAGGCCCGCGTGCGCGAGTTGGTCGACCGTTTCTACGACCTGATGGACATCGAGCCCGAGTTCGCGGGCATCCGCAGCCTGCACCCGAACACGCTCGACGACTCGCGCGACAAGCTGTTCTGGTTCCTGTGCGGCTGGATGGGCGGGCCGAACCACTACGTGGAGCGCTTCGGCCACCCGAGGCTGCGCGCGCGCCACCTGCCGTTTCCGATCGCCAGCGCCGAGCGCGACCAGTGGCTCGCGTGCATGGGCCGCGCGATGCACGACGTGGAGGTGGCCGAGCCGCTGCGCGCGCGGCTGCTCGAGTCGTTTCGCGGCACGGCCGACTGGATGCGCAACCGCGAGGGGTGAACGGAGATGAGAGCCAAGCCCCCGAACGACGAGGACCGCCAACCGTGAGCGCGATCGCCAACGCAGACCCCGTGCTGCTCGCAGTTCTCGTGGCGGCCGTGCTCGCGGTGCTGCTCGGCCTGGTCACACTGCTTCGCCGCCCGCCCGACCCGAGCGCCGCCCTCGACGCGCTGCGCCGCGAGCTGCTCGAGGCAATGCGCGCGCACGAAGAAGTCGCGCGCAAGCTCGAGATCTCGCTCTACGAGCACATGGGAGGGCAGGGCGCGGCCACGCGCACCGAACTGGGCTCCGCGGTAGGCCAGTTCGGCGCCAACCTCACCCAGCAGATGACCTCGATCGCCGGCCTGCAGAACGCGCAGATCGACAGCTTCGCGCAGCAGCTCACGCGCCTCACCGAATCCAACGAGCAGCGCCTCGCGGCGCTGCGCGAAGCGGTGCAGGAAGACGCGCGGCTGATGCGCAACACGCTCGAGAACAAGCTCGGCGAGCTGCAGACCGAGAACTCGGCCAAGCTCGAGGAGATGCGCCGCACGGTGGACGAGAAGCTGCACGCCACGCTCGAGCAGCGCCTGGGCGAGTCGTTCAAGCACGTCTCGGAGCGCCTCGAGCAGGTGCACCGGGGGCTGGGCGAGATGCAGGCGCTGGCGTCGAACGTGGGCGACCTCAAGCGCGTTCTCACCAACGTGAAGTCGCGCGGCGGCTGGGGCGAGGTGCAGCTGAGCGCGCTGCTCGAAGACCTGCTCGTGCCCGACCAGTACGCGTCCAACGTGGTCACGGTGCCGGGGTCGAACAACCGCGTGGAGTACGCGATCCGGTTGCCCGGCGGCGCGGACGACCAGCCGGTGTGGCTGCCGATCGACGCGAAGTTCCCGCTCGAGGACTACGAACGCCTGGTGGCGGCGCAGGAGAGCGCCGACCCCGCGGCCGCGGCCACGGCCGGCAAGCAGCTCGAGACGCGCCTGCGGCTGGAGGCGAAGACGATCCGCGACAAGTATTTGTCGCCCCCGCACACCACCGACTTCGGGATCATGTTCCTGCCCGTGGAGGGGCTCTACGCCGAGGCGCTGCGCCGCCCCGGGCTGCTCGACGACCTGCAGCGCGGGCACCGGATCGTGATCGCCGGCCCGACCACGCTCGCCGCGATCCTCTCGAGCCTGCAGATGGGCTTCAGGACGCTCGCGGTGGAGAAGCGCACCAGCGAGGTGTGGCAGCTGCTGGGCGCGGTGAAGACCGAGTTCGGCAAGTTCGGCGACGTGCTCGCGAAGGCGCGCAAGCAGATCGACCAGGCATCGAGCACGCTGGGCAACTACGAGGTGCGCTCGCGCGCCATAGAACGCAAGCTGCGCGACGTGGAGCAGTTGCCGGACACGGCTGCGCGCACGATGCTCGGGGCGAGCGTCGACGAGCCCGAAGATGAAGGCGAGGGTGACGAGGGTGCGGCCGACGGAGACGCCGTCTCGAAGTAGCCCGATCAGGAGGCCCGCGATCGATCGGGCCGCCCGCGGCCGGAGATCAGTCCGCCCACCCCCCCGACAGCGCCTTGAACAGGTCCACCGCCGCACCCAGCCGCGCCTGGGCGTTGCGCACCTGCTCGACCTCGGCCGCGTTGGCGCCGCGCTCGGCGTCGAGCAGTTCCAGGTAGGGCGAGTAGCCGGCTTCGTAGCGCAGCCGCGCGAGCCCCACCGCGCGGCGCGCGGCGGCCGCGCGCGCGCCGATCTCGGACTGGGCTTCGCGCGCGGCGCGCGCCGAGACGAGCGCGTCGGCCACTTCGCGAAACGCGCTCTGCGCGGCGCCCTGGTAGGCGGCAACGGCCTGGCGCGCGCGCGCCGAGGCCTGGTCGCTGCGCGCCTCGAGCCGCCCGCCGTCGAAGATCGGGAGCGCCAGCCCGAAGCCCAGCGACCAGATGCGCGCAGCAGGGTCGATGAGGCTCGCGAGCGCCGTGCTCTCGGCGCCCAGCGAACCGGTGAGCGAGATCGACGGCAGCATCGCGGCGCGTGCCACACCGACCAGCGCATTGGCGGCCACGAGCTGCTGCTCGGCCTGGCGCAGGTCGGGGCGGCGCGCGAGCAGGTCGGAGGGAAGGCCCACGGGGATCTCGGGGGGCGAGGGGAGCGCACCCTCTCGCGTCGCGAGCTCCAGCCCCGGCTGCCCGCTCAAGCGCCCGATCTGCAACGCCGCGAGGCCGCGCTGGCGCTGCAGCTCGCGCAGCTGGATCGCGGCGTCGGCGCGCAAGGCCTCGGCCTGTTCCAGGTCGAGCCGCGACGCCACGCCGGCGTCGAGCCGCGCGCGCACGATGCGCAGCCCCTCGTCGCGGGTGGCGAGCGTGCGGCGCACGATCGCGATCTGTGCGTCGAGCGAGCGCAGGGCGAAATACGCCTGCGTGGTGAGGCCCGCGATCGAAAGCGCCATCACGTCGCGCGCGTGGCGCGTGGCCAGCGCCTGCGCGCGCGCGGCCTCCGAACCGCGCCGCAGCCGTCCCCAGAAGTCGATCTCGAACGACGTGGAGGCCGAGAGCTTGAGGTTGTTCGAGACCACCGCGTTGCGCTGCGCGGTGAGGCCGCTGGTGCGACTGCGCGACCCGCTCGCGCCAAGGTTCACCTGCGGCAGGAAATTCGCACCCACCTCGCGCATCACCGCGTCGGCTTCCTCGACCCGTGCGGCCGCCAACTCCAGGTCTGCGTTGCGCGCCAGCGCCGTGGCCACCAGCGCGTCGAGGCCGGGGTCGCCGAACTGCTTCCACCAGTTGCTCGCGAGCGGTGTCGCGGCGCCGGCGGTGGCGCCGAGGTCTTGCGGATAGGCGGCGGGGAGCGTGCTCGCGGGGCGGACGTAATCGGGGCCCGTCACGGTGCAGCCGCTGAGCACGACCGCGAGCGCGAGCGCGAATGCCACGATCGGGCGCGGCGCGGGCGCTGCGGGCCTCATGGCGTCGACGCCCCGCGTGGCGCCGCGGACTCCTCCGGCGCGTCCGGATCGGGCGGCAGCGCGTGGTGCGGCAGCGCGTGGTGCTCGCCGTGCTCGGGTCGGGGCTTGCGCGCGAGCAGCGAGAAAAAGAGCGGCACGAAGATCGGGGCCACGAAGGTGGCCACCAGCATGCCGCCCACCACCCCGGTGCCCATCGACTGGCGCGCGGCCGCGCCCGCGCCGGTGGCCACCGCGAGCGGCAGCACGCCGAACACGAAGGCGAGCGAGGTCATCACGATCGGGCGAAAGCGCAGGCGCGCCGCCTCCACCGCGGCCTGCGCCGCGCTCTTGCCGTCTTGCATCCCCTGCATCGCGAACTCGGCGATCAGGATCGCGTTCTTGGCAGCCAGCCCGATCAGCACCACCAGCCCGATCTGGAAGTAGATGTCGTTCTCCATTCCGCGCAGGAACACCGCGAGCAGCGCGCCGGTGAGCGCGAAGGGCACCGCCAGCACCACCGCCATCGGCACGCCCCAGCGCTCGTAGAGCGCGGAGAGGATCAGGTACACCATCACGAGCGCGAAGCCGAACGCGAACACCGACGCGTTGCCCGCGCCCTTTTCCTGGAAGGCCTGGCCGGTCCACTCGATGCCGTAGCCCGCCGGCAGCACCTCGCGCGCGGTCTTCTCCACCGCGGCGATCGCCTCGCCGGAACTGAAGCCGGGCTTCGCGTTGCCCAGCACCTTGGCCGCGACGTAGCCGTTGTAGCGCTCGATCTGCTCGGGGCCGATCACGCTCGTCACGGTGATCAGCGCCTTCAACGGCACCATCGCGCCGGTGCTCGCCGATCGCACGTACAGCCGCCCGAGGTCTTCGGGTTTCGCCCGGTAGGTTGCGTCGGCCTGCATCGTCACGCGATAGGTTCTTCCCGAGCGGTTGAAGTCGTTCACGTACAGCGACCCCATCTGCGCCTGCAGCGCGCCGAACACCTCGTTCACCGGCACGCCGAGCGCGAGCGCCTTCTCGCGATCCACTTCCACCCGAAGCTGCGGCACGGTGGGCCGGTAGAAGGTGTTCAGCCCGGCGAGCACCGGGTTGCGGCCCAGCGCCGCGATGAAATCGTTCGTCACGCGCGCCAGCCGCTGCGGGTCGGGGTCGTTGCGGCCCTGCACGTAGACCTCGAACCCGCCCGCGGTGCCCAGCCCGAGGATCGCCGGCGGGTTGAACGCGAACGCGATGCCGTCGGGCAGCGCGAAGCCCTTGCCGCTCATCTCCTGGGCGAGCTGGAACGAAGTCTGGCTGCGCTGCTCCCAGGGCTTGAGCGGAACGAAGATCGTGGCCGAGTTCGCCTTGTTGCCGCCGCCGATCAGGTCGAAGCCGTTGACGATGAAGAAGTTCTCCACCGCCTGGTTGTCCTTCATCATCAGCCGCATCCGCTCGGTGGCGCGCGAGGTGCGCTCGAGCGTCGCGCCGTCCGGGAGCGCCACGGCCGCGATCACGAAGCCCTGGTCTTCCGGCGGCACGAAGCTGCCGGGCACGCGCGCGAGCAGCAACGCCGCCCCCGCCACGATGCCCACGAAGACCAGCCCCGCCAGCACGCGAAAGCGCAGCGCGAGGTTCACGCCGCCGAGGAAGCGCCGGGTGACCCAGGCGAAGCCGAGGTTGAAGGGGCGAAACAGCTTCGCCACCAGCCCCGTGTGCGCGCCGGGCTTGAGCAGCAGCGCGGAAATGGCCGGCGTGAGCGTGAGCGCCACGATGCCCGAGAGCACGACCGAGATCGTCACCGTCACGGCGAACTGGCGATAGAGCTGCCCGGCGATGCCGCCGAGGAAGGCCACCGGGATGAACACCGCGCACAGCACCAGCACGATGCCGATCACCGCGCCCTGCACCTCGCGCATCGCCTCGAGCGAGGCCTGCATCGGCGACATCTTCTCCTCGCGGATCAGGCGCTCCACGTTCTCGAGCACCACGATCGCGTCGTCCACCACGATGCCGATCGCCAGCACCATCGCGAACAGCGTGAGCGTGTTGATCGAAAAGCCGAAGATCCACAGCCCGGCGAAGGTGCCGATCAGCGACACCGGCACCGCGAGCATCGGGATCAGCGTCGCGCGCCAGCTCTGCAGGAACACGAACACCACCGCGAGCACGATCAGCGCCGCCTCGCCTATGGTCTTCACCACCTCGCGGATCGAGGCCGAGACGAAGCGGGTGGTGTCGTAGGGAATCAGGTAGTCCACGCCCGCGGGGAAGCGGTCGCGCTTGAGTTCGGCCATCCTGTCGCGCGCGGCCTGCGCCACGTCGAGCGCGTTCGCGCCCGATTGCAGGAACACCGCGAGCGCGATCGACGGCTGGCCGTTCACGGTGTTCGACGCGTCGTAGCTCTGCGCGCCGAGCTCGATGCGCGCCACGTCCTTGAGCCGCAGGATGCCCGAGGGCCCGCTCGCGCGCAGCACGATCTCGCCGAACTCCTCGGGCTCGAGCAGCCGGCCGCGGGCGGTCACCGTGTACACGAGCTGCTGGCCCGGCGGCGCCGGCTCGGCGCCGATCTTGCCCGCGGCGTACTGGGCGTTCTGCGCGCTCACCGCCGCGCCGATGTCGGCCGTGGTGATCCCGAGCTGCGCCATCCGGTCGGGCTGCAGCCAGATGCGCATCGAGTAGTCGCGCGCGCCGAAGATCGAGACGTCGGCCACGCCCGCAATGCGCTTGAGCTCGTCGAGCACGTTGAGCGTGGCGTAGTTCGACAGGAACAGCGTGTCGTGCGTCTTGTCGGGCGAGTTGAGCGCCGCCACCAGCAGGATGTTGCTCGAGCGCTTGGCCACCGTGATGCCGTTGCGCCGCACCTCGTCGGGCAGGCGCGGCGAGGCCAGTTGCACGCGGTTGTTCACCGCGAAGGTGGCCTTGTCCACGTCGGTGCCCACCTCGAAGGTGGCCGTGATCGTCGTCACGCCGTTCGAGGCCGACGACGAGTTGAAGTACAGCATGTTCTCCACGCCCGAGAGCTGCTCCTCGATCGGCGCGGCAACGGTCTTGGCGAGCGTCTCGGCCGAGGCGCCGGGGTAGACGGCGGTCACCGTCACGGTGGGCGGGGCGATCTGCGGGTACTGGGCGATCGGCAGGATCTTCAGCGACACCAGCCCGGCGAGCACGACGACGATCGACAGCACCGCCGCGAAGATCGGCCGCTCGATGAAGAACCGGGACATTGCGTCTCCCGGCGGCTAGCGCCCGGGTGCGCCGGGTGCGCCGGACTTCGCGGCCGGCGAGGGTGCTCCGGCCTTCCCGGGTGCCGCCGCCGCTTCTGGCGCCCTGGCGGCCACCGGTGCGCCGGGGCGGATCTTGATCAGGTTGTCCACGATCACCCGATCGCCGGGCTTCAAGCCGCTCTCGATCACCCAGTCGCTGCCGATCCACTCGCCCGCCTGCACCGGCGTGGGCGTGGCCTTGCCCTCGGCGCTCACGGTCCAGACCATTCGGCCCCGCTCGTTCTGCACCACCGCGTGCTGCGGCACCAGGTAGGCCTCGCGTTCGCCCACCTTCACGCTGGCCTGCACGAACTGGCCCGGCAGGATCGCGAGGTCGGGGTTGGCGAATTCGGCGCGCATGGCCACCGTGCCCAGCCGCGTGTCCACGCTGGTGGCGGAGAAGTTGAGCCGGCCCTTGCGGCCCAGCGGCTTTCCGTCGGCGCCGGTGAGCGTGACCTCGGCGGCCTTGCCCGCCTTCATCCGCGCGAGCTGCGCTTCGCTGAACCCGAACCGCACCCAGATCGGGTCGGTCTGCGCGATCGTGGTGAGCAGTCCGTCGGCGCCGGGCCCGACCAGGCTGCCCTCCGATCGCAGCGAGCGGCCGGTCACGCCGGCGATCGGCGCGGCAACCGTGGTGTACGACAGGTTCAGTTCGGCCTCGCGCACGCGCGCCTGCGCTGCGGCGAGGCTCGCCTGCGCGGTGCGTGCGGCCGAGGCCGCATCCTCGTACT
This sequence comes from Burkholderiaceae bacterium, assembly GCA_036525975.1. Lineage (GTDB taxonomy): Bacteria > Pseudomonadota > Gammaproteobacteria > Burkholderiales > Burkholderiaceae_E > Quisquiliibacterium. The sequence goes on along the minus strand of DATCZK010000196.1, from coordinate 24,308 downwards.
CGCGGCGGCTGATCGCCTGCTGGTCGGCGAGCGGGCGCAGTCGTTCGGCCTCGCGGCGCGTCTGGTCCACGCGGGCCTGCTCCTGCGCGAGGCCGGCGCGCGCCTGCGCGAGCGCGATCTCGAAGGGCGCGCGTTCGATCCGGTAGAGATCCGCGCCGGCGGCCACGCGCTCGCCCTCGCGAAAGAGCTTGCGCTCGACGATGCCCGCAACGCGCGCGCGCACTTCCACTTCGCGCGACCCCTCGGCTTGCCCCACCGTGTCGATCGTGAGCGCCACCTTGCGCGGCGCCGCCTCGATCACGGTGACCGGCATCGCCGGGGGAGGGCCTGCCGCGGGGCCGGCCGCGGGGCCGGTGGCCGCGGGCGAGGGGGGTGCCTTGCCCTTGTCGCAGGCCGAGAGCGACAGCGCGAGCGCCAGGCTCGCCGCGGTCGCGAGAAGCCTCATTCGCGCGCCGGGGCCTTGGCCATCATGTACAGCATCTGGCTGCGCGTGCCCGAGCGGCAGAACGCGAGCACCGGCTTGGGCGCGTTCACGAGCGCTTCGCGCAGCGCCAGCAGGCTCGACTCGGGCGAGTGCCCCCTGCCCACCGGCACGAACAGGTAGTGCAGGCCGGCCGCGAGCGCCGCCTGCTCGATCTCCGCGTTGCCCGGCTGAGCGGGCTCCTCGTGATCGGGGCGGTTGTTGATCACGGTGCGAAAACCGATACCGGCCACCTGCTCCATGTGATGGGCGCCGAGCTGCGGAGCGACCGCGAATTCCTCGTCGATGTATCGAATCATCTTGTCTAGCCCGCGTGCGGGAGCGAATCTGCAACCCGCCAATGATAAGAGAAGGGCGCGTTCTCTGCAGGAAAGACTCGTTTTCATGATGTGGAATAACCCCAATTGCGACGCATCACCCCTTTCTTCCATAGTGAAATTTTAGTTCTCGCTATGTGGAAAGTAGATAACAAGCCATTGAAGTTAATAGTAAAATATTTTTCTCAAAGTTGTGCCATAACCTTGTTGCCACGCACAAAATCGGGTTAACTTTCATCTGTGGCACCTGCGCTTCGGCGAGGGCCAGAGGATTTTGCGTATCAATCGATCCAACCATCTCGTCAGGAGCACCGTATGTCGTCGCGTGAACTCGAAGCCCAGAAGCTGCAGAAAGACTGGTCGGAAAACCCCCGCTGGCGCGGAATCAAGCGCGGCTACACCGCCGAGGACGTAGTCCGCCTGCGCGGGTCGATGGCGATCGAGCACACGCTGGCCAAGCGCGGCGCCGAGAAGCTGTGGAAGCTGATCAACGAGCAGCCGTTCGTGAACACGCTGGGCGCGCTCACCGGCAACCAGGCGATGCAGCAGGTGAAGGCCGGCCTGAAGGCCATCTACCTCTCGGGCTGGCAGGTGGCGGCCGACGCCAACGTGGCCGGCGAGATGTACCCCGACCAGTCGCTTTACCCGATCAACTCGGTGCCGCACGTGGTTCGCCGCATCAACAACACCTTCCAGCGCGCCGACCAGATCCAGTGGTCCGAGGGCAAGAGCCCCAACGATCCGGGCTACGTGGATTACTTCGCGCCGATCGTGGCCGACGCCGAGGCGGGCTTCGGCGGCGTGCTGAACGCCTTCGAGCTGATGAAGGCGATGATCGAGGCGGGCGCCGCGGGCGTTCACTTCGAGGACCAGCTCGCCTCGGTGAAGAAGTGCGGCCACATGGGCGGCAAGGTGCTCGTGCCCACGCGCGAGGCGGTCTCCAAGCTGGTGGCGGCGCGCCTGGCGGCCGACGTGATGGGCGTGCCCACGATCGTGCTCGCGCGCACCGACGCCGAGGCGGCCGACCTCGTCACCTCCGACGTCGACGAGAACGACAAGCCCTTCCTCACCGGCGAGCGCACGATCGAGGGTTTCTACCGCGCCAACAACGGCATCGACCAGGCGATCTCGCGCGGCCTCGCTTACGCGCCCTACGCCGATCTGATCTGGTGCGAGACGGGCACGCCCGACCTCGCGTTCGCGAAACAGTTCGCCGACGCGATCCAGAAGCAGTTCCCCGGCAAGATGCTCGCGTACAACTGCTCGCCGTCGTTCAACTGGAAGAAGAACCTCGACGACGCCACGATCGCGAAGTTCCAGCGCGAACTGGGCGCGATGGGCTACAAGTTCCAGTTCATCACGCTGGCCGGCTTCCACGCGCTGAACTACGGCATGTTCGACCTCGCCTACGGCTACGCGCGCGAGAACATGACGGCGTTCGTGAAGATGCAGCAGGCCGAGTTCGCCGCCGCCGAGCGCGGCTTCACCGCGGTCAAGCACCAGCGCGAGGTGGGCACCGGCTACTTCGACGCGGTCACCCAGACGATCGAGGGCAACCAGTCGTCCACCACCGCGCTCAAGGGCTCCACCGAAGACGCGCAGTTCTTCGACGAGGCGAAGAAGAAGGCGGCCTGACGGGGATTTCGACCCCCCGGCGTCGATCTGGCGCCGGAACGCCTGCCTCAGCCGCTCGATGTTCGGCGCGAAGAAGGCGGCGATTTCGATCGACGGGGCCACGCGTTCGATGAACGCGAGCTTTTCGGCGGCGCCCAGCGTCACGCCCCACTCGGCGGCGAGCCAGTCTTGCACCATCTCTCCGTGCCCAACGGTGAAGCCCAGCGAGGGCAGCACGTCGGCCTCGGCGAGGAGCACGGCCTCGAGCGCGAGTTCAGGGTCTCGCAGGTGCCGCTCGAGCCGCTCGGGCACCGGCGCGGCGGGCAGCGCAACGTCCCGGCCGGCGTGGCGATCGAGGCAGGCGCGGGCGTAGGGCACCCCTGCGCGCGGCTCGGTGGCGAGCACCAGCGCGTGCACCTCTTCGCCCAGCGCCGGGTGCACACCCGCGGCGCGAAGGTAGGGCGCGGCGCTCGAGGCCGAGAGTTCCTCGAGGCGAAACGGAGCCTCGCCGCTTCGCGATCCGTCGTGATGGAAGTCGTGAATCAGCGCGGCGGTCAGCACGCGCAATCTCCGTTCTCGCCCGAGCCGCGCCACGCAGGCGAGGTAGTTTGCACTGAGCACGACCTCCAGGAAGTGCCTGGCGTTGTGATAGCCGTGCGCGACGCCGGCGCCGACGCCACGATCGACGTCCGACGCGATCGCCACGCCGGCACGGTGCAGCGGGTGCCCTTCGTCCGCGCCCGCGCTCGACGTTGCCAGCGTGAACGCCGCCCGCACCTTGTCGGGTCGCGCGGCGATCCGCTCGAAGCACGACACGATCTCGTCGGCCACCCGTTGCGGGTCGAGGCCGCCGACGATCGCGAAGGGCGGCCGGCTGATGTCCACGTCGCTGGCCATCGTCTGGGCTATCGCAGATCGGTTCCCAGCTCGCGCGCCAGCTCGTCTATCACCGCCAGCGCGGCGTCGAAGTCGTAGTCGGCGAGCAGGCGCGCGAGCGTGCGCGCGCGTTGCTCCTCTCCGGCAGAGCGCAGCGTTGCGCTCAATCGCTCGAGGCACGCGCCCGCGCCAAGATCCGAGTCGGCGACGAGCGCCGCGAGTTCGCGAAGCATGTCGGGCAGCGAATCGGCCTGCATTGGCGGATCGGCCTGCATTGGCGGATCGGCCTGCTGCGCGCGGGCGGCGTTGGCGCCGAGCGCACCCAGCGCCTCGCGCAGCGCGTCCTCGAGCGCGCGCAGCGCGGCCTCGTCGGCCGAACTCGCCGGTTCGCCGAGCGCGGCCTCCATCGCCGCCGCGCGATCCGTGAGCCGGTTCGCGCAAAGGCTCGCCGAAAGCCCCTTGAGCGTGTGCGCGAGCCGAAGCGCGCTCTCCCGATCGCCCGCGGCGAGTGCCGCGCCGATGCGCTGCGGCGCGTCGGACTCCGATTGCACGAAGCGCTGCACGAGGCGGTCGAGCAGCTTGTCGTTGCCGCCGAGTCGGCGCAGCGCGGTCGCGCGGTCGATCAACCCGGCCGAGTGCGGCGTCGTGCCGGGCGCGGCGGCATCGGGCACGCCGGGGGCGGCCCCCGGTTGCGTCCACTTCGCCAGCGTGGCGAACAGCGCGGCCACGTCGATCGGCTTGGCAACGTGGTCGTTCATCCCGGCCTCGATGCAACGCTCGCGGTCGCCCGCCATCGCGTTGGCGGTCATCGCGATCACGGGCAACGACGCGTGGCGCGGGTTGTCGCGGAGCTGTCGCGTGGCCTCGAAGCCGTCCATGATCGGCATCTGACAATCCATCAGCACCAGATCGTAGCTGGCCAGCGCAAGGCGGTCGAGGGCTTCGCGCCCGTTTCCGGCCACGTCCACCGTGGCGCCGGCCTCGCCGAGGATCTCGAGCGCCACCTCCCGGTTCACGAGGTTGTCTTCCACCAGCAGCAGTCGCTTGCCGCGCAGCGCGCGGGCATCGCCCGTGGCGCGTGCGCGCGCGGCGCGCAGGCCCGGCTGGCGGCGCGTGGCCTCGCCCCTGGCCGCAACGATCGTGTCGAGCATCGTCGAGGGGCTCGCCGGCTTGACCATGACGCCCTCGAGGCTCAGGTCGCTGGCCGCCGCGAGCAGTTCGTCGCGGCTGTAGGCGGTTGCCATGATCATCGTGGGGGTGGGCGCCTGCGCCGCGCCCGAGCGGATCTGGCGGATCGTCTCGATGCCGTCCATGCCGGGCATCCGCCAGTCGATCAGCGCCAGGTCGAACGGGTTGCCCACGGCGGCGGCGGCGCGCAGCGCGGCGATGCCCTCGGGCCCGCTCGCAGCGGACTGCGCGTCGAAGCCGAGCGCGGCGAGGCCCGCGACGAAGATCTCGCGCGCCGACGCGCTGTCGTCCACGACCAGCACGCGCAGTCCGCGCACGTCTTCGTCGCTGGCCTCTCCCTCGACGCGCGTGCCGGACTGCACGCCGAAGCGGGCGGTGAAGAAGAAGCGGCTGCCCTTGCCCGGCTCGCTCTCGAGGTCGATCTCGCCGTCCATCATCTCGACGAGGCGGCGGCTGATCGACAGGCCCAGGCCCGTGCCCCCGTAGCGGCGCGTGGTGGACGCATCGGCCTGCGTGAACGCGGTGAAGAGCCGCGCGCGCTGCTGCGGCGTGAGTCCGATGCCGGTGTCGGTCACGTCGAAGCGCAGCCGCACCTCGCCCTCGCCGCCGCCGACCCTGTGCACGCCCACCGTAACCTCGCCTGAATCGGTGAACTTGATCGCGTTGCCCACCAGGTTCGTGAGCACCTGCCCGAGGCGCAGCGCATCGCCCACCAGGCCGATCGGCACGTCGGCGCCCACGTCGAACATCAGCTCCAGGCCCTTTTCCTGCGCCTTGGCAGCGAGCAGGTCGGCGAGCGACTGCAGCACGTCCTCGAGCGAGAAGGGCACGCGCTCGAACTGGATCTTGCCCGCTTCGATCTTGGAGAAATCCAGTATGTCGTTGATGATCCCGAGCAGGCCCTTCGAGGCGTTGTCAACCTTCGTGAGGTAGTTGCGCTGCTTGTCGCTCAACTCGGTGCGCAGCGCGAGGTGGGTCATGCCGATGATCGCGTTCATCGGCGTGCGGATCTCGTGGCTCATGTTGGCGAGGAAGTCGGATTTCATCCGCGAGGCTTCCTCGGCGGCGCGCCTGGCCTGCTGAAGTTCGGTGATGTCGAAGTAGGTGAGCATCCGGCCGCCATCGGGAAGCGCGATGCACTGGTAACGGATGATCCGGCCGTCGGCGAGGTGCATCTCGGTGGGGGCGGTCGTGCCCTCGCGCACGGCCTTCAGACGGGCAGCGAGGTGCGCCTCGAATCCGCCGTCGGAAACGTCGTGGTGGCCGTAGAGGCCCTGGGCGTTCACGTGCCGGATCAGGTCCTCCATGCTCGCGTGGCTCTCGATCAGTGCGTCGGTCACCGCCCACATCGAGCGAAACGCGCGGTTGGCGATGCGCGCGCGCAAGTCGGGCCCCATGAACAGCACCGCGTAGTCGATTGCGTCGAGCACCGCGTTGAACTCGGCGAGCAGCGCGTTGGTGCGCTCCATGGCGGCGTCCAGCTCCTCCTCGCGAAGCTTGAGGTCCGACACGTCGGTGTAGATCGACACGAGCGAGCCGTCGGGCATGCGGTGGTCGCTGATCTGCAGCCACACCCCGCTGGAGAGGTACTGCATGCGCGTGCCGCCGGGCTTGCGCCGCGCCGCGACCACCCTCGCCATGAACTCCTCGGGGTCGCCAACCGCGAGCGGAAAGAGGTTTCGTGCGAGCGCGGCCCTCATGATTTCCTGGAAGTGGGTTCCGGGCCGCACCATCTCCGATACCTCGCCGAACCACGTTCTGTAGCGCGAATTGCACACGACGATCCGGTCATCGGGGTCGAACAGCGCGAACCCCTCGGTCATCGCCTCGATCGCCCCCTCGAACATGGTCTGCGCCTTGAGCGCCTTGTCGCGCGTGAGCTCGAGCTCGAGTTCGCGCGCCTTCAGCTCGGTGATGTCGCTCACCGCGCCAACCATCCTGAGCACGTGGTTGTTCGCGGCGCGCAGCATGATCGCGCGGTCGTGCACCCAGCGGTACTCGCCGCTCGCCACGCGAACCCGGTACTCGCTGCTGAACTGCGTCTCGCGACCGCGGAAGTGGCTGCGGATCGTTTCCGAGTAGCGCTTCGCGTCGTCCGGGTGCACGCGCTCGAACCACATGTCGGAACGAAAGCGCGAGGCGTCGAAGTCGAACAGCGTGCGCAGCCGGTCGGAAACGTACAGTTCGTTGGTGCCCACCTCCCAGTCGTACAGGCCTTCGCTCACGGCGGTGGTGACGTGCTCGAGTCGTTCCTGCTGCTCGCTCGCCAGCGCTTCGGCGCGGCGCGCCTCGGTCACGTCCTCGTAGGTGACGACCATGCCGGTGCCGGTGAGCGGACGGTAGCGCGCCACGAGGGTGCGTCCGCTCGCGAGCACGACCTCGACCTCGCGCGGCTCCCACCGGTTGAGGTCGTCGATGCGCTCGAGCACATGCGCTTCGGCGTCGCCGGGGCCGTAGTCGCCGCGCTGCGCGTTGTAGCGGTAGATGTCGGCGAGCGGCACCCCGGGCTTGCAGAGCGACTCGGGAAGGTCGCGCAACTCGTGGTAGCGCCGGTTGCACATCTTCAGGCGCAGGTCGCGATCGAAGATCGCGAAGCCCTCGTGCAACTGGTCGAGGCCGGCGAGAATCTCGGAGTCGGTGGGTTGCATCGCCGCTCCTACCGCGCCCAGCGGATCGCGTGCGCGTTCACCGGCGCGTGAAAGCCCTTGAGCGCGAGCGCGCCCACCGGGTCGGCGGTGATGCCATGTTCCTCCTGCGCGTCTTCCAGGCTGCCGAGCACGCGCTGCGAGACCAGGATCTGCCCGCCCTGCGCCTCGCCGCACAGCCTCGCCGCGAGGTTCGTGACCACGCCGATCGCGCCGTAGTCGCGCCTGCCTTCGTAGCCGATCGCGCCGATCGTCGCGTGACCTTGCGCGACGCCGATGCCCATCTGAAGCTCGATGCCCAGCCGCTTCCAGGACTTCGCCACCTCGGCGAAGCGCTCCTGCATGGCCACCGCCATCGTCACCGCGCGCCGGGCGGGGTCGGGGATCTGCACCGGGTCGTTGAAGAAGATCATCATCCCGTCGCCCGCGAAGCGCTCGAGCGTGCCGCCGTGCGCCATCACGAGCTCGCCCATCGCGGCGTGGTAGTCGCCCAGCACGCGCATCACGTCCTCGGGGTCGGATGTCTCGGCGAAGGAAGTGAATCCGCGCAGGTCGAGGAACACGACCACGATCTCGCGCCGGCGCGTCTTGAGCGGATCCTCGGTCGTTCCGGAGAGGATGAGGTCGGCCACCGCCGGCGAGAAGAAGCGGCGCAGGCGCCCCATGCGCTCGAGCTCGGCCACGCCGTCGGCCACGCGGGTCTCGAGCGAGCGGTTCCAGCGCTCCAGCTCGCGCTTTTGCCGCGCCAGCGTGAGGTGCGTGTGCACGCGCGCGAGCACGATCGGCGCGCTGATCGGCTTGGTGATGTAGTCGACCGCGCCCAGCTCCAGGCCGCGGGTCTCGTCGTCGACCTCGCTCATCGCGGTCACGAAGATGACCGGGATCTGCGCGGTCTTCGGGTCGGCCTTGAGGCGCTCGCACACTTCGTGCCCGCTCATGTCGGGCATCATCACGTCGAGCAGGATCAGGTCGGGCGGCGGATCCTGGGCGGCGATGCGCAGCGCGCGCTCGCCCGAGGTTGCGGCCTTCGTGCGGTACTGGCCGGCGAGCACCTCGCCCAGCAGCTGCACGTTGGCGGGCGTGTCGTCGACGATCAGGATCGTCGCGCGATCGGGCATCGGCTCTTGCGCGGGCATGGCGGCCGGTCAGGCAGGCAGCGGCGGGGCCTGCGTTCCGGGCGCGGCGGTGGGCCCGCGCGTGCCCGCGGAATCGTCGGCGCCGCGCGCGTTGGCCGCGTCGCGGATCAGCCTGCCCACCACCAGCCGCATCATGTGGAAGCCGAGCTTCGGGTTCTGGTAGTAGAGCTTGTACATGCCGTCGGCGGTGAGCGAGTGCAGCTCGCAGTCGGTCACGCACTCCAGGCTCTGCGTGCGGGTGTTGTCGGGCGAGAACAGCCCGATCTCGCCGATGAGCGAGCCTGCGCCCAGCGTCTCGCCATATTCCACCAGCCGCACGCTGCCGCTTTGCAGGTAGAGCATTTCACTGGCCGTGTCGCCGCGCCGCCAGAGCACCTCGCCCGCCTTGGCCCGGCGCCGCGTCATGTGCGGCAGCAGCCACTCGGCCACCGGGGTGTCGGAGCGCGCCGCCTCGATCTGCCGGATGAGCTTGCGAATCTCGAACGCGCGCTTTGCGTTGATCGGCAGCAGGATCGCGTGCAGCACGTAGACGATCGTGGCCGATTCGATCAGGCCGTAGGTGATGAAGGCCACGTTCGCCGCGAGCGCCGCCAGGCGCAGCGGCAGCATGCCCTTCATCGCGAAGCTCGCGAGCGAGAACGCCGATCCGATCAGCCCGACCACGAGTCCCAGCGTGATGCTCATTTCTTGCCCTCCGTCCGCGCAGCGTTATCCGCGGGGCGCGCGGCTTGGTCATCGGTCCGCGCAGCGTTGTCTGGCGTGCTCGCGGTCTTGTCCTTTGCGCTTGCCGCCGGCGCGGGCGCCGCTCCCTTGGTGACCCCGCGCGCGGCGTACGCCGCAGTGCCGCGGAAGATGTACGAGAAGCTGTTGCCGTGGCTCATGCTGTCGAACAGCGCGCGCGTCTCGCGCGCCAGAGACTCCGAGGTGCGGATGCCGCGCTCGATGTCGGCGTAGGGCTCGGTGGAGTTGCGGCCGTGGCCAGGGAAGATCTCGCTGATCCGGTAGTTGAGCAGCTTGCGCAGCGACCCGTTGTAGTCGCTGTTGCTGCCCGAGGCGAATATTCCGCCCAGGATGCCGCCCGCGAAGATCGTGTCGGCCGTGAACATCAACTGCTGGTCGGGTTCGTAGAAGCACACCGCTCCGGAGACGTGCCCGGGCGTGTGGAGCGCGCGAAGCGCGCAGCCGCCCAGGTCGAACACCGTGTCTTCGGGGAACTGCACGTCGACGTGAAACGACGAGGGCGTGAGGTCGTACATGTCGCTGCCCATCACGAAGTCGTCGAGCATGTCGATCTTGTTGGCCGCGCGAGGGTGCGCTGCAACGAGCGTGCCCTTGGGGAAGTAGGCGGTGGAGCCGCAGTGGTCCATGTGCTCGTGCGTGAGCAGCACCATGTCGATCTGCTCGGGCGCCAGCCCGATGCTCTCGAGGTGGGTCTTCAGGTAGGGGTAGTCGTAGGGCAGGCCCGCGTCGATCAGCACGTTGCGCCGCGTGCCGCGCACGAGGTAGACCTTGCAGCCCCCGCCCCCCGGCTCGCCCATCAGGTAGTAGACGTTCTCGCGCAGCTGCTTCCACACCGAGGGCTTGGTGGGCGTGGCGCCGGCGCCGCCCACCGCGGCGCGCTGCTGCCAGTCGCGCTCGCCGTCGCGCAGTCGCTGCGAGAGCATCTGCATCACCATGATCGCGAACGCGGGCTGCTGGCCGACCAGGTAGACGAAGTGCGCGTGGTCGATCTCCACGAGCTCGGTGCCGTCTTCCACGGCGATCGCGTCGGCGGTGCGCGGCACGTCTTCGATCAGCGCGATCTCGCCGAACAGTTGCCCCACGCCGATGCGGCGCAGAACCTGCGATTCGCCCTGCGCGTTCTTCTGCCGGAACTCCACCGCGCCCGAGCGCACCGCGTACATGTGGCGGCCGGAATCGCCCTCGTGAAAGATCGTCTCGCCAGCGGAAAACCGCCGCGTGAGCGTCTCGGGAAAGAATTCGTGCGCCACTCGTGCCTCCTCCGCGTCGGCTCGATGCCGATCGAGTGCGGGATACGATCCGGTGCAACCGGGCTGGCGCCGGTGCGCAACCTTGCGCCCCGGTGCTGTTGGCCGAATACGGTAACAGTTTGCGGGCGGAGTGGCGAAAAAATCGAGCTCCGGCTGGCCGTCCAAGGTGCGGTGCGCCCCGTCGCGCAGCACCTGTTCAGCAGTCGATGCCGGCAGCGGAACAGGCGCCTCGCTGCGGCTGGATGGGAAGTGAAAAGCGTTTCGTGTGCACGCGAAACGCTGGCAAGGCAAGACCCCGATGGTGGACTGGGCCTAGACCACCCGTTCGACGACCTCTGAATTAGGTGCTCCGCTCAATAGCGCGAACGCATCGCGCCGCGTTCAATGGCTCCTGCGCACACCACCGAACCGGAGCCACGAATGAACGCTGAACGCCCCTCTTCGCTTCTCGCCTGCAACGTCGAGCCGCCGCGCACCCGGCAGCGCGGCCAGGGCATGACCGAGTACATCATCATCGTCGCGCTGATCGCCGTGGCGGCGATCGGCATCTACACGCTGTTCGGCCAGACGATCCGCAACCAGACCGCGGGCCTCGCGCTCGAGATGTCCGGGCAAGACGCGGCCACGGCGATCGGCAACGCGCAAACCAACGCCAACACCGCCCAGACCAACGCCAACCAGCGCAAGGGCCTGGACAACTTCAACGCAAGCAACCGTCCCTGAGCGGCTGGCAGGTAGCGCCGTGGCCAGGGCCGCAGCCATGCACGCGAATCGCAAACGCGCCGCCGGTCAGGCGCTCGTTCTCTGCGTGCTCGTGCTGCTCGCCGGGGCCATGGCGCTTTACTTCCTGTTCAGCACCGCGCAGGTCTCGTCCACCCGCCACCGCCTCAACAACGCGGCCGACGCCGCGGCGTGGAGCGCGGCCTTGTGGCGCGCGCGGGTGCTCAACTACCACGCCTACGCCAACCGCGCGATCGTCGCCCAGGAGGTGGCCATCGCGCAGGCGGTCACGCTCGCCGCGTGGGCCAAGTACTTCGAAACCTTCACCGGCACCGCGTCGGCGCTGTCGGCCGCATATCCGCCGGTGGCGGCGGTGCTCGCCGTGAGCGCGGAGCTCGCGCGCACCGCTTCGGTCCTCGCCACGCAGACGGCCGGCGAGGAGATCGCCGCGCGCGACACCTACAAGCGCCTGCTCGCCACGAGCCAGGAATTGATGCACCGCTCGGCCGACACCTTCGGGCTCGGCGCGGTCGCCAACGAGGTGGCCCGCGCCAACGACAAGCGCTTCTTCGCCTTCGCGCTGCCCGACGACGGCGAATTCCCGTCGCTAACGCGCCGCTACGAGGGGGCCGATCGCGCGCGCCTGAAGTCGGTGGTGGACGACTCCCTCGACCACTTCGTCAGCGGTCCGCGCGGCCTCGACCTCACGCTGTGGCTGCTGCCGAGCCTTTGCTTCGGCAACCCGCTGGCCGGCTTCGACGCCTGGTTCCACGCGCTGCACAAGCGCGGCGGCACGGTCATGGCGCCCGAGCTCGAGCGCTGGGAAGCCGGTGACACGATGTCGCTGCACGGCTGGCGTTACAAGTCCGGCTTCCTCGGGTTGTTCCGCGGCTGCCGGCAATACGAGGCGCTGCCGCTGGGCTGGGGCGGGGCCGAGGCCTCGGGCGGCGGCGCGGGCGGCTTCCACGACGACAGCGTGCCCGCCGCGGTCGGGGGCTTTCTCGCCAACCCCGGCAACGTGCGCTACAACGCCGCCGCGGCGGAGCTGGCCGAAGCCGGGATGCTGGCCGACGCCGCCGGCGGCTACACGGCGTTCAGCGGCATCGCCGAAGTGCGCGAGCTCGACTACGCGGCGCTGGCCAATCCGCGCTTTCCGCGCAGCCAGGTTGCCGTGCTCGCGCGCGCCGAGGGCGAAGACGTGCGCACCGCCAACGTGCTCAACGTCGGCGTCGGCCGGCTGCGAATGCACGAAAACTACGCCGGCCGTCGCCTGTGGGCGGTGAGCACCGCCGAGGTCTACTTCCGCCGCCCGGCGAGCGCGCCCGAGCGCGTGGAATACGCGAGCCTGTACAGCCCGTACTGGCAGGTTCGCCTCACCGAACCGAGCGCCGCGCAGCGGGCGAGGGCGCAGGCCTATGTGCGCTGAAACCCCTCGCGCTCGCCCGCCCGCGGCTGCTCGGTGCCGCGCCCGCGGACAGGCACTGGTCGAAGTCCTGGTGGGCGCGATCGCGCTGGTGCCGCTGCTGCTGCTGGTGGCGTGGCTGGGCAAGGTGCAGTCGATCCGCCAGTCCACGATCGCCGCGTCGCGTTCGCTCGCCTTCGAGTGCACGGTGCGGCCCGACGAGTGCGCCGACGCCGCGGGCGTTGCGGCGCTCGCCGACGAGGTGCGCAGGCGCTCGTTCTCGCGCGCAGACGCGCCGGTGTTCGCGGTCGACCGCCCCGGAGACGATCCGCCGCGCGCCGAGCGCAACCCCTTGTGGGTCGACCGCGGCAACCGCCCGCTGATCGAGCGTTTCGGCGACATCGGGGCGCGCGTGGAGCCGCAGTCCTTCGACGCCGGCGAGTCGCTCGCGCAGTCGCGCGGCGGCGGCCTGGTCGGCAACGCGGTCGGCTGGCTCGCCGATCACGCCGGGCCGGGGCGCTTCGGCCTCGCGATCCGCGAGGGCCTGCTCGACGCGCGCGTGCAGGTCGGGGTCACGCCGACGGCGGCGCAAACCTTCGCTTCGCAGCTCGACTCGATCCCGCTCACGGTGCGCGCGCGCACCGCGATCCTCTCCGACGCCTGGAACGCGTCGGGGCCCTATGGCGGCGATGCGCGCAGCGTGCAAACGCGGGTCGAGCGCGGCCGCAAGATCCTCGACGCGTACGAGGCCACGGTCGACGCGCGCTACCTGCCCACGCGCGGCTTCATCACGCTGATGGGAGCCATCGGGCTCGAGCCCGCAGCCGATGCCTTCCGCTACCACGACGCCGACGTCGACGTCGTGCCGCGAGATCGGCTCGGGGGCGCCGCGCAGCCCGAGCCGGTCACGCCGGCGCCAGCCCCGTGGGAGGCGCCGTGAGCGCCTTGCTTCGCCACGCGCGCCGGGGTTCCCGGGCGCGCGGCCTTCGCGGGCTCGCCGCGAGCTTGCGCAAGCTCGCGCCGCGCCGCGCAGGGCCGGGGCCTTGCCTCGCGCTCGCGCTGCCCGGCGTGTTCGCGCTCGGCGTCAGTGGCGCGGCAATCGGCGCGCCCGCCACGGGCGCCCACCCGGGCGCCGGCCCGGTTGAGTCCGAACTGCTCGCATTCGCGTCGGGGGTTTCCGAGGTGTTCGCGCGCGCCACGATCGAGGGGCACGCGGTGAGCAGCTATCGCTTCCACGCCCACGGCAACCCGGAGCAGGTGCTGCGTGCGGCACAAGACACCTGGGCGAGGCGCGCGATCCTCGAAACGGTGAAGGCGCGCAGCGGCCCGTGGCGGATCCTCTCCGCGCGCGATCGAGACGGCTTCATCACGCTGCAGGTGCAGCCCCGGCCCGGCGGTGGCGCCACCGGGCTGCTGAGCGTGTGGCGGCAGCCGCAAGCGGCGCAAGCGCACAAGGGGTCTTCGCCGCCGCCGCCGCAGCCTGGGGCGGCACCCGGGTTCCCGAGTTCAGCGGCCGCAGGCGCGGCGTCGTTCCTTCCGCCCGGCAGCGTCGTGCTGCGCACGCTCGGCACGGCCGACGCGGGGCGTCGCGGCGAGACGGTGGTGGCGGTTGCGGCGAGCGGTCGCGCCTGGGTCGCCGACGCAATCCGCGCCTCGGCGCGGGCCGCGGGCTTTTCGCCCGATCGCCCCGGCGCGTCGCGAAGCAACGGCCAGGCGATGTTCTTTCGCCGCGACGCGAGCGAGCTCGCCGTAACGCTCGTCGACGGCGAAGGGGGCACCGCCATCGTCCTCCATCACTACGAGGCGCTGCAATGAAGCCGCCCCGGGGTGCGCACCGCGCGAAAGCGGGCCAGCGGGGCCAGAGCATGGCCGAGTACCTGATCGTGCTCTCGCTCTTCGTGCTCGCGCTCGCGGTGGGCCCCGACAGCGCGCTCGAACTGCTCGTTCGCGCAGTGGCCTTTCGTTACCAGCTCTTCACTTACGCGATGTCGCAACCATGAAGCTCCTCGCCAAGATCTCAAGGCACCGCAACTGGCTGCTGCTCCTCGCCGCGCTGGCCTTCGGCGGCGCCGCCGCGTACGGAATGCGCGGCTACATCACCGAGCAGGTCTCGCTCGAGCGCGCGCGCCTGATGCCCCGGCAGGCGATGTCGTCGGTCGTCGTCGCCAAGCGCGATCTCCCGAAGGGCGAGCCGGTGGACGCCGACGCGATGGCGGTGCGCGAGATCCCGAAAGATTTCGTCCCGGGCAGCGCGGTGGCCCCCGAGCGCTTCGACGGCTACGTGGGCGCACGGCTGGTGCAGCCGATGCGGGCAGGCGAGCCGCTGCTCGCGTCCAACCTCGAGGGCGCCGACCCGGCGAGTTTCAGCGCGAAAGTGCGGCAGGGCATCCGCGCGATCACGCTCGCGGTCGACGAGGTGAACTCGCTCTCGGGGATGCTGCAGCCGGGCGACCGGATCGACCTCCTGCTCTCGGTGCGGCTGCCCTCGGGCAGCGCGACGCCGCTGGCGCAGGAAGTCACGCGCCCGCTGTTGCAGGATCTGCGCGTTCTCGCCACCGGCCGCCAGGTGCGACCGGGCGGCGACGAGCGCCAGGGGCGCGGGTTCACCGCGATCACGGTCGAGGCCACCGCCGAGCAGGCGCAAAAGCTGGTCGTGGCGCAGCGCATCGGCAAGCTCACCGCCACGCTGCGCAACCCCGAGGATCGCTCGCCGGTGGAACAGCGCCCGATGGACGTCTACGGGCTGCTCGACCTGAAGCCGGCGCCCGCGGCGGCGCCGCCTCCGCCCCCCACCGAGATCATCGTCGGGGGGCAGGGGGCGCAGCGCGGCCCGGCGGTGCCGGCGGCGCTCGTGGCCGGTTCCGGGGTGGCCGGCGCCGTTGCGCAGGCAACGCCGCCCGCGCAAGCGAGGCCGCCCGCGCCGGCCACACCGCCCGAACCGGCGCGGCACTGAGCCGCGGGAGCACAACGCAATGACAACTTCCACTCCCCTCGTGAAAGCGGCGCTCGCGGGCTGCCTGCTCGCCCTGGTTCCGGGTGCGCCGAGCGTCGCCGACGAAGCCGTGCAGCCCGAGACTTACGCCAGCGCGCCGGCGCCCGTTTTCCAGCCGGCGCCGGTCGCGCAGCCGGAGGCGCTCGAGCTCTACATGGGGCAGGCGCGGGTCATCGACGCCGGCGAGGTGCGGCGCATCGTGATCGGCAACGGCAAGGTGATCCAGGCGGTGGCGCTCGACGACGGGCAGGTTCTGGTGCTGCCCGAGGGGCCCGGCCAGAGCACGCTGCACCTTTGGAGCCGCAACGGCACCCAGCGCCACTTCGTGGTGAACGTCGTCGCCGCCGACACCGCGCGGCTGCTCTCCGAGGTGCGCGCGATGCTCGGCCCCGCGGGCGACACGAGCGTGCGCGTCGTGGGCGACAAGATCGTGGTCGACGGCAGCGTCGCGAGCGACGAGCACGCCGCGCGCCTGGGCGAGGTCGCCAAGCGCTACCCGCAGGTCGTGAGCCTCGTCAACCGCGTCGGCACGCAGCCGATGATCGCAATGGACGTTCGCATGGTCGAGATCCGCCGCGACGTGCTCGAGTCGCTCGGCGTGTGCTGGTCGCCCAACGCGGCCGGCCCCTCGTTCGGCGTCGTGGCCGACCTGAACCGCAGCACCGCGCTTCGTCCCGGGGGAGTCCTCGAGGGCGCGGGCGGAATCGAGGTCCGCGCGCGCGCCGCGCCCTTCGCGGCCGCGCTGGGCATCGCAACCTCGATCACCTCGATGATCAACCTGCTCGCGCAAAACGGCGACGCCGTCGTGCTCGCCTCGCCGACGCTGTCGTGCCGAAGCGGCGGGAGCGCCCGCTTCGTGGCCGGCGGCGAGCTGCCGATTCCGTACTCCACCGGCGTGGGCGCCACCTCGGTCGTGTTCAAGGAGTACGGCGTGAAGTTCGACGTGAGCCCGGTGGCCACCGAGTCGGGCGTGATCGCCGCGAAGATCGCCACCGAGATCTCCGCGGTCAACATGGACGTCACGGTGAAGGAGGTGCCGGGGCTCACGAAGCGGCGCGCCGAAACCGAGGTGAACCTGCGCGAGCACGAAACGCTCGTCATCGCCGGGCTTCTGAACGAGGAGTCCTCGCGCAGCATCGACCGCGTGCCCGCGCTGGGCGACTTGCCGGTGATCGGCAACCTGTTCCGGTCGCGCGCGTTTCGCGACCGGCAGACCGAGCTCGCCGTGTTCGTCACGCCGCGCTTCGTCGACCCGCCTCGGGCCGCGCCCCCGGCGCGCCAGCCCGGCGGCGCGAACACCGTCGCACCCGAGGCGATCGACGAGCGGGCGCAGCGCGCGAGGGCGCGCATCCGGATGCTGGACTAGGAGAGCGAGATGATCACGATCACGATCGAAGCCGACGGCCACGCGGCGCGCACCCACCAGGTGGAGCGCTTTCCCTGCCGCATCGGCCGGCGCCGCGACGCCCACGTCGTGCTCGCGGGGTGGCGGGTGGCGCGCAGTCACGCCGAGATCCGCCGGCTCGACCACGGCTACAAGCTGGTCGACCTGGGCAGCATCGGCGGCACCTGGGTCAACGGCGAGCGCATCGCCGAGTACGCGCCGCTGGGCGAGGCCGACGAGATCGAGATCGGCGGCTACCGGCTCAGGCTGATCGCC
Organism: Burkholderiaceae bacterium; assembly: GCA_036525975.1. Lineage (GTDB taxonomy): Bacteria > Pseudomonadota > Gammaproteobacteria > Burkholderiales > Burkholderiaceae_E > Quisquiliibacterium. Next base: position 7,286 of record DATCZK010000196.1, on the reverse strand, counting down.
GCCGAGCAAGACGCCGCGCACGCGCCTGCGGGCGCCATCGGCTCTTCGGCCAGTCGCGACCTCGCCGCCGTCGCGCCCCGAGACCTCGCCACCGGCGCTCCGCGAGACTCCGCCACCGGTGCTCCGCGAGACCTCGTCACCGCCGCACCGCACAACCTACTGCCGGGAGCGCGACGCGAAGCCGCCGGCCACGACGACAGCGCCCGGCGCATGCTCGAGGCGCGGCGCGTGCTGCACCGCCGGCTCCTGCACACGATCGACCTGCGTCGCAAGGACATCCGCCAGCTGAGCACCGCGCAGCTGCGCGCCGAGGCGCGCGCGGTGCTGGTGGAGCTGCTCGAGGGCGAGGCGGCGCGCTACGAGCACCTCGACCGCGACGCCCTCGTTTCCGAGGTGCTCGACGAGGCGGTTGGCCTCGGCCCGCTCGAGCGGCTGATGGCCGACCCGGGCGTGAGCGAGATCATGGTCAACGGGCCCGACGAGATCTACGTCGAGCGCGAGGGCCGGATCGCGCGCAGCGCGCTCGCGTTCAGCGGCGAGGCGGCGGTGCGCTCGGTGATCGACCGGGTGGTCGCGCCGCTGGGCAGGCGCATCGACGAGAGCTCGCCGATGGTCGACGCGCGCCTGCCGGATGGCTCGCGCGTAAACGCGGTGATCCCCCCGCTCGCGGTGCGCGGCACCGCGCTCACGATCCGGCGCTTCAACCGGCAGGTGCTCGAACCCGACGACCTGATCCGCCTCGGCAGCGCGTCGTGGGCGATGGTCGCGTTCCTCCAGCTGTGCGTGGAGCACCGGCGCAACGTCGTGATCTCGGGCGGCACCGGTTCGGGCAAGACCACGCTGCTCAACGTGCTCTCGAACCTGATCCCGGCGCACGAGCGCGTCGTCACGATCGAAGACGCCGCCGAGCTTCGGCTCGCGCACGAGCACCTGGTGAGCCTGGAGGCCAGGCCGGCGAACGCCGAGGGCCGGGGCGCGGTCGGCATTCGCGAGCTGGTGCGCAACGCGCTGCGCATGCGCCCCGACCGGATCGTGGTGGGCGAGTGCCGCGGCGGCGAGGCGCTCGACATGCTCCAGGCGATGAACACCGGCCACGACGGCTCGCTCACCACCGTGCACGCCAACAGCCCGCGCGACGTGATCGCGCGGCTCGAGACGATGGTGATGATGTCCGGCATGGATCTCCCGGTGGCGGCGATCCGCGAGCAGATCGCCTCGGCGATCCAGGTCGTCGTGCAGCAGGCGCGCGACGCGGGCGGGCGGCGGCGCATCGTGGAGATCGCCGAGGTCACCGGGCTCGAAGGCACGCGCGTGCAGATGCAGGCGCTGTTTCGCTGGGAGAAGGGGCGCTTCGTGGCCTGCGGCACGGTGCCGCAGTTCTTCGAGGCGCTGCGCGCCAACGGCGTGGTGGCCGACTGGAACCTGCTCGCGGAGCCGCAGTGAGCGCCGGCGCTTCGGTTCCGGGCTGGACGCTCGCGCTCGCGGGCGTCGCGGTGGCGCTGCTCGCGTACCTGCTCGCGGCCACCGTGGCGCGGCTCGTGCCGGCGCACAAGCGGCGTTTCTCCGACGCGGTGTCGCGCCAGATGCACCGGATGAACCTCTACATCGACCCGGTGCGCCTTCTCTCGCTCAACCTCGCGCTCGTCGTCGCCGTGTCGGCGGCGTCGCTGGCGCTCACCGGGAGCGGCGTCGTCGCCGCCGGGGCAGCGGTCGCGGCCGGGTTCATGCCCCGCGTCACGCTCGTGGTGCTGCGAAACCGCCGGCGGGCGGCGTTTCGCGCCCAGCTCGCCGACCTGCTGATGGTCACGGCCGGCGGTCTGCGCGCGGGGCTCAGCCTCGGGCAATCGCTTGGCCAGACCGCCGCCGAGATCGATCCGCCGGCCCGCCAGGAAGTGGAGCTGATGCTTCGCGAGCAGCGCCTGGGCGCGCCCTTCGAGCAGGCGCTCGCGGGGCTCGAGCGCCGCATGCCGCTCGAGGAAACGTCGCTGTTCGCGGCCGCGCTGCGCATCAGCCGCGAAACGGGCGGCAACCTCGCCGAGACGCTCGAGTCGCTCGCCAACGCGATGCGGCGCAAGGTCGCGATCGAGGGCAAGATCCGCGCGCTCACCGCGCAAGGACGCCTGCAGGGCTGGGCGATGGGGCTGCTGCCCGCGGCCTGCGCGGCGCTTCTGTGGCTGGTGGAGCCCGACGCGATGCGCGCGCTCTTCACCACCTGGTACGGGCTTCTCACCTGCGCGTTCGTGGCCATCATGCAGTTGCTCGGCCTGCACTTCCTTCGCCGCGTGATGCGCATCGACGTCTGAACGCAGCCGCCGCAACATGACCGACCCGATCACGCTCACCCTCGCCGCCGCCGGCCTGAGCGCGGCGCTCCTCGTTGCCTGGCTCGCGTCGTTCCTGCGCGCGCCCGGCCCGGCCGCCGGCGAGCACGGCGTGCGCGACCGCCTGCCGCTGTGGTGGCGGGTTTCGGCGCCGCTCAGCCGCCCGCTCGCTGCCCGCGTCGCGCCGCTGATGAGCGCACGGGCGCGGTCTTCCCGGCGCGAGCGCCTGCGGCGCGCGGGCCTCGAGTTCACGCTCGAGCCCGAGCTCTTCGTCGCGGGGCAGTGTGCCGCGGGCATCGTCCTGGCCGTGCTGGTCGCGCTCGCGTGGAGCCCGCGCGGCGTCGCGCCGCTCTGGGCGCTGGCCGGGGCGGCCGGGCTCGGCTGCGTGCTCCCCGCCAACTGGCTGCGCGAGCGCATCGGGGCGCGGCGCCGCGCGCTGCTGCGCGAGCTTCCGTTCTACCTCGACGTGATCACGCTCGCCGTGGAGTCGGGGCTCAACCTCGGCGGGGCGCTCGCGCACGCGGTGGAAAAGGGGCCGCGCGGGCCGCTGCGCGACGAGTTCGAGCGCTTCCTGCGAGACGTGCGCGCCGGGCGCGAGCGGCGCGAGGCCTTGCGGCACCTCGCGCAGCGCGTTGCCGTGCCGGCGGTCGGGAGCCTGGTCTCGGCGCTGCTGCTCGCCGAGCAGCAGGGCATGTCGCTCGGCCCGGTGCTGCGCGCGCAGGCCGAGCAGCGCCGCGCCGAGCGCTTCCTGCGCGCCGAGCGCCTGGCGATGGAGGCGCCGGTGAAGATGCTCGCGCCGCTGCTCGTGTTCATCTTCCCCTGCACCTTCGTGATGCTGCTGTTCCCGCTCGCGGCGCGGATGATCGAGGAAGGGTGGCTGCGGTGAGCCGCGCGAACCGGGGCAATTCGCCCGAGGCGCTGGCCCGCGCGCAGGCGCACACGCTTCCCAGCCGCGTGGCGCCGCCGGGCGGCGCGGCATTCGCGCTGCTCGGAATCCGCGGACGCACCACCACGATCGGCGTCGACATCGCGAGTGGCTTCAACGAGCGGCTGCTCGGCTGGCTCGGGCGCGAGCACGCGCCGCGCGAGCGCGGCCTGTGGATCGCCCCGTGCGACGGCGTGCACACCTTCGGCATGCGCTTCCCGATCGACCTGGTCTTCGCCGACTGCGCCGGAACGATCCTGCGCGTGGACGAAGCGGTGGCGCCGTGGCGCGCGCGGCTTTGCATCGGCGCCTACGGCGTCATCGAATTGCGCGCCGGAGCGGCGGCCGAACTCGGCCTCGTGCCCGGCCTGCGCGTGGAACTGAGGAGCGTCTGAGATGAAAGCATTCGCGGGTTTGTTGTCGTCAGGGTCAAAGCGATTCGCCGCCGCGTGTTGCGTGGCAATGTGGTTCTTGCCGGTTGCTGCGCAGGAGTCGAACGGGTGGAACGGGTACGGGCAGGGGAGCGCCTCACCCGACGCGGCACCGGGCGATGCTGCCGCAGCTACGCGCTCGCCCGCAACAACGCACCCGGCCGCGCCCGCGAGGGCGGCGGACGCCACCGCCAGCGCACTCGCCGAAGCCGAGTCGTTCTACCGCGAAGCGCGCTGGGCAGCGGCCATGGATGCGTTTCGCGGCATCGTCGCCGCGGATCCCGAAAACGCTCGGGCGTGGTTTCGCATCGGCAATCTCCACCAGAGGCGACGCCAGTTCACGCAGGCGGCCGGCGCCTACCGGCGCGCCGCGAACCAGGCCGAGCGTGCGTCCGGTCAGCCGGAGCGCGCTGGGCGCGACGCCAGCCTGCGCGCCCGCGCGTTGATCAACCTGGCGGCGGTCAACCTCGAGCTGGCCGAAGCGGCGCTCGCCGAATACGACCGCGAAGCCGCCGCGCTCGCGCCCTCGCAGGCCACAGCCCGTGTCGACGCCGCCCGCGAGTCGATCGGCCGTGACGCGCTGATCGTTCATCGCCGCTTGGCCGCGAAACGCGGTGGCGCCGCGCTCGACGGCACTTCCACCAGCACGTCGCCCGGCACCTCGGCGGGGGTTGCGCTCGGCGCATCAGGTGGCAACCCGCCCGGCCCAGCGGTCGAGTACCTGAAAGGTGCACCCTAGCCATGACCGCCACCGTGTCTCGCCGAGTCGCCGCACACCGGACAACGCGCGGCATCGCTGCCGTGGAAACGCTGCTCGCCGCGCCGGTCGTCCTGCTGCTGGGCCTGTCGGTGCTGCAGTGGGCGCTGGTGTTCCACGGCCACCAGGCGGTCTCGCACGCGGCGATCGAAGGCGCGCGCGCGGGCAGCGTTGCGCACGGGTCGGGCGCGGCGGTGAATCGGGGCCTGGCGCGCGGGCTCGCGCCGTGGATGTTCGGCGCGAGCGACCCCGTCGAGTTCGCGCAGGCGGTGGAGCGCGCCGCCGCCGAGCTCGCGCGCGGGCGCGCCGCCGGGTGGGCCGCGTGGCGCCGGATCTCCCCCACCCAAGAGAGCTTTGCCGACTGGGGCGTTCCGGCGCGCGACGACGAAGGCGAGCCGATCGCAGGCGTGGTGGAGATCCCTAACGACAACCTGGCCGCCGGCACCGCCATGCCCGCGGGCGCGATCGCGGGCGAGCGACGCGGCCAGCCGATCGGCGCTGCGTCGGCGCAGACGCTCGCCGACGCGAACATGCTGAAGATCGAGTTCACCTACGGCGTGCCGCTCGTGGTCCCGTTCGTGGGTCGCTTCGCCGCGCGCGTGATGCAGGAAGTGGACGGCTGCAGCGGCGCGGCGCCGGCGCGCGCCTGGGCCTGCGCACACTACGCCGCCCGCGACGCGCGAGGCCGTGCGCTTCCGCGCTGGCCCGTGCGCGTGTCTGCGGCCATCCGGATGCAAAGCCCGGTCCGCGACGTCGATGCCTCGCCCGCGCGAACCGATGATCCATTGCTCGCGCAAGCGCTGGGGCAGGGCGACGTCGACCCGCCAAAGTCCTTCGAGCCGTTGCCCATTGCGCGGGTAAACCCGGCGGGTGCCGGCCCGGGCGAGGACGGCAGCGTCGATCGCGCGCCCGGCTTCCTTAGAATCGGAGCCGATCGCCTGATCGAAGTGCCGGAGGCGTGCACGGCACCTTAGCAAGTGATCAGCGCAGCGCCAGCGCGATTCGACCCCATCCTCGGCCGCAGACGCACGCGGTTGGCAGTGGTACTGAAATCTAGTACTGTTGCAAGTGGCTCGAGCAGCATGGGGTGTTGCCATGAATGTGATGACGGTTGAGGGATACAACGCAAAGATCGAGTACGACCCGGAGACTGATCTGTTTCGGGGGGAAATCCTCGGTCTGACCGGCGGCGCGGACTTCTATGGGAGGAATCCGAGGGAGCTCAGAGCGGAGTTCAGGAAGTCGCTTCGGGTCTTTCTCGAGGTGTGCAGGGAGAAGGGGAGCGAGCCGCGGCGAAGCTTCTCCGGGAAGTTCAATCTTCGCATCTCGCCAGAGCTACACGAGCGCCTCGCGATCGTTGCGGAAGCCGAGGGCAAGAGCATCAACACGCTGGCACAAGAAGCACTTCAGCAGCGCGTGGCGGCGTGAAACCTGACCCGATGCTCGAGCGCACACGCCAGCGGCGCACCGCTCAACCACGCGCCTGTGGCGTACCGCTCAACCCCATTGAGAGCTAACGATTCAACCACGTGCACCCCACTGAAGCTATCGTGCACTCCCTGCTGCGTCGCCGCCTGCTGCGCGCAGGGGTGGCCATGCTCGGCCTCGCGGCGCAGCGCGTGGCTGGTGCCAACGAGCCCGCAGCGTCGGCTGCCTCAAACGCGCCCGGGCGCGCCCTGCAGGCGGGGTCCGGGCGAGTGCTGCGCGTCGGCCCCGGCCATCGCTACGCCTCGCCGTCGCAAGCCGCGCGCGCGGCGCGCGACGGCGACGTGGTCGAGATCGAAGCCGGCGACTACGTGGGCGACGTCGCGGTCTGGCGCCAGGCGCGCCTCGCGATCCGATCGGTCGGCGGCACGGTGCGGATGATCGCCGCAGGGCAAGCCGCGGAGGGGAAGGCGATCTGGGTGATCCGGCGCGGCGCGTTCGAGATCGAAGGCGTCGAATTCCACGGCGCGCGCGTGCCGCACCGCAACGGCGCCGGCATCCGCTTCGAAGGCGGCCGGCTGCACGCGCGAAATTGCCGCTTCATCGACAACGAGAACGGCATCCTCACCGGCAACGACGAGGTGTCGCAGCTCGCGCTCGAGGGCTGCGAGTTCGAGGGGCGCTCGCAAACGCCGGACGGCTTCACGCACAACCTGTACGTGGGCCGGATCGCGCGCTTCGAGATGCGCGGGTGCTGGTCGCACCACGCCAACGCCGGGCACCTCGTGAAAACGCGCGCCCGCGAGAGCTTCCTCTACTGCAACCGCCTCACCGACGAGCCCGGCGGGCGCGCGAGCTACGAGCTCGACTGCCCCAACGGCGGCACGGTGGTGTTGCTCGGAAACCTGATCGCGCAGGAGCCCACCAACCAGAACAACGCGCTGGTCTCGTTCGGCGCGGAGGGGTATCGCTGGCCGGCGAACCGGCTCGTTCTCGCGCACAACACCTTTGTCAATCGCGGGCCGGTGGGCGTGTTCGTGCGCGTTTACGAGGGCGCCGAGTCGGCGCTGCTCGAGAACAACCTGTTCGCGGGCGAGGGGCTGCTCGATGGCGTGCGGCTCCCGCCGCAGCGCGGCAACCACTTCGCGTCGCGCAGCGACTTCGTCGACCCGGACAACTTCCACTACCGGCTGCGCGCGCAGTCGGCGCTGCGCGGGAAGGCGGTGCAGGCATCACGCACGCAAGCCCCAACGAATCCACGCCTCACGCTCGCGCCAGAGCACGAGTACCTCCACCCGGCCGCGTTGCGAGCGCTCGAACCCGCGCCGCCCGGTGCCCCGCCAGGCGCCCCGCCCGGAGCGTCGCCCGCTGCCCAGCCAGGCGCCTCGCCCGGCGCCTTTCAGTCCTGAGGCGCGGCCAGCTTCGCG
>DATCZK010000195.1:0-32188 GCA_036525975.1 Burkholderiaceae bacterium | reverse complement strand
GCGAGTTCGCTTGCCGGCACCTGATCGATGCCGGTTTGAATCGGCGGCGGTGCCGATAGGCCGATCGATCGGATGCTGAAAACCACCTGCCCCTTCTGCCAGAGCACCAACGTGCGCCGCTCCTCGCGCCACCGCGGCGAGGCGGAGCGCGAGCACGGCGTGCGTTCCCGGTATCGCTGCCGCGATTGCCGGCGCAGCTTCGAGGGTGGCGGGCGCATGGTGATCTACGCGGGCATCGCGGTGGCGGTTGGCGCGATCGCCATCGTCGCGGCGAGCATGGTCTTTCACGCGCTCGACGAGTCGGCGGCCGAGGCGAGGAGGGCGGCCGATGCGGCCGAGGTCAACGATCTGCTCGAGCGCGCCCGGCGGGAAGATCCAGCCGCCCAGTACGAGCTCTACCGGCGCTACGCCAGGGGGCTCGACGCGCCCGATGCCTCGCTCGGCGCGCAGGATCTGCTGGTGCGCTCGGCCGAACACGGCAATGCCGACGCCCAGTACGAGCTCGCCTCGGCGCTTCGCGAGGGCATCGGCGTCGTGCAGGACTACGCCCGGGCCCTGAAGTGGATGCAGGCGGCCGCGAAGAACGGCAACTGGCAGGCGCACTACAGCCTGGGGCTGATGTACCGCGACGGCGTGGGCACCCCGCCCGATCCGGTGAAGGCCTACGTCCACCTGAACGTGGCGGCCGCGCGCGGCTTTCCCGAGGCGGCCGCGCTGCGCAACGCGGTGATGGTGCAGCTCGCGCCCGCGCAATTGCTCGCGGCGCAGGCCGAGTCGCGGGCGATCGCCGAGGCCGGCGCGCCGCAGGGCGCTGGCGGCGGCCCGAGCACCGCCTCCCGCTAGAGCCCCAGCCCCTTCCAGACCTCGTCCACCCGCTTTTTCACCGCCGCGTCCATCGCGATCGGCCTGCCCCAGTCGCGCGTCGTCTCCCCCGGCCACTTGTTGGTGGCGTCCATCCCCATCTTCGAGCCCAGCCCCGACACCGGCGAGGCGAAGTCGAGGTAGTCGATCGGGGTGTTCTCGATCAGCGTCGTGTCGCGCGCCGGGTCCATCCGGGTCGTGATCGCCCAGATCACTTCCTTCCAGTCGCGCGCGTTCACGTCGTCGTCCACGACGACGATGAATTTCGTGTACATGAACTGGCGCAGGAACCCCCAGACGCCGAACATCACCCGCTTGGCGTGGCCGGCGTACTGCTTGCGGATCGAGACCACGGCCATCCGGTACGAGCAGCCCTCGGGCGGCAGGTAGAAATCCACGATCTCCGGGTACTGCTTCTGCAGGATCGGCACGAACACCTCGTTCAGAGCCACGCCGAGCACGGCCGGCTCGTCGGGCGGCTTGCCGGTGTAGGTGGAGTGGTAGATCGGGTTGCGCCGCGTCGTGATCCGGTCGATCGCGAACACCGGGAACCAGTCCTGCTCGTTGTAGTAGCCGGTGTGGTCGCCGAACGGGCCCTCGGGCGCCATCTCGTAGCCGCCCAGCGCGTAGGGCGGCGGTTCGCCGTTGAATCCCAGCGCGGCGGCGTTGGCGCGGGTGAGCGCGCCGTCGGGGTCGGGGCGGATCGCGCCCTCGAGCACCATCTCGGCGCGCGCCGGCACCTGCAGGTCGTTGCCGATGCAGCGCGCGAGCTCGGTCTTGGCGCCGCGCAGCAGCCCGGCGAACTGGTACTCCGAGAGCGAATCGGGCACCGGCGTGACGGCGCCCAGGATCGTGGCCGGGTCGGCGCCCAGCGCCACCGCGATCGGGAACGGCGTGCCGGGGTGGCGCGCGCGGTGGTCGCGAAAGTCGAGCGCGCCGCCGCGGTGCGAGAGCCAGCGCATGATCGTGCGGTTCGGGCCGATGCGCTGCTGGCGGTAGATGCCCAGGTTCTGGCGGGTCTTGTGGGGCCCGCGCGTGATCACCAGCCCCCAGGTGAGCAGCGGCCCGGCGTCGCCGGGCCAGCAGGTCTGCAGCGGGATCGCGTTCAGGTCGACCTTGTCGCCCTCGAGCACCACCTGCTGGCAGGGCGGCGACGAGACCACTTTCGGCGCCATGTTGAGCACCTGGCGCAGCATCGGCAGCTTGTCCCAGGCGTCCTTGAGCCCGCGCGGCGGCTCGGGTTCCTTCAGTTGCGCGAGCAGCTGGCCGATCTCGCGCAGCGCCGCGGTGGACTCGGCGCCCATCCCGAGCGCCACCCGCAGCGGGGTGCCGAACAGGTTCGCGAGCACCGGCACGTCGTAGCTGCGCGCCTCGTCGCGGGGCTTTTCCACCAGCAGCGCCGGCCCGCCGCTGCGCAGCAGGCGGTCGGAGAGCTCGGTGATCTCGAGCTTCGGCGAGAGCGGCGCGCTCACCCGCAGCAGGTCGTTGCGCCCTTCGAGCAGCGTGAGGAATTCGCGCAGATCCGCGTATTTCATCTCGGGTAGGCCCATTGCATGCATTAAAGTGCTGATTCTCGCACCGATTGTCATTGACCGGTCCGGCTGCGCTCCCTAGAATCCGCCCCGATCCCGCTCATGGCGCCCCGCGCGCATGGGTCGTGGACACCCAGACTCGGCGGGTTGAGCCCGCGAACGAGCGTATCAGGAACAAGCCCGGTGCCGTCCTGATCGGGGGAGACGAGTGGTTGTCCGGCATCGTTTGTCGGGACGGCCGGCGTATCCGGCATCCAGCCGGCGGGAGTCGAGATGTTCAAGCAGGTTTGGGGCGGTTCGCTCGCCGTCCAGTGGCCTCGGGCCGAGTTTCCGCTCGCGTTTCAAAGGGCGGGCGTGCGCGCGCTCGCCGCGGCGACCGTGCTCGCGCTGGCGGGCACCACGTCGATCGACCAGGGTTTCGACGACCCGTCGGTCGTGTCGAGCGCGTCCGGTGTGTTCGACGCGCGCGACCACCTCAGGCACACGCTGGTCTCGCCGCTGGGCGCGCCCGCGCTCGAGACGCGCGCGCTGCCGCGCAAGCCGGCGGCCACGGCGGTCGAGCAGCGCGATGTGGCGCGCTTCATCGCCGAGCGCTACCAGGTCGCGATCGACCAGACCCAGCAATTCGTCGACTACGCCTATCGCATCGCGCGCGAAGTGCGGCTCGACCCGCTGCTGATCCTGGCGGTGATGTCGGTGGAATCGAGCTTCAACCCCAGGGCGCAGAGCCCGGCGGGCGCGCAGGGGCTGATGCAGGTGCTCACGCGCGTGCACCTGGACAAGTTCGAGCCCTTCGGCGGCGCCGCCGCCGCCTTCGACCCGCTGGCCAACATCCGCGTGGGCGCGCAGATCCTCAAGGATTACATGCGCCGCGACGGCACCGTGGAGGGCGCGCTCAAGAGCTACGTGGGCGCGGCGCTGCTGCCCGACGACGGCGGCTACGGGCGCAAGGTGCTCGGCGAGCGCGAACTGATCGCCCAGGCGGCCGGGCGCCCGGCGAGCGCGAACTGATTCCCGACGCTGACCGGCGCCGGCCCCGCGAACCGATTCCCGAGCCTGCGGGGCGCCGGCCCCGCGATCCGATCGCTCAGCCGGGCTCGCGCACGGCGAGGTAATCGCCGATCCTGCCCAGCGCCTCGCGGATCTTCTCGATCGGCGTGGCGTAGGACATGCGCAGGTAGCGCTTGTGCTCGTGCGTGCCGAAGTCCGCTCCGGGCACCACCGACACCAGCGCGCGCTCGAGCAGCTCGTCGGCGAACGCGCCGCTGTCGGGCGAGAAGCGGCTGCAATCCACGTAGACGTAGAACGCGCCGTCGGGGTCGGCCGGCACCTCGAAGCCGATTTCGCGCAGCGCCGGCACGACATAGTCGCGGCGCCTGCGAAACTCCTCGCGCCTGCGCTCGAACTCGGCCGCCGCCTCGGGCGTGAAGCACCCGAGCGCCGCGTGCTGCGCCAGCGCCGACGCGCAGATGTAGAGGTTTTGCGACAGCTTCTCGAACGCGGCTTCCAGCGCCGGCGGGATCACCAGCCACCCGAGCCGCCAGCCCGTCATGTGGAAGTACTTGGAGAAGCTGTTCGTGACGATGACGTCGTCGCCCAGTTCGAGCGCCGAACGCGGCTTGCCGTCGTACGAGAGGCCCAGGTAGATCTCGTCCACGATCGTGAAGCCGCCGCGCGCGCGCACCGCGTCCACGATGCCGGCCATCTCGTGCAAGCCGATCGAGGTGCCGGTGGGGTTGGCGGGCGAGGCGAGCAGCGTGCCCACCACCCCGTCGCGCCAGTGGCGCTCGAGCAGCGCGCGCGTCATCTGGAAGCGCGTGTCGGGCCCGACCGCGACCAGTTCGGGGATGCCGTCGTACGAGGCCACGAAGTGGCGGTTGCACGGATAGCTCGGGTCGGTCATCAGCACGCGCTCGCCCGGGTTCACGAGCGCGCAGCACGCGAGCGTGAGCGCGGCGCTCGCGCCCGCCGTGACGACGATGCGCGAAGGCGAGACGTCGAGCCCGTAGTGCTCGCCGTAGTGGCGCGCGATCGCCTCCCTGAGCGGCGCGATGCCGGTGGCCGAGGTGTACTGGGTGCGCCCCGAGCGGGCGGCGCGCTCGAGCGCGTCGATCACCGGCTCGGGCGCGGTGAAGTCCGGCTCGCCGATGCTCATGTGCAGCACGTTCTTGCCGGCGCGCTCGAGCAGCTGCGCGCGCTTGAGCAGTTCCATCGTCTGGAACGGCTGGATGTGGGCGGTGCGGCGGGACAGGCGGGGCAGGGTCATCGGGCACGACCGTGAAAGCCCGATTCTATCCGCGCGGCGGGCTCAACGGCCGCGGGCGATCGGCGGTCACGCGCCCTCGGCGACCACGGGCGACGCGCGCCGAGGCGCGCCCGGCGGGCGCGCCGATCCGGTTCAGCAGGCGACCACGCCCTCGTCGATCAGCCGCGCGATCTCGTCCTCGCCGTAGCCGGCCTCGCCGAGGACCTCGCGCGTGTGCTCGCCGAGCGCGGGCGCAGGCCGGGTCACGCGCGCCGGCGTCTCGGACAGGCTGATCGGGAAGCCGAGCGAGCGCGTGGGGCCGGCGTCGCGGTGGGTGGTCTGCACCACCATTCCGCGCGCCGCCACCTGCGGGTGCTCGAGCGCCTCGCCGATCGAGTGCACGGGGCCCGCGGGCACGCCGGCGGCCTCGAACGCCTCCACCCAGTGCGCGGTGGTGTCCGCGGCGAGCACCGACTCGATCGCCGCGACCAGTTCGCCCAGGTGGCGCATCCGCTCGCCGTTGGTGGCGAAGCGCGGGTCGGTGCGCCACTCGGGGTGCCCGAGCACGTCGCAGATGCGTTCCCAGTTCGGCTGGTTCGCGCCGCCGATGTTGACGTAGCCGTCGGCGGTGCGAAACGCCTGGTAGGGCGCCGCGAGCACGTGGCTCGATCCCAGCGGCCCGGGCGAGCGCCCGGTGGCGAAGTAGATCGCGGCGTGCCAGTAGGTCTGCTGCAGCGCGGCCTGCATCAGCGAGGTCTCCACCACCTGCCCGCGCCCGGTCTTGAGTTTTTCGATGTAGGCGGCGAGCACGCCCAGCGCGGCGAGGATCCCGGCGTTGATGTCGGCCACCGAATTGCCCGGCTTCACGGGCGGCCGGCCCGGCTCGCCGGTGATGCTCATCAGCCCGGCGAAGCCCTGCGCGATCAGGTCGAAGCCGCCGTGCCCGCCGAGCGGGCCGGTGCGCCCGTAGCCGGACACCGCGCAGTAGATCAGCCCCGGGTTCACGGCCGAGAGCACGTCGTAGCCCAGCCCGAGCTTCTCGAGCGTGCCGCGGCGGTAGTTCTCGGTGAGCACGTCGGCGTTCTTCACCAGGCGCAGCAGCACCTCGCGGCCCTTGGGGTTCTTCAGGTCGAGCGCGATGCCGCGCTTGTTGCGGTTGAGCACCATGAACGGCGCCGACACGCCATTGACGCGCGGCTCGCGGTAGCCGCGCGAGTCGTCGCCGCCGTTCGTCTTCTCGACCTTGATCACGTCGGCGCCCAGGTCGGCGAGCATCATGCCGGTGGTGGGGCCGGCCATGATCTGCGCCAGCTCGAGCACGCGCACGCCGTCGAGCGGTCGCCGTCCTGCGGAACTCATCGCCCGACGAACTCGGGTTTGACCTTGGCCAGGAAGGCCTTGTAGCCGATGCGGAAGTCCTCGGTGTCGAAGCACGCGAAGCACTCGAGCAACTCGGCCTCGGCGAGCGGCGCCGGATCGCGCAGCCGGCGCGCGAACTTCTTGTGCCAGCGCGCCACCAGCGGCGCGCCGTCGGCGATGCGCTGCGCGGTCGCGCGCGCCTCGGCCGCGACCCGGTCGTCGGGCACCACGCGCGTCACGAGCCGCTTGTCCTTCGCCTCGGCGGCGTCGAAGATCCTGCCCTCGAGCAGGATCTCGAGCGCGACGTCGGCGCCGGCCAGCCGCACCAGAGGCGCCATCTCGGCGTAGGCCATCACGAGCCCCAGGTTCTTGATCGGCGCGCCGAAGCGGCTGCCCTGGCCGCAGATGCGGATGTCGCAAAGCGAGGCGATCTCCAGCCCGCCGCCCACGCAGATGCCGTGGATCTGCGCCACCAGCGGGTGGCGGCAGCGCTCGAGCGCCGCGGCGGTGGCGTGCATGACCGCGCCGTAGGCGCGCGCCTGCTCGGCGCTCGCGCGGTCGGTCTCGAACTCCGCGATGTCGTTGCCCGGCGAGAAGGCGCGCTCGCCGGCGCCGCGCAGGATCACGCAGCGCACCGAGTCGTCGGCCGAGAGCGCGTCGATCGTCTCGCCCAGCGAGCGCCACATCGCCTTCGTGAGCGCGTTCAGCTTTTCGGCGCGGTTGAACACGACGGTGGCGATCGCGCCGTCGCGCTCGACCACGATCGATCCGGCGGCGCTCATCGGTAGAACAGCTCCACCAGCCCCAGGCCCGTGACCGGCACGTAGGTGACGAGCACCAGGATCGCCACCAGCACCGCGATGAAGTAGGCGTTCACGCGCGAGACGGCCCACACGCTCTCCTTGGCGATCGAGCACGCCACCATCAGCACGCTCGCCACCGGCGGGGTCTGCTGCCCGATGCCCAGGTTGATCGTGACGATCAGCCCGAAGTGCACCGGGTCGATGCCGGCGGCCTTCACGAGCGGCATCACGATCGGAACCACGAGGATGATCGCGGCGGCCGAGTGCAGGAAGCAACCGATCAGCAGGAAGAACAGGTTGAGCAGCAGCAGGATCAGGTACTTGTTCGACGTGAGCTCGGTGACCGCGCGCGCGAGCTGCTGCGGCGCCTGTTCCTCGGTGAGGTAGACGCCGAGCAGCGCCGAGGTGGCCACCAGCAGCATCACCACGGCGGTCTGCACGCCGCCCTCGAGCATGGCCGAGCGCAGGTGCGCGAGGTCGAGCTCGCGGTAGATCAGCAGCCCCACCGCCAGCGCCGCCAGCACGGCCAGCGCCGCGCCTTCGGTGGCCGTGACCACGCCGCCGAAGATTCCCCCGAGGATGATCAGCGGCAGCAGGAACGCCCACATCGCCTCGCGCGCCGTGCGGCGCACCTCGGACCACCGGAAGCTGTTCTCCACCGGCAGGTTGTAGCGGCGCGCGAAGTAGTAGGCCATTCCCATCAGGCCGGCGCCGCCGATGATTCCAGGCACGATGCCGGCAACGAACAGCTGCACCACCGAGGTCTCGGCCATGACCGCGTACAGGATCATCGGGATCGACGGCGGAATCACCACCGCGAGCGTTGCCGCCGAAGACATCACCGAGGCGGCGAGCGGTCCCGGGTAGCCCTTTTGCTTCATCGCCGGGATCGTGATCGACCCGAGCGCCGCCACGTCGGCCACCGCCGACCCGGAGATCTCGGCGAAGAACAGCGATGCGCCGATCGAGACCATCGCGCGTCCGCCGCGCATGAACCCGAGCAGCGCGGGCGCGAACGCGATCCGTCGGTGCGAGATGCCCGACGCGTTCATGATCGCGCCCGCGAGGATGAACAGTGGGATCGCGAGCAGCGGAAAGTTGGTGGCCGCGTTGTAGAGCACGATCGGCAGGTTGGGCAGCGACGCCGTTCCCTGCACGATCCAGATCGCGGCCACCGCCACGACGCCGAGCGCCACCGCGATCGGCACGTTGATCAGCACGAGCGCGAGCACGCAGCCGAACAGGAGCAGCATTTCCATCTGCGGGTTCCGTGGCTCAGTGCGACGCTTCGCGCGCCGCGGCTTCGGCCGTTGCGCCGCTCGCGTGCTCGGTGCGCGCCCACTTCAGCGCCTCGCCGAAGGTGAGCAGCTCGGCGGCGATGATCATCGCCGCGGAGATCGGGATCACCGACTGGATGTACATCACCGGGATCTCCGGAAGGCTCACCAGGTAGTCGAACTCGAGCACTTCGAGCACCCTCCAGCCCATCCAGCCGATCAGCGCGTAAAAGCCGATCACGATCACCTCCACCAGGATCGTGATCGCGGTGCGCGGCGCCGGCGGCAGCATCGCGACCAGCTCGGGGCAGCTGATGTGCCCGCGCTTGGCCGCGGCCAGCGCCGAGCCGTAGAAAGTGAGCCAGGCCAGCAGGATCGCGGCCACCTCGTCGTACCAGACGAGCGCCGCGCCGAGCGAGCGGAACACGACGCCCACGGTCACTTCGACCGCGAGCGCCGCCATCAGCGCGATCACGAGCCACTCGAGCGCGCGCTCGTATCCGCGACGGATGCGCTCCATCGTGTGTTCCGTCCGCTCAGGCGCGCGTCAGATCACTTGCCGAGCGCGATCGCCTTCGCGATCAGCTGGTCCGCCCCCTTCACTTCCTTGCCGAACTCGGCGTACACCGACTTGGACGCGGCGATGAACGCCTCCTTGTTGGGGGTGTTCACCTGCATGCCCGAGGCCTTGAGCTTGCCGAGCAGGTCGTCTTCGGCGGCAGCGGCCGTCTGGTAGACGTAGGCCTGCGTTTCCTTGGCCGTGTCCTCGAGCACCTTGCGCACGTCGGCGGGCAGCGAAGCCCACTTCTTCGACCCGGCCATCAGGTAGGCCGGCGTGTAGACGTGCCCGGTGAGCGACAGGAACTTCTGCACCTCCTGGAACTTGGCGCTGTAGATCTGCGTGAACGGGTTCTCCTGGCCGTCCATCACGCCGGTCTGCAGCGCGGTGAACACCTCGGAGAACTTCATCGGGCTCGGGTTCGCGCCGTAGGCCTGGAACATCTTCACGCGCCACTTGCCGTTGGGGGTGCGCAGCTTGATGCCCTTGAGGTCGTCGGGCACGTTGATCGGGCGCTTGTTGTTGGTGATGTGGCGGTAGCCGTTTTCCCACACCGCCACCACTTTCAGCCCCTTCTTCGCGGCCTCGGGGGCCAGCGACGGCCAGACGATGTCCTTCTCGATCTTCTTCATGTGGTCGCGGTCCTTGACCAGGTAGGGCATCTCGAAGACGCCGAACAGGTCCACTTCCGAGGACATCACGGTGGAAGGAATCGCGAGGTCGATCGTGCCGAGCTTGAGTTTTTGCAGCATCTCCTTGTCGCTGCCCAGCTGGCTCGAGCCGAAAATGACGACCTTGGCCTTGGCGCCGAGCTTCTCGTTGGCGCGCTTGGCGAATTCGTCGGCGCTCGACTGGAACAGCGATCCGGGCTCGCCAACGTGCCCGAGCTTGATCTCGATCTGCTGGGCGGCCGCCGGCAGCGAGAACACGGCGGCACCGGCGGCGAGGGCGATCGATGCGAGCACGCCGCGGCGTGCATGCGCGATGGTGGCGGACTTGCGGACTGGGTTCTTCATCTGTGTCTCCTCGTTGATCTGGGGTTTGTCGTTCGCGGAAAGATGTTCGCGGGAAGATACCGTACCGGGCGGTTGCCGTGCTCAGGCGGCATGGGCGCTCGCCTCGGCCGGCTGGCTCGCGCGCTTCGCTGCCGCGAGCACCTGCATCGCGGCCTGCACCCCGCCGGGGCGGTGCGGCACGCCGGAAAGCCCGAGGCTCATCTCCACGCCGCCCAGCGTGGCGATCAGCATCAGGTCGTTGAAGTCTCCGAGGTGCCCGATCCTGAACACCTTGCCGGCGACCTTTCCAAGCCCCTGCCCGAGCGACATGTTGAAGCGCTCGAGCGCCACCTTGCGCAGCGCGTCGGCGTTGTGCCCCTCGGGCATCAGGATGGCGGTGAGGACGGGGCTGTATTCGCGCGGGTCGGCGCACAGCACCTCGAGCCCCCAGGCTTTGGCCGCAGCGCGCGTGGCCTCGGCGTGGCGGCGGTGGCGCGCGAACACGTTCGCGAGCCCCTCCTCGAGCAGCATCGCGATCGCCTCGTGCAGGCCGTAGAGCAGGTTCGTCGCCGGCGTGTAGGGAAAGAAGCCGTTCGCGTTCGCCGCGAGCATCTCGTTCCAGTCCCAGTACGAGCGCGGCAGGCGCGCCGACTTCGACGCCGCCAGCGCCTTCTCGCTCACCGCGTTGAACGACAGGCCCGGGGGCAGCATCAGCCCCTTCTGCGAGCCGGCCACCGTGACGTCCACGCCCCACGCGTCGTGCCGGTAGTCGATCGACCCGAGCGACGAGATCGTGTCCACCAGCAGCAGCGCGGGGTGCTTCTCGGCGTCGATCGCGGCGCGCACCTCGGCCACCCGGCTCGTCACGCCGGTGGAGGTTTCGTTGTGCACCACGCACACCGCCTTGATCCAGTGCCCGGCGTCGGCCGCGAGCGCGGCGCCGATCGCCTGCGGGTCGGCGCCGTGGCGCCAGTCGCCCGCGATGAACTCCACCTTCAGGCCGAGCCGCTCGGCGAGCCTGCGCCACAGCGCGGCGAACTGCCCGGTCTCGCACATCAGCACCGTGTCGCCCGGCGAGAGCGTGTTCACCAGCGCCGCTTCCCACGCGCCGGTGCCCGAGGCGGGGTAGATCACGACCGGCTGGCCGGTGGCGAAGATCTGGCGGATTCCGGCGAGCACCGACTTGCCCAGCTGCTGGAACTCGGGCCCGCGATGGTCGATGGTCGGGTAGTCCATCGCGCGCAGGATCCGGTCCGGAACGTTCGTCGGCCCCGGGATCTGCAGGAAGTGGCGCCCGCTCGGATGCGAGTTCAGCGCCAGCCCGTTCGCGAGTTTCATGCAACGCTCCACGATTGCGAGTTTGGTATTTTGAATGCAAAATAATCGGGTTGCAACCGCAATTTTCAGCAAGATTTCGGAATTGAATGCAAATTGACGGTTCCCTGCGAATGAGCCCAGGCGCCCCGAACGCGGTGCCGATCGAGCGTCGCGCGCTCCACGAGGAAGTGGCCGAGCGGCTGCGCGAGATGATCACCGAGGGCGCGCTCGCGCCGGGCTCGCGGCTCAACGAACGGGTGCTGTGCGAGCGGCTCGGCGTCTCGCGCACGCCGCTGCGCGAGGCGTTCAAGGTGCTCGCCGCCGAGCGGCTGGTGGAGCTCAACCCGAACCGCGGCGCGATCGTCGCCAGGCTGTCGGCGCAGGACGTGGAGCACCTGTTCGAACTGATGGCGGCGCTCGAAGGGCTGTCGGGCGAGCTCGCGGCCGCGCGCCGCACGCCGGCCGAGCTCGACGAGATCCGCGCGATGCACTTCGAGATGCTCGCCGCGCACGCGCGGCGCGACCTGCCGCTGTATTACCGGCTCAATCGCGGCGTGCACGAGGCGATCAACCGCTGCGCGCGCAACCCCGAGCTCACCGAGGCCTACGACAGCGTGAACCTGCGCATCCAGAACCTTCGCTTCCGCTCGAACTTCAACAGCGAGAAGTGGGACGTTGCGGTGCGCGAGCACGGCGCGATGATCGACGCGCTCGCGGCCGCGGACGGGCGGGCGTTGCGCGAGGTGCTCGAGCAGCACCTGCGCCACAAGCGCGACGCGGTGCTCGAGGAGCTGCGCGCGGCGCAGTCGGCCCCCGGGGCGGGCGAAGCCGACCGGGAACTCCCCGACCGGGACGCTCCGCGGGCGATGGCGGCCGACTGAAGTGACGCTGGACGCACTGCGATGAACGCGCCGGCACCGATCGCGATCGCGGAATCGGCGGCGCGCGAGCGAAGCCGCCTCGCGCAGCGCCTGCGGCGCACGCTGCGCGGCGAGGTGCTGTTCGATCGCGCCTCGCGCGGGCGCTACGCCACCGACGCGTCGATCTACCAGGTGGATCCGGTGGGCGTGGTCGTGCCCGCCGACGAGGAAGACGCGATCGCCGCGATCGAGCTCGCGCGCGAGCTGCGCGTGCCGATCCTGCCGCGCGGCGGCGGCACCAGCCAGTGCGGGCAGACGGTGGGCGAGGCGCTCGTGATCGACAACACGAAGCACCTCGACAAGGTCGTGGCCTTCGACCGCGACGCGGCCACGGTCGAGGTGCAGCCCGGGATCGTGCTCGACCGGCTCAACGCGTTCCTCAAGCCCCACGGGCTGTGGTTCCCGGTGGACGTGTCCACCTCCGCGCAGGCCACGATCGGCGGGATGGCGGGCAACAACTCCTGCGGGTCGCGCTCGATCGCCTACGGCAACATGGTGCACAACGTGCTGGGCATCGACGCGGTGCTCGCCGACGGCACGCAGCAGTTCTTCGGCCCCTTCGGCGAGAACGCCAAGCGCGCGCTCGCGTCCACCCGCGCCTCCACGCTGGTGTCGTCGCTGTTCGAGCTCGCCGCGAGCGAGCGCGACGAGATCGAGCGCGTGTGGCCGCGCGTGCTGCGCCGGGTGGGGGGCTACAACCTCGACGTGTTCCACCCGCGCTCGGAGCGCCCCTACACCGACGACGGCTCGGTCAACCTCGCGCACCTGCTGGTGGGCTCCGAGGGCACGCTCGCGTACTTCCGCAGGCTGCACCTCAAGCTCGCGCCGCTGCCGCGCGCGCGCGTGCTCGGGGTCGTGAACTTCCCGAGCTTCCACGCCGCGATGGACAGCGCGCAGCACATCGTCAAGCTCGTGCCCACCGCGGTGGAGCTCGTGGACCGCACGATGATCGACCTCGCGCGCGCCAACCCGGTGTTCCGCGCCACCGTCGACGCGGCGCTGATCGGCGAGCCGCAGGCGGTGCTGCTGGTGGAGTTCTGCGGCGACGACCCGGCGGCGCTGCGCGCCAGGCTCGCCGCGCTCGGCGAGCTGATGGGCGAGCTCGGGCTGCCCGGCTCGGTCGTGGAGATGCCCGAGGAGGCGCGCCAGAAGGCGCTGTGGGAGGTGCGCAAGGCGGGCCTGAACATCATGATGTCGCTGCGCGGCGACGGCAAGCCGGTGAGCTTCATCGAGGACTGCGCGGTGCCGCTCGAGCACCTGGCCGAGTACACGGCGCGGCTCACCGAGGTGTTCGCGCGCCACGGCACGCGCGGCACCTGGTACGCGCACGCCTCGGTGGGCACGCTGCACGTGCGCCCGATCCTCGACATGCGCGCCGGCGACGCGGCGAAGATGCGTTCCATTGCCGAGGAAGCGTCGGCGATGGTGCGCCAGTACAAGGGCGCGTTCTCGGGCGAGCACGGCGACGGCCTGGTGCGCACCGAGTGGGTGCGCTGGCAGTACGGCGAGCGCATCACGGGCGCCTTCGAGCGCGTGAAAGACCTGTTCGACCCGCTGGGGCTGATGAACCCGGGCAAGATCGTGCGCGGCACGAAGATGGACGACGCGCGGCTGTTTCGCTTCCCGCCGGGCTACCGGGTGGCGCCGCTCGCCACCGCGCTCGACTGGTCTGGCTGGAACGTGCGCAACGACCCGGCCACCGAGGCCACCACCGCGCCCGGCACCGGCGGCGACCCGGCGGGCGGGTTCGCCAAGGCGGTGGAGATGTGCAACAACAACGGCCACTGCCGCAAGTTCGACGCCGGCACGATGTGCCCGAGCTACCGGGTCACGCGCGACGAGCGGCACCTCACGCGCGGGCGCGCCAACACGCTGCGGCTCGCGCTCTCGGGGCGCCTGGGCGGCGACGCGCTCGGCTCGCGCGAGCTCTACGAGACGATGGACCTGTGCGTGAGCTGCAAGGGGTGCAAGCGCGAGTGCCCCACCGGCGTGGACATGGCGCGGATGAAGATCGAGTTCCTCCACCAGTACCGGCGCACGAACGGCCTGCGGCTGAAGGACCGGCTCGTGGCGTACCTGCCGCGCTACGCGGCGTGGGCGTCGCGCCTGCGCTGGCTGGCGAACCTGCGCGACGCGGTGCCCGGGCTCGCGGCGTTGAGCGAGCGTTTCACCGGCTTCTCCGCGCGGCGCACGCTGCCGCGCTGGCGCGGCGACACCTTCGTGCGGCGCGAGCCGGCCGATGACCGCGCGCGGGCCGACGCCGCGGCCGTGCGCGAAGTCGTGCTCTTCGCCGACACCTTCAACGACAACTTCGAGCCCGAGAACCTGCGCGCCGCGAAGCGCGTGCTCGAGGCGGGGGGCTACCGGGTGATCGTGGCGCGGGCGCTGGCGTCGGACCCGAAGCCGCGCCGCGCGCTGTGCTGCGGGCGCAGCTTTCTCGCCACCGGACTGGTCGAGGAGGCGCGCGCCGAGGCGCGGCGCACGCTCGACGCGCTGCTGCCTCACGTGCGGCGCGGCGTCGCGGTCGTGGGGCTCGAGCCCTCGTGCCTGCTCACGATGCGCGACGAGTTCCTCGCGATGGGCCTGGGCGAGCCGGCCGCCGAGCTCGCGCGCAACGCGCTGCTGTTCGAGGAATTCATCGCGCGCGAGCACGCCGCGGGCAGGTTCCGCGTGCAGTTCGCGCCGATCGCGGCCGCGCGCGCGCTGCTGCACCCGCACTGCCACCAGAAGGCCTTCGACGCGGTGCGCCCGATCGAGGCGGTGCTCGCGCTCGTGCCCGGGCTCGAGACGCGGCTGATCGAGTCGAGCTGCTGCGGCATGGCGGGAAGCTTCGGCTACGAGGCCGAGCACTACGAGGTGTCGATGGCGATGGCCGAGGCGAGCCTGCTGCCGGCGGTGCGCGCCGCCGGCGAGAACGCGCTGGTCGTGGCCGACGGAACCAGCTGTCGTCACCAGATCCGCGACGGCGCAGGGCGAGAGGCCGTGCACGTTGCGCGCGTTCTGGAAATGGGGCTGCCCGCGGCGCGGGGGAATTGAGGAGGGATCGATGGAACACAGCGAAACGAGCGCGCGCAAGCGCCCGCCCTTCAGGGCCGACCACGTGGGCAGCTTCCTGCGGCCACCCGGGCTGATCGCGGCCCGCGAGCGGCACCGCAAGGGCGAGATCGACGCCGCCGCCCTGCGCGCGGCCGAGGACGAAGCGATCCGCGAGGTGGTGAGGTTCCAGGAGGACCTCGGCCTGCAGGGCATCACCGACGGGGAGTTCCGGCGCACCTACTTCCACGTCGACTTCCTCGAGAAACTCGCCGGCGTCGAGGCCAGGGGCGGCATCTCGGTGAGCTTCAGGGGCGCGGGCGGCAACGTCGACTTCGCGCCGCCGGTGATGCACGTGACGGGCAAGGTGCGCCACGTTGCGCCGATCCAGCTCGCCGACTTCCGGTACCTCAAGTCGGTCACGGGGAAAGTGCCCAAGGTCTCGATTCCCTCGCCCACGATGCTGCACTTCCGCGGCGGGCGGGGCGCGATCAGCCGCGATGCGTATCCCGACCTGGAGGCGTTCTACGCCGACGTGGCGAGCGCGTACCGCGCCGAACTCCGGGCGCTGGCCGACGCGGGCTGCACCTACGTGCAGCTCGACGACACGAACCTCGCCTATCTGTGCGACCCGAAGATGCGCGAGGGCGCGCGCCAGCGCGGCGACGATCCCGACGAGCTGCCGCGACGCTACGCGCGCTTCATCAACGACGCGATTCGCGACCGGCCGCAGGCGATGACGGTGTGCATCCACCTGTGCCGCGGCAACTTCCAGAGCGCGTGGGCCGCCGAAGGGGGGTACGAACCGGTGGCCGAGGCGCTGCTCGACGAGCTCGCGGTCGACGGGTACTTCCTCGAGTACGACGACGCGCGCTCGGGCGGTTTCGCGCCGCTGCGCTTCACGCCCCCGGGCAAGATCGTCGTGCTGGGGCTGGTGAGCACGAAACTGGGCTCGCTCGAGTCGAAGGACGAGCTGATGCGGCGCATCGACGAGGCCGCGAAGTACGTTCCGATCGAGCAGCTGGCGCTCTCGCCGCAGTGCGGGTTCTCCAGCACCGTGCACGGCAACCGGATCGCGGTCGAGGCGCAGGCCGAGAAGATCCGCCTGGTGGTGGACACGGCGCGGCAGGTCTGGGGTTCGTCGTAGGGCACGCGCGCGTGGCACCATGCGGCTGGTGAACGGCAAACCCCTCGCCTAGGAATACCGCAGATGCCAACGAAGATGGATCCGAACTTCCGCCGTGCAGCGCTCGAGTACCACGAGCAGGGCGGGCCGGGCAAGATCGCCGTCACGGCCACCAAGAAGCTGTCGAACCAGCGCGACCTCGCGCTCGCCTACTCGCCCGGCGTGGCGGCGGCGTGCGAGGAGATCGTGGCCGACCCGGCGAACGCGTCGCGCTACACGAGCCGCGGCAACCTGGTGGCGGTGGTCACGAACGGCACGGCGGTGCTGGGGCTGGGCAACATCGGCCCGCTCGCGTCCAAGCCGGTGATGGAAGGCAAGGCGGTGCTGTTCAAGAAGTTCGCCGGCATCGACGTGTTCGACATCGAGATCGCCGAGCACGACCTCGACAAGCTGGTGGACGTGGTGGCCGCGCTCGAGCCCACGTTCGGCGGCATCAACCTCGAGGACATCAGGGCGCCCGACTGCTTCTACGTGGAGCGCAAGCTGCGCGAGCGGATGAAGATCCCGGTGTTCCACGACGACCAGCACGGCACGGCGATCGTGGTGGGGGCCGCGCTCACCAACGCGCTGGCGGTGGTCGGCAAGGACATCTCGCAGATCAAGCTGGTGGTGAGCGGCGCGGGCGCGGCGGCGCTCGCCTGCCTCGACCTGCTCGTCGACCTCGGCATGCCGGAGAAGAACATCTGGGTCTCGGACCTCGCGGGGGTGGTCTACAAGGGGCGCGCCGAGCTGATGGATCCGGACAAGGAGCGCTTCGCGCAGCCCACCGACGCGCGCACGCTCGCCGAGATCATCGAGGGCGCCGACGCGTTCCTCGGGCTGTCGGCGGCCGGGGTGCTCAAGCCCGAGATGGTGGCGAAGATGGCGCCGCGGCCGCTGATCTTCGCGCTCGCCAACCCCACCCCGGAGATCATGCCCGAGGAGGCGCACGCGGTGCGCGACGACGTGATCATGGCCACGGGGCGCACCGACTACCCGAACCAGGTGAACAACGTGCTGTGCTTCCCGTTCATCTTTCGCGGCGCGCTCGACGTGGGCGCCACCACGATCACGCGCGAGATGGAGATCGCGGTCGTGCGCGCGCTCGCCGAGCTGGCGCGGGTGGAGCAGTCCGAGGTGGTTGCCGCGGCCTACGGCACCGGCGACATCGCCTTCGGCCCGCAGTACCTGATCCCGAAGCCCTTCGACCCCCGCCTGATCGCGAAGATCGCCCCGGCGGTGGCGCAGGCGGCGATGGACTCGGGCGTGGCCACCCGCCCGATCGCCGACTTCGACGCGTACCGCGCGCAGCTCGAGCAGTTCGTCTACCACTCGGGCAACTTCATGAAGCCGATCTTCGACGCGGCGAGGAGCGTGTCGCGCAAGCGCATCGTCTACGCCGAAGGCGAGGAGGAGCGCGTGCTGCGCGCGGCGCAGGTGGTGATCGACGAGAAGATCGCGCGCCCGGTGCTGATCGCGCGCCCGGCGGTGCTGGAAAAGCGCATCGAGCGCTTCGGGCTGCGGATGCGCGCCGGGGCGGACTTCGACCTGATCAACCCCGAGTGGGACGAGCGCTACCGCGACTACTGGCAGGAATACCACCGGCTCACCGACCGCATCGGCGTCACCGAGCAGTACGCGAAGATCGAGATGCGCCGCCGCCTCACCCTGATCGGCGCGATGATGGTGCGCAAGGGCGACGCCGACGGCATGATCTGCGGCACCTTCGGCACCCACGAGATGCACCTGAACTACGTCGACCGCGTGATCGGCCATCGCCCGGGCACCACCGTGTACGCCGCGATGAACACGCTGATGCTGCCCAACCGCCAGCTCACGCTGGTGGACACGCACGTCAACGTCGCGCCGAGCGCCGAGCAGCTCGCCGAGATCACGATGCTGGCGGCCGACGAGCTCCGGCGCTTCGGGATCCGCCCGCGGGTGGCGCTGGTGTCGCACTCCAATTTCGGCAGCTTCGACACCGAGTCGGCGCGCCGCATGCGCGCCGCGCTGGCGATCGTTCGCGAGCGCGCGCCGCAGCTCGAGATCGACGGCGAGATGCACGGCGACGCGGCGCTCGACGCGCGCTTTCGCGAGCAGAGCATGCCGCGGTCCACGCTCAAGGGCGACGCCAACCTCGTCGTGCTGCCCACGATCGAGGCGGCGAACATCGCCTACAACCTGCTCAAGGCGGCGGCAGGGAACAACATCGCGGTGGGCCCGGTGCTGCTGGGCGCCGCCCGTCCGGTGCACATCCTCACGCCCTCGGCCACCGTGCGCCGGATCGTGAACATGAGCGCCTGGACGGCGGTGGACATCAACTCCGAGCGCTGAGCGGGGCGCCGGCGCGCGGGCGCCCAGGCCGCGGCGCCCCCGCGGCCGTGACGTCCCCCGCGGCCGTGTCGCCGCGGCCGTGTCGCCGCGGCCGTGAAATAGTTGCCATCGCCGGCGCCGCTCGTCGGAAGGGCGACGCCGGCTGCACGGTGCCCGGCGCGCGTGCATTGACCGGGGAAAATCGCCGGGCGTAGGCTCGCTTCGCGTGCGGGGTCTTTCCGGCTCCGCGCATTACCGAGCGACGCCGTCACCCGTGAGCACAATCGTTACTCCCAGCAGCGAGCAGGAATCCAGGCCAGCCGCGCCCACCGATGCGCGCCGGCGCTTCGAGTTGCTCCAGGATTGCCGCGAACTCGTGATCTCGCGCCTCGCGCGCGTGGTCGGCGAGGCGCTCGGGGCAATGGGCGAGGAACTCTCCGGGCTTGCGATGAAGAGCAAGGACGAGATCGAGAAGATCGCGCTGCTCGATGCGATGAGCGTGGTGCGGCAGCACCGCACCGAGATCGAACTGCGGTTCCGGCGCGCGTTCACCGAGGTGTTCGAGCGGCGGCTGTTCAACGACGCGGCGCAGGCCGCGAGCGACGACTATTCAGGCCACGAGCTCTCGCTGGTCGACGAAGACGTGCTCCAGGCCAGGTTCGCGGTCGACCGGCTCGTGAACAAGGCGCGCGGCAAGCTCGACCCCGACGAGGTGCTGGGCGTTCGCGCCCGGCTCGGCGCGCTGATCGAGCGCGACTGGTTCGACGAGCAGAAGCATCCGGCCGCCCCCGAGGCGGTGTTCGAGGCGCTGAAGACGGCGCTCGACGGCATCGCCCCGGCGCGCGAGGTGCAGACGGCGCTGCTCGAGGCCTTCGAGCCGCACGTTTCGGCCAACCTCAACACCGTGTACTCGACGGTGAACGAGCGCCTGCGCTCGAACCAGGTGCTGCCCAGGATCCGCCCGCAGGTGGAAGTGACCGCGGCCGGCGCGAAATCCGCCGACAGGGCGCGGGATCCGGCGGCGAACGCTCGCGCGGCGGGCGAGGAGCACGCCGGGTCGGGAGCGGGGCAGGGCAACGCGGCGCCCGCCCCCGCGCAGACGGCGATCGCGCGCGAGGTCGAGTCGGTGCTCTCGCAGCTCGCGCTCGGCTCGGCGGGCTCGCGCGCCAGCGCCACCAAGATGCTGTCGGACCCGGAGACGTTCGCGGTCGCGGACCTTCCGATCCCGTCGGTGGAGCCGCCGCTGCTCGAGGCGCTGAGCCACGTGCAGTCGAAGGCCACCGGCGCGCCGGTGATCGCCTCGGAGCTGTTCGCCGACCTCGCCGAGCGCGCGCGCGACAAGGGTTCGGCGCTCGACCAGCTCACCGTCGAGATCGTCTCGATGGTGTTCGACTACATCTACGCCGACAAGCGCCTCGCGGACGTCGTCAAGCAGCAGCTGCTGCGCCTGCAGGTGGTGGCGATCAAGGCGGCGCTGATCGACCGCAGCTTCTTCGCGCGGCGCCAGCACCCGATGCGCAGGCTGATCGACCGCATCTCCGAGGTGGCCGCCGATCCGGACGCCGAACTGGCGGCCGGCGCGGAGCTCGTCGAGGGCATCGAGTCGACGGTGGAATGGGTATTGCAGAGTTTCGACCGCGACCTGAGCGTGTTCGACGAAGCGCGCGAGCGGGTGGAACAGCTCGCCCGCGAGGAGTCCGGCCGTCGCGCCGAGCGGCTCGCGCAGGTCACGCGCGAAGCGCAGCGCGCCGAGGAGGTGCTGCACGCGCGCGCGGTGGCGCGCGCGGCGATTGCCGATCGCATCGATCCCGACACGCCGCAGTTCCTGCGCGACTTCCTCGACGCGTGGTGGTCGCGCGTTCTGGCCGAGTTGAAGGTGGGCGTCGAAGGAACGCCCCTCGAGGCCAAGGACGCGCTCGCCGTGTGCGAGGGCCTGATCTGGAGCGTGGCGCCGAAGATTCCCGAAGAGGTGGCGCGCCTCGCCGGCTTGCTGCCGCGAATGATCTCGGGGATGGCCGCCGGGCTGCGCATCGTGGGCATGCCCGAAGACGCCCGGCAGGCCTTCACCAACGAACTGCTCGCGGCGCACACCGCCGCGATCGGCGCCGCCAAGGCGAGCGCGGCCGCGGCCGCGAGCGCTGCCCGGCGCGAAACGAACCTGAAGATGCGCTCCGACGGACGCATCCAGTTCTCTCCGATGCTCCCGCCCTCCGAGCCGCAGCGGGTCGAACCGCCCACCGTGGAGGCGCAGTCGATCATGCTCGGAGAGCTCAGGCGCGGGGATTCGATCGAAGTCGACGCCACCGGCAGCGGCGAGTTCCTCAGCTATCGCCTGGCCTGGATCAGTCCGGCGCACAAGCTCTACGTGCTCAGCCGCTATCCCGAGGGCGCGATGGCGATGGATCGCGCCCAGCTCGCGGCGCTGTTCGACACCGACCGGGCGCGCCTGCTCGAGCAGCACTCGTCGGTGGACCGGGCGATCGAGTCGATCGGCGTGCGGCCCGAAGACGAGGCCCGGCACGAGGCGAGCGAGAACGCGCAGGCCTGAGGGGCGCCGTTCCCGCTGGCCCGGAAGGCCCCGTTTCCTCAGCCCGGCAGGCCCCGTTTCCTGAGCCTGGCAGGCCCAGCTTCCTCAGCCCGGCACGCGCCGTTTCCTCAGCCCCGCAGGCCGGGTTCCCGTCGGTGCCGGGCTTCGCGCGCGCGGGCTTTCACCGGCGCCGACTGTGCTTTAGCATGGCGCGCATGTGGATCGCGCGCCTTCTGCTCGGCCTGTCGCTGGCCTGGACGTGCCTGTTGCCCGGCGCGCACGCGCGCGGCCCCGCGCTCGCGCCGGGCTCGCCGACGGCCGAAATCCTCGTCGCCGACCTTCCGCCCGAGGCGCGCGAAACGCTGGCGGCCATTCGCCGCGGCGGGCCGTTTCGCTACGAGAAGGACGGCACGGTGTTCGGCAACCGCGAGGGATTGCTCGCGCGGCGCGAGCGCGGCTACTACACCGAGTACACGGTGCGCACGCCGGGCGCGCGCGACCGGGGCGCGAGGCGCATCGTCGCCGGAGGCGACCCGCGCTCGTCGGGCGAGTATTACTACACCGCCGACCACTACCGCAGCTTCAGCCGAATTCGGGAATGACGCGATGAGCGCGTTCAGCAACATCCCCCCGCAGGCGGTGCTCCCGCTCGGCGCGTACGATTTCGACGAGCTGCGCAAGTCGGCCGCGCGCGCCGACCAGCGCCTGCTGCACGCGGACCTCGCAAAGGCGCGCGACAAGAAGGGCGTGCTCGACGCGCTGGCCAAGGCCTTCGCGCTGCCCGAGCACTTCGGCCGCAACCTCGACGCGCTCTACGACTGCGTAACCGACCTCAAGCCGCCGCTCGAGGCCGACCAACCGGGGTTCGTGGTCGTGCTGGAAAACCTCCCGGGCACCGAAGCCTTCGGGCAGAAGGATCGCGACGCGCTGCTCGACGTCTTTCGCGACGCCGCCGAGTACTACTACGACCGCGACTGGGCGTTTCGCGTGTTCTACTCGGTCGCGCGCGCCTGAGCGGCGCGCCCGGCCAGCCGGGGCCTGTTCGCGCCGGCTGCGTGCCCGCGCCCTAGATGTCGCCCAGGCGCGACTGCAGTATCGCGAGCGCGGCCAGGCCCGCGGTCTCGGTGCGCAGCACGCGCGCGCCGAGCGACGCGGCGGCGAACCCCGCGCGCGCGGCGGCGGCCAGCTCGTCGTCGGCGAGGCCGCCCTCGGGGCCCACCAGCAGGTCCACCTCCGGCCCGGCGAGCGCGAGCGTGGCGAGCCGGGTCGCGGCGCCCGGCGCGAGCACGACCGCTTCGTGCGCGCGCGATCGCGCGTCGAGCCAATGGGCCAGCGGCTGCGGCGCGTCGATCCCGGGGAGCGTGTCGCGGCCGCACTGCGCGCAGGCCGCGCCGATCAGCCGCCGCCAGTGCTCCACGCGGCGCGCGGCGCGCTCGGCGTCCAGACGCACCACCGAGCGCGCCGACGCGATCGGCACGATCCGGTGCACGCCCAGCTCCACCGCCTTCTCGATCGTCCAGTCCATCTTCTCGGCGCTCGAGAGGCACTGCGCGAGCGTGACGCGCAGCGGGCTCTCGGGGGTTGCCGCGAGCGCCTCGCCCAGCAGCAGGTGCGCGCCGCGCTGCGACAGCGCGCCCACGCGCGCCACGAAGCGCCGGCCCGCGCCGTCGAACACCTCGATCGCCTGCCCCGCGCGCAGCCTCAGCACGCGCTGCAGGTAGTGCTGCTCGCCGGGGCCGAGCTCGGCGCGCTGGCCCTCGCGCAGCGGTCCGGGCAGGTGCAGGCGCGCGCGCATGGCTTCGATCTCACCGACGCCGCGCGCGCTTTGCGCCTCGATGCAGGCTCTTTGGAGGGTTCACGTGGGCTCCAGCGTCGTGTGGACAGGCCCTAGTCGAGCAGCGCCCGGTAGAAGTTGGGCAGCGCGAACAGCGCCGAGTGGATCTCGCCGTTGTACAGCTGCAGCCGGTCGACGCCGCGCCCGGCGAGGCGCTCCTCCACCACCTCCGCGCTCACCAGCCGCGGGTCGAGCGAGTCGGACGCCACCGCCATGCCCCAGTAAGAGCCGTACAGCGGAATGTACTGGCCCAGCGGGCGCACGATGCGGAACACCGAGCGCAGGTCGGCCAGCAGCGCGCGCACGCGCTCGGGCTGGAACACCGGCGAGCCGATGTGCAGCGAGATCGCGCCGCCCGGGTTGAGCGCGCGCCGCGCCATCTCGAAGAACTCGGGCGTGTACAGCCGCCTGGCGGGCGTGTCGGGGTCGGTGAGGTCGAGCACGATCAGGTCGAAGCGCTCGGCGTTGCTCTCGGTGAACGCGAAGCCCTCGCCGATGTGAACCTCGAGCCGCGGGTCGTCGAAGGCGTTGCGGTGCACTTCGCCGAGGTAGCGCTTGGCCACCCGCACCACTTCCGGGTCGAGCTCGGCCATCACCACGCGACCGATCGTCGCGTGCTTGAGCAGCTCCTCGCTCGAGCCGCCGTCGCCCCCGCCGATCACGAGCGCCGACTTCGGATCCGGGTGGGCGATCGCCGCGCAGTGCACGATCGGCTCGTGATAGAAGAACTCGTCGCGCTCGGAGGTCATGTACCAGCCGTCGATGCGGAACAGCTTGCCGAATTGCGGCGTGTCGAACACTTCCACGGTCTGGTAGGGCGAGCGCACCGTCTCCAGCCGCTTGCGCGCCCTGAAGCCGAACGCGCTGTCGGTGTTGAGCCACTCGAGCAGGAGTTCGTCGGAGCTGGTGCCGGGTTCGGCCGAACCGCGCAGGATCCGGTTCGTGGTCTGGTCGGCGGGGGCGAACGCGATGATCAGGTCGTCCATCAGGCGCTCGGCCTTGGCCGAGTTGTCGGTGGAGAAATTGCACACGTACACGTCGAGCGTCACGCTGCCGCGCTCGGGCCAGGTGTGCAGCGCCAGATGCGACTCGGCCAGCAGCACGGCCCCGGTCACGCCGCCAGGCTGGCCTTCGAAGTCGGGGAAAGTGAAGAACTTCTCGTCGACGATCGTGAGCTGCGATTGCCCGACCGCGCGCGCACACAGCGCCGCGAGCGCCTTCGCGTCGGTCAGCAGCGAGGCCGAGCAACTGCAGCCATACAGATCAGCGGTGAGATGCAGTCCTTGCATTTCATAGAGCGACGAGACGCGTGCCGGGAAGCCACGGATTATATCGAAGTGCGCGAGAATGAAGCCCGGCGCGGCATGCGGCCCGATCGATCGGCCGGGCTACCCGATGGAGTTAGTGGCCGCGCTGGCGAACTTTGTTAGACTCGCGCCCTCTCGGGCGCTGAGGCGAATTGCCGCGCCCCCACCGCAATTCCTGCCGCCTGGAACACGATGAAATCGAGCGCCTCCACCCTCGACGCCGCGGCCGTTGCCGTGGGCAGCCAGCGCATGGCCGACGCCCTGCGCGTGCTCGCGATCGATGCCGTGCAGCAAGCCAACTCGGGCCACCCGGGCATGCCGATGGGCATGGCCGAGGTGGCGGTTGCGCTGTGGAACGGGGCGCTTCGCCACAACCCGGCCGATCCGAAGTGGGCCGACCGCGACCGCTTCGTGCTGTCCAACGGCCACGGCTCGATGCTGCTCTACGCGCTGCTGCACCTCACCGGCTACGACCTCGCGATCGACGACCTGCGCAACTTCCGCCAGCTGCACTCGCGCACGCCGGGCCACCCCGAGGTGGGCGTCACGCCGGGCGTGGAGACCACGACCGGGCCGCTGGGGCAGGGGCTCGGCAACGCGGTCGGGATGGCTCTGGCCGAGCGCCTGCTCGCGAAGGAGTTCAACCGCGAGGGCTTCGAGGTGGTCGACCACCTCACCTGGGCCTTCGTGGGCGACGGCTGCCTGATGGAGGGCATCTCGCACGAGGTCTGCTCGCTCGCCGGCACGCTGCGGCTCTCGAGGCTCGTTGCGCTCTACGACGACAACGGCATCTCGATCGACGGCGAGGTTCGCCACTGGTTCGGCGACGACACCGCGCGCAGGTTCGAGGCCTACGGCTGGCACGTGATCGCCGGCGTGGACGGGCACGACGTTTCGGCGCTCGGGCGCGCGATCGAGATGGCGGCGCAATGGGCGCGCAACGGCCGCGACGGGCGCTTCGCGCCCACGCTGATCATGTGCAAGACCGTGATCGGCAAGGGTTCGCCCAACCGCGCCGGAACCGCCAAGGCGCACGGCGAGCCGCTCGGCGCCGACGAGATCCGCCTCACCCGCGAGGCGATGGCGCGCTCGGGCACGCCCGCGATCGAGCCGTGGCAGATCCCGGCCGACGTGCGCGCCGCCTGGGATGGCCGCCCGCGCGGCGCGCAGGCGCAGGCGCGCTGGGGCGCGCTGTTCGACGCCTACCGCCAGGCGCACCCGGAGCTGGCCGCCGAATTCGAGCGGCGCATGCGCGGCGAACTGCCCGCCAACTGGCACGAGATCGTGGAGCGGATGGTGGGCGACGCGGTCGCCCGGGGCGAGAAGATCGCCACCCGCAAGGCCTCGCAGAACGCGCTCAATCACCTCGGTCCGGCGGTGCCCGAGATGCTGGGCGGGTCGGCCGACCTCACCGGCAGCAACCTCACCGATTTCGCCGGCTGCGGGGCGCTGCGCGTGTCCGACCAGGGGCTGCAGCCGGGCCGCCACATCAACTACGGCGTGCGCGAGTTCGGGATGTCGGCCATCGTCAACGGCATCGCGCTGCACGGCGGCTTCATCCCCTACGCGGGCACCTTCCTCACCTTCTCGGACTATTCGCGCAACGCGCTGCGGATGGCCGCCCTGATGCGCCAGCGCGCGATCTTCGTGTTCACGCACGACTCGATCGGACTGGGCGAGGACGGCCCCACCCACCAGGCGGTGGAGCACGCCGCCGCGTTGAGGCTGATCCCCGCCATGGACGTCTGGCGCCCGGCCGACCCGGTGGAGACGGCCGTGGCGTGGGCCGTCGCCGTCGAGCGCGCCGACGGGCCGAGCGCGCTGCTGTTCTCGCGCCAGGCGGTGCCCTTCGTCACGCGCTCCGACCAGCAGGTGCTTGCCGTGCGCCGCGGCGCCTACGTGCTGCGCGACGCGGCCGACGCGCGCGCCGTGATCATCGCCACCGGCAGCGAGGTGGGGGTGGCGCTGGCGGCGCGCGAACTGCTCGCGCAGGCCGGCGTCTCGGTGCGGGTCGTGTCGATGCCCTCCACCAGCGTGTTCGACCGCCAGGACGAGGCCTACAAGCGCCGCGTCCTGCCCGACGGCCTGCCGCGCGTCGCGGTGGAGGCGGGCGTCACCGATTTCTGGTGGAAGTACCGCTGCGACGCGGTGGTGGGGGTCGACCGCTACGGGGAGTCGGCGCCGGCCGGGGCGCTGTTCGATCTGTTCGGCATCACGCCCGCGAACGTCGCGGCCACCGTGCGCGCGGCGATCCGGCGCGCAGCGGGGCGATGAGCGCCGCGCGGCAGGCCTCGCGCAACGCCGGGCTGTCTTCGACATTGGGGAGAGAACAATGACCATTCGAGTTGCCATCAACGGCTACGGCCGCATCGGCCGCAACGTGCTGCGCGCGCTCTACGAGAGCGGCAAGAAGCACCCGATCGAGATCGTCGCGATCAACGACCTCGGAGACGCGAAGATCAACGCGCACCTCACCCAGTACGACACCGCGCACGGCCGGTTTCCCGGCACCGTCGCGGTCGAGGGCGACGCGATCGTGGTCAACGGCGACCCGATCCGGGTGCTGTCGAACCGCAACCCGGCCGAACTGCCCTGGGGCGAGATGGGCGTGGACGTGGTGCTCGAGTGCACCGGGTTCTTCACCAGCAAGGAAAAGGCCAGCGCGCACCTCGCGGGCGGCGCGAAGAAGGTGGTGATCTCGGCGCCCGGCGGCAAGGACGTCGACGCCACCATCGTCTACGGCGTGAACCACGGCGTGCTCAAGGCCTCCGACACGGTGATCTCGAACGCCTCGTGCACCACCAACTGCCTCGCGCCGCTCGTAAAGCCGCTCAACGACACCATCGGCGTGGTCACGGGCCTGATGACCACGATCCACGCCTACACCAACGACCAGGTGCTCACCGACGTCTATCACACCGACCTGCGCCGCGCGCGCTCGGCCACGCAGTCGATGATCCCGACCAAGACCGGGGCGGCCTCGGCGGTGGGGCTCGTGCTGCCCGAGCTCAACGGCCGGCTCGACGGCTACGCGATGCGCGTGCCCACGATCAACGTCTCGATCGTCGACCTCTCGTTCATCGCGGCGCGCGACACCAGCGTGGAAGAGATCAACGCGGTGATGCGCGCCGCGGCCGACGGGCCGATGAAGGGCATTCTCGCGTACAGCGACGGGCCGCTGGTGTCGGTGGACTTCAACCACAACCCGGCGTCGTCCACCTACGATGCAACGCTCACCAAGGTCTCGGGCCGGCTGGTCAAGGTCTCGTCGTGGTACGACAACGAGTGGGGCTTCAGCAACCGGATGCTCGACACGACCGTCGCGCTGATGGCGGCGAAGTAGGCGGCCGGGCGCGCGATGACCGCCGCCGAGGTCGCCGAGGTGCTGCGCGAGCTGATCGACGCGAAGCGCCCGATCAGGCTGGTGGACCCTCGCCGGCCCTGGGTGCAGGTTGCCGTGGGCGAAGTCGCGTTCCAGTGCGGCGACCTCACGCTCGTGATGTACGCCGACAGCGCGTCGCTCGATCACGTCGTTTCGGTGCGGCGCGCCGGCGGCGAGACCACCGGCTACGCCGAGTGGATCACGCGCGACGGCGCCGACCCGGTGGAATTGCTCGACGACTCGGAGCGCGTCGCGCTCGAGCAGGTACTCACCGAAACCAGCTGATCGCCTGCCCCCGGGAGCGGGTCGCGGGGGTGGCGCGGCACATCCGCGGAGCACGAGTTCAATGCAGTTCAAGCGCCTCACCGACCTGGACCTCGCCGGCAAGCGGGTGTTCATTCGCGCCGACCTCAACGTGCCGCAGGACGACTCGCTGGCGATCACCGACGACACGCGCATCCGCGCCTCGGTGCCCGCGATCGAGCACTGCCTGAAGGCGGGCGCCGCGGTGATGGTCACCTCGCACCTGGGGCGACCCACCGAGGGCACGCTGCGTGCGCAAGACTCGCTGGCGCCGGTGGCGAAGCGGCTGGGCGAACTGCTCGGGCGCGAGGTGCGGCTCGTGGCCGACTGGGTCGACGGCGGCTTCGCGCTCGCGCCCGGCGAGGTGGTGCTGCTGGAGAACTGCCGCTGCAACCGGGGCGAGAAGAAGAACGACGAGGCGCTCGCGCGCAAGATGGCGAAGCTGTGCGACGTCTACGCCAACGACGCGTTCGGCACCGCGCACCGCGCCGAGGCCACCACGCACGCGATCGCCGCGCACGCGCCCGTGGCCTGCGCGGGGCCGCTGCTCGCGGCCGAGCTCGACGCGCTCGCGCGCGCGCTCGACGCGCCGGCGCGCCCGCTCGTGGCGATCGTGGCGGGCTCGAAGGTCTCGACCAAGCTCACGATCCTCGACGCGCTCGCCGAGCGGGTGGACCAGCTGATCGTGGGCGGCGGGATCGCGAACACCTTCATGGCGGCCACCGGGCTGGCGATCGGCAAGTCGCTCGCCGAGCGCGACCTGCTCGACGAGGCGCGCCGGATCATCGCGCGGATGGCCGCGCGCGGCGCGGCGGTGCCGATCCCCACCGACGTGGTCTGCGCCAAGGCCTTCTCGGCCGACGCCGCCGCCACGATCAAGCCGGCCTCCGAGGTGGCCGACGACGACCTGATCCTCGACATCGGGCCCGAAACGGCGCGCGCGCTGGCCGCGCAGCTGCGCGGCGCGGGCACGATCGTCTGGAACGGCCCGGTGGGCGTGTTCGAGTTCGACGCTTTCGCCCAGGGCACGCGGGCGCTCGCGACCGCGATCGCCGACTCCAGCGGGTTCTCGATCGCGGGCGGCGGCGACACGCTCGCGGCGATCGCGAAGTTCGGCGTGGCCGGGCGCATCGACTACATCTCCACCGGCGGCGGCGCGTTCCTCGAGTTCCTCGAGGGAAAGACGCTGCCGGCGGTGGAGGCGCTCTCGCGCAGGGCGCAAGACTGACGCGCGGGTGTTTTCGCGAGACAATGACAGGTTGACGAACCCGTCGAGCCTGCCCGTGCGCGCCGGCCGTCGCAATCCCCGGAGGGACACCTGATGCTTCGTGCCACCAAGATCGTCGCCACGCTGGGGCCGGCTTCCACCGACCCGCAGGTGCTCGAGCGCATGCTGATCGCCGGCGTCAACGTCGTGCGCGTGAACTTCTCGCACGGCACCGTCGACGAGCACCGCCGGGTGCTGCAGTCGGTGCGCGAGATCGCGGCGCGCCTGGGCCGCGACGTGGGCGTTCTCGCCGACCTGCAGGGGCCGAAGATCCGGATCGGGAAGTTCGCCGACGGCAAGGTCACGCTGGCGCCGGGCGACAAGTTCAGCTTCGACACCGCCTGCGAGCTGGGCGGCAAGGATTGCGTGGGCCTCGACTACAAGGAGCTGGTGAACGACGTCAACGTCGGCGACACGCTGCTGCTCAACGACGGGCGCATGACGATGCGCGTGGACCGCGTGGGCGGCACGGCGATCGACTGCACGGTGGTCGTGGGCGGCGTGCTCTCGAACCGCAAGGGCATCAACCGCCAGGGCGGCGGGCTGTCGGCGCCCGCGCTCACCTCCAAGGACATGGAGGACATCCGCACCGCGGTCGAGCTCGAGGCCGACTTCCTCGCGGTGTCGTTTCCCAGGAACGCCGGCGACATGTACATGGCGCGCGAGCTGATGCGCGCGGCCGGCGGGAAGATGCTCGTGATCGCGAAGGTGGAGCGCTACGAGGCGATCGGCAACCTCGAGGAGATCCTCAAGGCCTCCGACGGCATCATGGTCGCGCGCGGCGACCTCGCGGTGGAGGTGGGCGACGCGGCCGTGCCCGCGCTGCAGAAGCGGATGATCCGCATGGCGCGCGAGCTGAACAAGGTCACGATCACCGCCACCCAGATGATGGAGTCGATGATCGAGTCGCCGGTGCCCACCCGCGCCGAGGTCTCGGACGTGGCCAACGCCGTGCTCGACGGCACCGACGCGGTCATGCTCTCGGCCGAGACCGCCGCCGGCAAGTACCCGGTGGAAACGGTGGAGTCGATGGCGCGCATCTGCACCGAGGCCGACCGGGGCGAGGCCACGTCGCTGGCGCCCTCGCACATGACCCGCGGCTTCACGCGCATCGACCAGTCGATCGCGATGAGCGCGCTGTTCGTGGCGCAGCACCTGAAGATCCGCGCCATGGTCGCGCTCACCCAGTCGGGGTCGACGGCGCTGTGGATGTCGCGCATCGACTGCAACGTGCCGATCTACGCGCTCACGCCCGAGGAGGGCAGCCGCCGGCGCATGTGCCTGTACCGCGAAGTGCACCCGATCCTGCTGCAGTACAAGTCAACCGAGCGCGAGGCGCTGCTGGTCGAGGCCGAGGCGCGGCTGCTCGAGAAGGGCGTGGTCGAGCGCGGCGACCTCGTGATCATCACGATCGGCGAGCCGATCGGGAAATCCGGCGGCACCAACACGCTCAAGATCCTGCGCATCGGCGAGCACGCCTGAGGCGCCGCACCCATCAAGCCAGAAAGGAGAGAACACATGCCACTCGTCTCGATGCGCCAGCTGCTCGACCACGCGGCCGAGAGCGGCTACGGAATCCCGGCCTTCAACGTGAACAACCTCGAGCAGGTGCAGGCGATCATGAGCGCCGCCGCCGAGGTGGACGCGCCGGTGATCATGCAGGCCTCGGCCGGCGCGCGGAAGTACGCGGGCGAAGCCTTCCTCAAGCACCTGATCGAGGCCGCGGTGGAAACCTACCCGAAGGTGCCGATCGTGATGCACCAGGATCACGGCCAGTCGCCGCTGGTGTGCAAGGGCGCGATCGACATCGGCTTCTCGTCGGTGATGATGGACGGATCCCTGCAGGAAGACGGCAAGACGATCGCGAGCTACGACTACAACGTCGACGTCACCACCAAGGTGGTGCAGATGGCGCACGGCGTGGGCGTCACGGTCGAGGGCGAGCTCGGGTGCCTGGGCTCGCTCGAGACGATGAAGGGCGACAAGGAAGACGGCCACGGCGCCGAGGGCACGATGACGCGCGACCAGCTGCTCACCGACCCCGAGCAGGCCGCCGACTTCGTGAAGAAAACCCAGGTCGACGCGCTCGCGATCGCGATCGGCACCAGCCACGGCGCCTACAAGTTCACCCGCAAGCCCACCGGCGACATCCTCGCGATCTCGCGCATCAAGGAGATCAACGCGCGCATCCCGAACACGCACCTGGTGATGCACGGCTCGTCGTCGGTGCCGCAGGATCTGCTGGCCGAGATCCGCAAGTACGGCGGCGACATGAAGGAGACCTACGGCGTGCCGGTGGAGGAGATCCAGGAGGCGATCAAGTACGGCGTGCGCAAGATCAACATCGACACCGACATCCGGCTCGCGATGACGGCCGCCGTTCGCAGGTTCCTCGCCGAGAACCCCGGGAAGTTCGACCCCCGCGAGTACCTCAAGCCGGCGCGCGAGGCGGCGCGGCAGATCTGCCTGCAGCGCTACCGCCAGTTCGGCTGCGAGGGCCAGGCCTCGAAGATCAAGGGCGTTCCGCTGTCGGTGATGGTGTCGCGCTACGGCGCGGGCGAGCTCGCGCAGGTGGTTCGCTGAGGGGGGCGGCCGCGCGGCTCCGCCCGGGGCGACGATGAGCGCGGACGCGGCCGCGGTGGCCGCCGACGACGTGCCGTTCGCCCGCGCGCGCGGCGTCGTCCTGCCCCAGTGGATCGACCGCAACGGGCACATGAACGTGGGCTACTACCACGTGGCCTTCGACAACGCGGCCGAATCCTTCTTCGAGTGGCTCGGCCTCACGCGGGAATTCCGCGAGCGGCACGGGTCGTCCACCTTCGCGCTGGAGTCGCACCTGCACTTCGTTCGCGAGGTGCACGCGGGCGACCCGCTTCGCTTCGAGGCGCGGCTGCTCGACCACGACCACAAGAGAATCCACTTCTACCAGGAGATGTTCCACGCCGACGAGGGATTCCTGGCCGCCACCTACGAGTCGCTGTCGGTGCACGTGGACATCGCCGCGCGGCGCACCGCAGACATGCCGGCCGAACTGTTCGATCGCCTCGCGCGGGTGCTCGAGGCGCACCGCGCGCTCGCGCGGCCGTGGCAGGTGGGGCACGTGATGTCGGCGCGCCCGCCGGCCAGGCGCTGACTCAGGCCGGCGGCAGCCCCAGCGCCTGGCGGAAGCGGTTCTTCAGGGCCACGCCG
>DATCZK010000194.1:0-2929 GCA_036525975.1 Burkholderiaceae bacterium | reverse complement strand
TGCGCGGCGTGCGCGAGGTGCAGACGGTGGGCGGCCCGGGGCGGGTGATCCGGGTCGAGCCCGACATCGCCAAGCTCAACGCCTACGCCGTCACGCTCACCGAACTGCGCAACGTGCTCGCCGCCGCCAACGTCGGCCAGCCGCTGGGCGACTCGATCCGGGGCAACACCAGCGTGGAGATCGTGGCCGGCGACTTCCTCTCGAGCGCCGACGACGTGGCCGCGCTGGTGGTGAGCGTGCGCGGCGGCAAGCCCGTGTATCTGAGCGACGTGGCCGCCGTCACGGACGGCCCGCCGGCACCGAGTCGCTACGTCACCCACGCGAGCGTCACGCACGACGCCGCGGGCGGCGCGCGCGTCGACGTTCGCCCCGCCGTCGTGATGTCGGTCACGAAGAAGCCGGGCGAGAACGCAGTGGACGTGGCCGGCAACCTGATCGCGCGGCTGGACACGCTGCGCAACACCGTGATCCCGGCCGACGTGCAGGTGGAGGTCACGCGCGACTACGGCGCGAGCGCGGGCGAGAAGGCCGGAACGCTGATCAAGAAGCTGCTGTTCGCGACGGCTTCGGTGGTGGCGCTGGTGTTCTTCGCGCTCGGTCGGCGCGAGTCGGCGATCGTCGGGCTGGCGGTGATCCTCACG
This sequence comes from Burkholderiaceae bacterium, assembly GCA_036525975.1. Lineage (GTDB taxonomy): Bacteria > Pseudomonadota > Gammaproteobacteria > Burkholderiales > Burkholderiaceae_E > Quisquiliibacterium. Next base: position 2,288 of record DATCZK010000194.1, on the reverse strand, counting down.
CTCACCGCCACGCTGTTCGCCTCGTGGGCGTGGGGGTTCACGCTCAACCGGGTCTCGCTGTTCGCGCTGATCTTCTCGATCGGGATCCTCGTCGACGACGCGATCGTCGTCGTCGAGAACATCCATCGCCATCGGGCGCTCGAACCCGACGCGCCGCTCGCGCGGATCATTCCGGCGGCCGTGGACGAAGTCGGCGGGCCGACCATCCTCGCCACGCTCACCGTGATCGCCGCGCTGCTGCCGATGGCCTTCGTCTCGGGGCTGATGGGCCCGTACATGGCGCCGATCCCGATCAACGCCAGCCTCGGGATGCTGATCTCGCTCGCCGTGGCTTTCGTGGTCACGCCCTGGATGGCGCTGCGCTGGCTCGGTCGCCACGGCGGTCACGGCGGCGGCCACGAGGGCGGGGGCGAAGAACACCGCCTGCTGCCGATCGCGCGGCGCGTCTTCGGCCCCTTGCTCGACGCGAAGCGCGGCGCGCGCAACCGCGCGCTGCTGTGGCTCGCGATGGCGGCGCTGATCGCGGCGTCGGTGGCGCTTCCGGTGGCGCAGCTCGTCGTGCTGAAGATGCTGCCGTTCGACAACAAGTCCGAGTTCCAGGTGATGGTGGATCTGCCGGTGGGCACGCCGGTGGAGAAGACGGCGGCGGTGCTCGACGAGCTCGCCCGCCAGGTCGCGCGCGAGCCCGAGGTGCGCACGATCCAGTCGTTCGCCGGCACCGCGGCGCCGATCAACTTCAACGGGCTCGTGCGCCAGTACTCGCTGCGCGCGAGCCCGGAGCTGGGCGACCTGCAGGTGAACCTGGTGGACAAGCACGCGCGCGAGGCCAAGAGCCACGAGATCGCGCAGCGCGTGCGCCCGGCGCTCGCCGAGATCGGAAAGCGCTTCGGGGCCGCGGTGAAGGTCGTGGAAGTGCCGCCCGGCCCGCCGGTGCTGTCCCCGATCGTTGCCGAGGTCTACGGGCCCGACGCGGCCTCGCGCGAAGCCACCGCCGCGCAGCTGCGCGCGATCTTCGATTCCACCAGCGGCGTGGTCGACACCGACGACACGCTGATCGCGGCGGCGCCCAAGGCGAGGCTCGTGATCGACCGCCGCAAGGCGGCCGCGGCGGGCGTGTCGCAGCGGGAGATCGTGGCCACGCTCTCGCTCTCGCTCGCCGGCGAGCACGTGACCTACCTGCGCGACGCGAGCAAGTACCCGGCGGCGGCGCAGCTGCGCCTGTCGGACGCCGACATCGCCGAGATCGAAACGGTGCTCAGCCTCCCGGTGCGCACCGCCGACGGGCGCACCGCGCAGCTGAGCGAGTTCGTGCGCGTCGTGCCGGCCGAGCGCGACAAGCCGCGCTACCGCAAGAACATGCTGCCGGTGGAGTACGTGGTGGGCGACGCGGCCGGCGCCACCGACTCGCCGCTGTACGCGATGTTCAAGATGCGCGACGCGGTGAGCCGCATCGTCGGCCCCGGCGGTGCGCCGCTCGACGAGTACTTCATCTCGGCGCCCGCCGACCCGTACCGGGGCGGGGCGATCAAGTGGGACGGCGAGTGGCAGATCACCTACGAGACCTTCCGCGACATGGGCACCGCCTACGCGGTGGGGCTGGTGCTGATCTACCTGCTGGTGGTCGCGCAGTTCGGCTCGTACCTGGTGCCGCTCGTGATCATGGCGCCGATCCCGCTCACGATCATCGGCATCCTGCCCGGGCACGCCATCATGGGCGCGCAGTTCACCGCCACGTCGATGATCGGGATGATCGCGCTCGCCGGGATCATCGTGCGCAACTCGATCCTGCTGGTGGACTTCATCCGGATGCGCCTGGCGCAGGGCGCCGCGTTCGCCGACGCGGTGATCGAGTCGGCGGCGGTTCGCGCCCAGCCGATCGTGCTCACGGCGCTCGCGGCCATGATGGGTGGCCTGTTCATCCTCGACGACCCGATCTTCAACGGGCTCGCGATCTCGCTGCTGTTCGGGATCGCCGTTTCCACGCTGCTCACGCTGGTCGTGATCCCGCTGCTCTACTACGTCGCGTATCGCCGCGCGTACGAAAAATCGCCGCCCGCCGCGGGCAGCGCCGCGGCGCAACCCGCTTCCGATTCAAAACCCTGAAACCACAACCCTGACCTCAATGGAGAAATCATGACGACCTGGTCTTTCGTACGCGTCTTCGCCGGCCTCTCGATCCTGCTCTCGCTGGCGCTCGGCCTCGAGGCGAGCCCGATCTTCGTCAGCCCCTACTGGCTGATCTTCACCGCCTTCGTGGGCGCGAACCTGCTCCAGAGCGGGTTCACGTC
>DATCZK010000193.1:0-8815 GCA_036525975.1 Burkholderiaceae bacterium | reverse complement strand
CAGCGACCAGTGAAAGACCCGCACCGCGATGTCCCACACCTTCACGTCTTCCTGTGCCGGGATCGCGGTCGAACGCGCGTCCCGGCTTGCATCGGCATTCATCGGTTTCACCCGGTCCGTGCCCATGTCAATTGTGCCAGCACGCGCCGATTGACACCTGTCGTGGTGGCCGAGTGCTGATCGGCGCAACGATGATTGATGTCCTGGAGAGAACTTGGGACCAGGGACCGCTTCGCGGCCGGCGCGGTGAACGGGCGGTCCGGAACAGGTCGCGAGCTACGAGCGCATCCTGGAGCTCACCGGGGGCGGCGCGGGGCGCGATCGCACCGTGACCTTCGAAGTGATGCCCGCCGGCGGGTCAAGCATCGCCGCGGGGATGACGCCGGATTTGCGGGTGGTCAGCGTCTTGGACCGGGCCGGCACGACCGAGTCGGTCAAGGTTCCGGTCAACCCAACGCGATGCCACCGTCGCAATACCTGCAGCGCTGCATGGCGCCTGGGCTTCCTCCCCCCCGCACGTGCGTGCGGACATGTCGCTGCGGCAACTGCACGACGAGATCGCCTTGCACCAGGGGCGCCGCGCCGAAGAGATACGGCACCTGCTGGGGCTCAAGAACATGCTCGACGCCGGAACGAGCGAGGGGAGTCCGCTCACGGCCTCCCCGGCCAAGGCAGTCGATTCAGTTGAGGCTTGACTTGCAAGCACGACATAGTATTTAATATATTTAATGACTTTAAGTGATAACAAGTGAGTGCTCTCTACGATCCCGATCGGGTGTCTCTGGCGGCGAGCCACGCAATCGAGCGTGCCCGCGGCCAGGGCCGCAACGAAATCGAGCCCGACGACCTGCTGATCGGATTCCTCTACGCGGTGTCGCGCTTCGGCATCGCGCAGATCGGGCCCCTCGAGGTGGACCTGGTGGCGCTCGGCCTGCGGTTCGACCTCGACGAGCCGGTCGCCGGGATCAAGCCGCGCTATTCGATGCGCGCGGCCAGCACCTTCGACCGGGCGGCCCGCGTCGCGCGCAGCGACAGCGCGTCACGGCTGGCGCCGATCCATTTCCTGGCCGTGCTCGGCGAACCCGGGGTGGCGACTTTCGACCGCCTCGCCATCACCCAGGGGATCGACCACGCCGCCTGGCGCACCGCGCTCGCTTCGTGTCCGCCGCCGCCGGCGCAGCAGCCCGCGGCGGCCGGCGCCGGGCAGCTCGAGCAGGCGCCGGCTCAGGCGCCGTCGGCCGACCTGCTCACGCCGGACGAGGCCGCCCGGCTGCTCGGGATGCACATCCAGACCGTTCGCGGGTACATCCGCGGCGGCAAGCTGCCCGCGTTTCGCGTCGCGGGCGAGCGCGCAATCAGAATTCGGCGCGACGACGTGATGTCGCTGCTCGAGTCGACCGGGTCTGCGGCGCCAACGCCGCAGGTGCCGTCGTGAAGTCGAACAAGGGGTTCAACCAACCAGACAGGAGGGCGACATGTCCAACTTCGTAGTGATTCGCGATCTTCCCGGCATCACCTCCGATGCGCTCACCGGGGCCGGCGTTCGAGTCAAGACCTGCGCTGCCGACATGCAGTCCGAGGGCACGCAGGTGCGCTGGATCCGCAGCTTCTTCCTTCCACAAACCTCGCAGACCCACTGCTACTTCGAGTCGCCCTCGCTCGAAGCGGTGAGGGAACTGAACGAGCGCGCGCAGATTCCGTTCACCACGATCACCGAAGTCGCGGAAATGACGCCTTCGTCGGTCTGAGCGCCTCGTGCTTGATCGGGCGGCGGGCCGCAACGCCCGCGCCGCCCGGCGCCCGCCGCTTCCCCGGCGGCGGTGCGGACGCGAGCGCGATCACCGCCTCCGCCCCGATCGCAGCCGGCGTCGCCTCGCGAGAACCGTGCGCACCCGCCAGGCCAGCATGATCACCAGGTAGGTGAGCACGCCGGCCGCAACGGCGAAGGTGGAAAGCCCCAGCAGCAGCGGCTTGCCGAGCGAGGCCACCCGTTCCCAGGCGGCGCGCCACCAGGGGCGATCGTCGTCGGGGTCCGACGCCTGCGCCTCGGCCACCGCAACGATGCTGGCCTCCGCGGGCACCGACTCGCCGAGCATCGCCGCGCCGGCCTTGTACGCGAGCACGTAGATCGGCGCGAACGTGAGCGGGTTCGTCACCAGCGTGCTGCCCACGGCCGCGGGCACGTTGGCCCTGAGCACGATCGCCGCGCCCGCGGCCATCGGGATCTGCGCGATCGGAATCAGCAGGCCGAAGAACACGCCGAGCGCCACGCCCACCGCCACGCCGCGCCGGCTGAAGTGCCACAGGCGCGGGTGCAGCAGGCTCGGCCCCAGCCAGCGCAGCCATCGGTTGCGCGCGAGTTGCTCGCGATCGGGGAGGTACTTCCGGAATCGATTCATCGTGCCCGGTGATTATGCGCGACCCGGGCGGCGCCGCCTCGGGCCTCAGCGTCGCCAGACGCCCACGCGCCAGTTGTCCACCCCTTGCGACGCGACGCCCGCCGGCCCCGCATCCACGTGGTCGTTCTCGGTGTACATCCCGAAGGTGATCGGCGCACCGGCTGCGCTCCAGTCCGGGCACGATTCCCCCGCACCGCAAGGCGGCCCGGCCACGATCTGCGAAAAGTCGCTCGCCACGAGGCTGCCCCTGCCACTGTCGAATGCCCAGTTGGGCTCTTCGCACGATTGCCGGTAGAGCGAACTCCCCAGATAGGTCCGGGCGCCCTGCCTGAGCAGCGGCCTCACACCCATCCTGACCCCATACCCGGAGAGCCCCTTGCACTCGGCGCGAAAGTCGATCGCGTAGATCGCGCCCAGTTGCCCCGGGTCGTAGGTGGCGCCCACGGCAACGTGCGTGGCGAACATCCGCTCGCCCACCGTGAGCGGGCCGTATTCAACCGCGCGGTATGCGCCCGGGTTGCCGCCCGAGGCGGGCCGCGACACGCTCACCGCCGCGCTGGGCGTTCCCGGCGGGAAACCGGCGAAAGCCGACCAGGACCATCCCGCCTCGACGAACTCGCCGTCCTCGAACACGACCGCCGGAGCCGTCGAGACCAGCAACTGCCCCGAACTGGTGTGACCCGTCGCGCCGCTCGCGGTGGCGGTGACCTCGTAGCGCGCCTGGTCGTCGGCGAGGTTGACGTTCTGGATCGTCAGCGTGGACCCCGTTGCGCCCGCAATGGGGGCGCAGGTGGCGCCGCCCGGCGCGTAGCGGCACCACTGGTAGTGCTGGGCCGACACCGTCCCGCTCTCGAGCGCGCGAAAGGTCACGGTCTGCCCGACTTGCGCGGTCTGCCTGGGGGGTTCGACGTCCACCCAGACGAACTGCTGGCAGATCGTGCCGGGGCAGGGATAGGGGGGCCAGGAGATGCCGATGCCCCCGCTGCCGACGATCGCTGCGATCCCGCCCGCGCCGATCGCCCACTGCAGGCCCCGGCGCGCCCATCGTTGCGAAAACGCTCGTTCGGCACCCATCGCGCTCACCTCGTTGCATTGAACCGGCACTGCGGCGATGCCGCCATGACCATGACGATAGCGGGGGCAATGCGGCCGCGCAAGCGGGTTCGCGCCTTCGCTTCAGCGGCCCAGCGGCTTCACCATCAGCGCCGCGCTCGCGGGGCACAGCGCGGCGAACTCGCGCGTGGCGCGAAGCGCGTCGGGCGCTTCGGCGCGGTCGGCCCGCCGGTACCCCTCGCGCCGGAAGAACGCCTCCGCGGTCGTGGTGAGCAGCCACAGCGCCGACATCCCCCGGGCCGACGCACGTTCCTCGGCCGCCGTCACCAGCGCCCGCGCCAGCCCCTGCCCGCGGCTGGCGGGGTCCACCACCAGCGAGCGGAGCAAACCGATCGCGCCGAGCGGTTCCACCGCGACCGCGGCGTTCGGCCGGCCGGGCGGCCCCACGCACAGGAAGCGCGGCGCGTGCGCGTCCTCGAGATCGTCCACCGGAAGACCGGACAGCGACAGCATCCGCCGCACCGCCGGCATCTCGCCGGGATCCAGCCAGCGCACCCCCCCGCCCTCCCGGCCCCGTCCTTGCACGTACTTCGGCAGGTCGTCGTGCAGGCGCGTCCAGCTCGCGCCGGAACCGACGAAGATGTGCGCGCCGGGCACCACCGGCAACTCGCCCTCCACCGTGCCCAGCGCCACCTCCACCACGCCGGCCGGGGCCCTCGGGCTCGCGAAGAACAGGCTCGAGCCGCACCGCGCGCAGAACGTGCGCACCGTGCCGTTGGGCGCGGTGTAGCGCGCGAGCGCGTCCTCGCCGCGAACGAGCCTGAAGCGCTCGCGCGCCACGCTGGCGTAGGTGGCGAACGCCGCGCCGTGGAACTTGCGGCACATCGAGCAGTGGCAGTGCGCGGCGTCAGGCTCGAACGCGTCGATCTCGTAGCGCACCGCCCCGCACAGGCAGCCGCCGTGCCACGGGGCGCTCATCCGCGCAGCGGCAGCGCCGCGCCGATCGCCACGAAGACACCGCCGCAGGCGCGGTTGAAGCGCCTGCCCGTGCGCGCGAGCCACGGGCTGATCCGGTGCGCGGCGCCGGCGATCACCGCCTCGGTCAGGATCTCGATCAGCGCGAAGGTGCCGGCCATGATCGCGAACTGGGTGACGAGGCTGCGCGCAGGGTCGACGAACTGCGGCAGGAAAGCGGCGAAGAACAGCAGCCCCTTCGGGTTGGTGAGCGCCGAGAGCGCGCCCTGCCGGAACATCGATGCGCCGCCGCGCGGCGCGGCCACCCCCTGCACGCGTGCCTCGATCGGCGGCGAGCGCCAGACCTGGATCCCGAGCCACGCCAGGTAGGCGCCGCCCACCCACTTCATCGCCACCAGCCAGCCCGCCGAAGCGGCGAGCAGCGCGCCGATCCCGAACATCGACAGCGCGATCAGCACGACGAACCCCAACGCGCCGCCCATGATCGTGAACGTGGTCATGCGCCCGCCGTGCAGCGCGCCGTGCGTGAGCGCGAGCAGGCTGTTGGGCCCCGGCGAGAGCGACAGGCCGGTGGCGGCGAGCAGGTAGATGAGCCAGGTGTCGAGTGCCACGCTGAAACCCCGAAAAACAATCTGCGCCGGGCGAGCGCGCGCGCCTTCGACCAGATCGCCGGCGGGCAAGCGCCATCGTATCCGAGTTCCACGGTGCCCGTCACCGGCTCGCGAGCAGCGCGATCGTTCGCGGATCGCGCGCGCCCGCGTAGAACGCATCGAGCGCCCGGGCGAACTCCGTTGCCTTGCCGTTGCTGGCGAGTTCGAACAGCGTCATCGACGAGCGGAATTTCAGGTCGTCGGGCGAGCCGAAGATCCGGTGCGCGCTCGATCCCGCGTGGCGAAGGACCGCGCGCGCGCACTCGAGCAGCCTCGCCCCGAGCAGCGGGTGGGCGAGGTACGCGCGCGCCTCGGCGAGGCTCGCGATCGCGTAGCGTTGCGCGGTCGCGCTCGCGCCGAGCCCCGCGCACTGCGGAAAGACGAACCACATCCAGTGCGTGCGCTTGCGGCCGGCGCGCAGCTCGGCGAGGGCCTGCGCGTAGACCGGCGCCTGCGCGTCCACGAAGCGCTGCAGGTTCGCGGTGGGTTCGGAAAGCGCCTGCGTCACCCGGATGCCCCCCTCGCGCCGGCCTCCCGCCAGCGGTTGCGCCAGCGATGGAATAAAGTGTGGCGCGCCTGCGTCCTGTCTTCAAGTCGGCCGCCGGAGCCGGCGAAACCCCAATCGAGGAGCAGGAACCGATGCAGATTTCGAAACGCTCGATCGCGAGGCTCGCTCTCGCGGCTGTTCTGGTGGCGCCCGTGGTGACGAGCCTCACCGGATGCGCCCCGTACACCACGGTGGGCAGCAACCCGAAGACGGCCGACGGCCGCACGCCGGTGATCTTTCACGTCACGAGCGGCAACGCGGCCTACTGGAACCAGGCGCTCAACAACGCAGCCAACTACCAGAACGCGATGGGCGCCGACAAGGTCTTGATCGAGATCGTGGTCAACGGCCCCGGCATCAACATGCTCAAGTTCGACTCGAAGGTCGAACCGCGCGTGACCGGCGCGCTCACCAACGGCGTCAAGTTCGCCGCCTGCGAGCAGACGATGAAAGCGCTGAAGATCACGAAGGCCGACATGATCCCCGGAATCGGCTACGTGCCCGGCGGCATCGTCGAGGTGGTCGACCGCCAGCGCGACGGCTGGGCGTACGTCCACTACTGAGCAAGTGCCGCGCGCTGGCGCCGGCGCGGGCCGCGCGCTGGCGCCGGCCGCGCGCTAGCGCTGGCGCACGTAGCGCCCCGGCGCGTCGTCCAGGACCTCGTAGCCCTTGCCCGGCGCGCCCATCGCCGGGGGCTTGCGCTTCGCGCCCGAATGCGCCGCGAGCCACTGCTGCCACGCCGGCCACCACGAGCCTTCGTGCACCGCGGCTGCGTGCAGCCAGTCTTCCGGCGCGAGGTGCGGGTCGGAGAGCCGGCGGGTGAGCGTCCGGTAACGCCGCCTCGGGTGCACGGGCCCGCTCACGATTCCGGCGTTGTGCCCGCCTGAAGTGAGCAGGAAGGTGAAATCGTCGGAGCGCACGAGGTTGTCCACCTTGTAGACCGACTTCCACGGCGCGACGTGATCGGTCTCGGTGCCCACCACGAACATCGGCACGCGGATGTCCGACAGCCGGATCAGCTTGCCGCGCACCGGGAAGCGGTTCGTCGCGAGCTCGTTGTCCAGGTACAGGCGGTAGAGGTACTCGGTGTGCATCCGCCACGGCATCCGCGTGCCGTCGGCGTTCCAGGCCATCAGGTCGACCATCGAACCGCGCTTGCCCTTGAGGTACTGCTCCACCATCGGCTTCCACACGAGGTCCTGCGCGCGCAGCATCGCGAAGGCTCCGCCCATCTGCTTGCTCTCGAGCACGCCCTTGCGGTGCATCATCGCCTCGAGCATCGTCAGCTGGCTCGGGTTGATGAAGAAGGCCAGCTCGCCGGGCTCGGAGAAATCGGCCTGCGCCGCGAACATCGTGACCGATGCGATCCGCTCGTCCTTCTCGCCCCCGAGCAGCGCCGCGCCGATCGCGAGCAGCGTGCCGCCGATGCAGTACCCCACGGCGTGGATCTTGCGTCGTGGCGCGATCGCGGCAACCGCGTCCACGGCCGCGCGAAAGCCCTTCTCGATGTAGTCGTCCATGCCGACGTCGCGGTCGCTCTCGTCGGGGTTCTTCCACGACACCATGAACACCGTGTGGCCCTTCTCGACCAGGTACTTCACCAGCGAGTTGCGCGGGCTGAGGTCGAGGATGTAGTACTTCATGATCCAGGCCGGAAGGATCAGCACCGGCTCGGCGTGCACGTCCTTGGTCGCGGGCTCGTACTGGATCAGCTCGATCAGCTCGTTGCGGAACACGACCTTGCCGGGGGTGACGGCGGTCGTCTTGCCCACCTCGAAGTCCTCCGCGCCAGCCGGCGCGCCGCCCTTCACGGTGCGATCGATGTCCTCGAGCAGGTGCTGCATGCCGCGAACGAGGTTCTGGCCCTTTTCCGACGCGGTGAGCGCCAGCAGTTCGGGGTTCGACGCCAGGTAGTTCGTTGGGGAGCTCGCGTCCAGCAGCATTCGCACCGCGAAGCCCAGCAGCTGGGCGTGGTAGTCGTTCACCCCGCCCACGTCGGTGACCGCTTCCTTCATCACCGCCGCGCTGTTCTCGTAGGCGCGCGCGTAGACGTTGAACGGAAACTTCGACCACGCCTCGTCCTGGAAGCGCTCGTCGACGTGGCCGCCGAAGCTCTCGCCGGGAGAAACCGGCGCCCCGCCGAGCGCGCGCATCGCGAACGCCCAGGTGTCCTGCGCGCGCTCGAGCGCCTGCTTGTGCAGCTCGCCCTGCTTGGCGGGAGACAGCGCGAGGTGCGTGACCCAGTCGGCCCACGCCGTCGTGAACGCCGCGGGCGCGAGCCCCGCGGTCATCCGCGAGAGCTGTGCGCGAAACTCGCGGTCGAAGTCCTTCGTGGTGGGAACGGTGCTGGTGGTCTTGACCATGGCGCGGGTTCGATCCTCTGGCTGGGATTTCGCGTGATGCGGCTTTGCGGCGATGCGGCCCGGGCGCGGCGCTACGCGGGCGCGTGCCAGCCGGCGTCCACCCACAGCTCGCCGCTCACGGCCGAGTTCGACAGCATGAAGCAGATCGCGTCGGCGATCTCCTCGGGCGCGATCAGCCGGCCGAGCTGGGTGTAGGGAAGGATGTTCTTCGCAACGTAGTCGATGCCCATCGCGCGCACCATCGGCGTGTCGGTGAAGCCGGGGTGGATGACGCTGCAGCGCACGCCGTGGTACATCGCCTCCTTCATGATCGTGGCGGCGGCGCCCTCGAGGCCCGCCTTCGTGCTCGCGTACGAGATCTGCCCGCGGTTGCCCTGCGAGGAGATCGAACCGATGAACACCACCGAGCCCTGGATGTCCTCGTCGGGCGTCCAGGCCTTGACGCCGCGCGCCGCGCGATCCTCGGCCGTGCGGCCGATCATCTCCAGCGCCCAGTACACCGGCGCGATCAGGTTCACCTCCACGACGAGCCTGAACTGCTCCGCGGGGTAGATGCGCGCCTTGCCGGTGATCTTGTCCACCCGCACGGCGAGGTCGTCGCGGGTGATGCCGGCCGCGGGCACGCACAGCGTCACCATGCCGTACTTGCCGCTGATGCCGTCGAACACCGCGCTGCGAAACCGCTCGTCGGTCACGTCGCCCTGGAACGGGATCGCGAAGGTGCGCCCCGCTTCGGCGTTGATCTTGGAGGCCACGTCCTCGACCGTCTCGCTCGCATCGACCAGCGCCACCGCGCCCGCGCCGCGCTTGGCCATCGCCGTGGCCACG
>DATCZK010000192.1:0-10563 GCA_036525975.1 Burkholderiaceae bacterium | reverse complement strand
CGGCGCGATCCTCGCCGGCCTGGAACACCTGGACGAGCGCTACCTGCGTGCGGTCGGCTATGCCACCAAGAGCCGGCGCGGCGGCCTGCCCAAGATGGTGCTGATCGGCGACATCGTGGGCGACGACGCGGCGGCCGTGGCGCGCGCCACCTCCGAGGTCGTGCGCATGGCCAACGCGCGCTCGGGCGAGGGTTTCGTCGCGGTCTCGCCCGAGGCGCGCAAGTCGTTCTGGCTCGACCGGGCGCGCACCGCGGCGATCGCCCGCCACACCAACGCGTTCAAGATCAACGAGGACGTCGTGATCCCGCTCGAGCGCATGGGCGAGTACACCGACGGCATCGAGCGCATCAACATCGAGCTGTCCACGCGCAACAAGCTGCGCCTGCTCGACGAGCTCGAGGGCGCGCTGCGCGCCGACCCGCACTTCGCGATCGTCGACGCGCAGGCGTCGCGGGCGCGGGGCGAGGGCGAGGGCGAGGGCGGCGACAGGGGCGAGGACGAGCTGATCTCGGAGCACCTGCGCCAGGCGCTCGCGCTGATCGCCCAGGTGCGCGCGCGCTGGCAGTGGCTGATCGACAACGTCGACCGGCCGCTCGCGGGCCTGCGCGAGGGTCTCGATGCGGTCGGCCTGGGCCGGATGCAGGCCGCGGTCGACGAGCGCGTCGCGCGGGCCTCGTCGCCGGCGCACGATCGCGCCCGCGACGCGCCCGAGCGGCTCTTTCACCTTCTGCAGGATCGCTCGATCCGGATCTCCTGGAAGCTGGAGGTGCGCGCCCCGCTCGCCAAGATCCTCCACGGGCAGGCCTTCGCGCCGCTGGTCGCGCGCTGCGACGAGGTGCATCGCCGTGTGCTGCGTTCGCGCGTGTTCGTCGCGCTGCACATGCACGCGGGCGACGGCAACGTGCACACCAACATCCCGGTGAACTCCGACGACTACCTGATGCTCAAGCAGGCCGAAGCGGCGGTCGCGCGCATCATGGCGCTGGCGCGCTCGCTCGGCGGCGTGATCTCGGGCGAGCACGGCATCGGCATCACCAAGCTCGCCTACCTCGCCGAAGACGAGATCGCCGAGTTCCGCGCCTACAAGCAGCGCATCGATCCGCAGGGCCGGTTCAACCGCGGCAAGCTGATGGCGGGCGGCGACCTGCGCAACGCCTACACGCCCAGCTTCGGGCTGATGGGCGCGGAGTCGCTGATCCTGCAGGCGTCCGACATCGGCGCGATCGCCGACTCGGTGAAGAACTGCCTGCGCTGCGGCAAGTGCAAGCCGGCGTGCGCCACGCACGTGCCGCGCGCGAACCTGCTCTATTCGCCGCGCAACAAGATCCTCGCCACCTCGCTGCTGGTCGAGGCCTTCCTCTACGAGGAGCAGACGCGCCGCGGGGTCTCGATCCGCCACTGGGACGAGTTCTCGGACGTGGCCGACCACTGCACCGTGTGCCACAAGTGCGAGACGCCGTGCCCGGTGGACATCGACTTCGGCGACGTCACGATGAACATGCGCAACCTGCTGCGCAAGATGGGCCGGAAGAAGTTCAACGCCGGCAACGCCGCCGCGATGTTCTTCCTCAACGCCACCGACCCCGACACGATCCGCGCCACGCGCGCGGCGATGGTGGGGGTGGGCTACCGCGCCCAGCGCTACGCCAGCGACCTGCTCGCCCGCTTCGGCGCCGCGCAGAGGCGCAAGCCGCCGGCCACGGTGGGCAAGCCGGCGCTCAGGGCGCAGGTGATCCACTTCGTGAACCGAAAGATGCCGGGGTCGCTGCCCAAGAAGACCGCGCGCGCGCTGCTCGACATCGAGGACAGCCGCTACGTGCCGATCATCCGCGACCCGGCCGCCACCAGCGTCGACGCCGAAGCGGTGTTCTACTTCCCCGGGTGCGGCTCCGAGCGGCTGTTCTCGCAGGTGGGCCTCGCCACGCAGGCGATGCTCTGGGAGGTGGGCGTGCAGACCGTGCTGCCGCCCGGTTACCTGTGCTGCGGCTACCCGCAGCGCGGCTCGGGCCAGTTCGACCGCGCCGAGAAGATCATCACCGACAACCGCGTGCTGTTCCACCGCGTGGCGAACACGCTGAACTACCTCGACATCCGCACCGTGGTGGTGAGTTGCGGCACCTGCTATGACCAGTTGAAGGGCTACGAGTTCGACAAGATCTTCCCCGGCTGCCGGATCGTCGACATCCACGAGTTCCTGATGGAGAAGGGCGTCGCGCTCGAGGGCGTCACCGGCTCGCGCTACGTCTATCACGACCCCTGCCACAGCCCGATGAAGCAGCACGCGCCGCTCGAGGTGGTGAACGCGCTGATGAACTCGGCGGTGAACGGACGCATCGAGAACAACGACCGGTGCTGCGGCGAGTCGGGCACGCTCGCGGTCACGCGTCCGGACATCTCCACGCAGGTGCGCTTTCGCAAGGAAGAGGAGATGCGCCGCGGGGTGGGCGCGGCGCGCGCGCCGGGCGCGCCCGGCGCCGGGCCCTTCGAGGGCGAGGTGAAGGTGCTCACCGCGTGCCCGTCCTGCCTGCAGGGGCTCGCGCGCTACGAAGGCGACACCGGCGCGAAGGCCGACTACATCGTGGTGGAGCTCGCGCGCCACCTTCTCGGGGACGACTGGATGCAGCGCTACGTCGAGCGCGCCAACGCGGGCGGCATCGAGCGCGTGCTGGTCTGAGGCTGCGCCAGGCGATCGGCTGGAGGAACAATCATGTACGAGGCATTCGATCTGAGCGGCCGCTGCGCGGTGGTCACCGGAGGCAACGGCGGCATCGGGCTCGGGATGGCGCGCGCGCTGCTCGGCGCCGGCGCGAGCGTCGCGATCTGGGGCTCGAACGAGGCGAAGACGCTGGCGGCGCGCGACGCGCTCGCCGCCGACGGCGGGCAGGTCGAGGCCTTCGTCTGCGACATCGGCAACGAGGCGCAGGTCGAGCGCGCGTTCGCCGCGTCGGTGCAGGCGCTGGGCAAGGTCGACGCCTGCTTCGCCAACGCCGGCGTGTCGGCGCGGCCCACCCCGCTGCTGGAGATGACGCACGAAGAGTTCCGGCGGGTGATGCGGGTGAACGTCGACGGCGTGTTCTTCACCTTTCGCGCGGCCGCCCGCCACATGTCGGCGCGCGGCCAGGGGGGCGTGCTGGTGGCCACCGCCAGCACGGCGGCGGTCGAGGGCGCGGCGCGCAACAGCCACTACGGCGCGTCCAAGGGCGCGGTCACCTCGTACGTGCGGGCGCTCGCGGTGGAGCTCGCGCGCTACCGGATCAGGGTGAACTCGATCCTGCCGGGCTGGATCGAAACCGACATGACCGCGCGCGCGATGGCCGACGAGCGCTTCGCCGGCGCGGTGATGCCGCGCATTCCGGCGCGTCGCTGGGGGACGATCGACGACTTCGGCGGGATCGCCGTCTACCTCGCGAGCGACGCCTCGGCCTACCACACCGGCGAGCAATTCGTGATCGACGGCGGCTACACGAAGTTCTGAGCGCGGCGCGGCGCGGCGCGGCGCAGATCGCGTCGTCGTCGGCGCCGCCGGCGCGCAGGCCCGGTCAGCCGCGCCGGGCGTTTTGCACCGTGATCTGGTCGTTCAGCGTCCAGAAGTCGTACAGGTAGCCCAGCCCGAGCAGGCCGGCCGTGAGCAGGTACACGATGCCGGTGAGCCACTTGCCGATGTACATCCGGTGCACCCCGAACAGCCCGAGGAACGTGAGCAGAACCCACGCCACCGTGTAGTTGATCTCGCCCTCGCGGAATCGCAGGTCGGCTTCGCGGTCCATCGACGGGATCAGGAACAGGTCGATCAGCCAGCCGATGCCGAGCAAGCCGAGCGTGAAGAACCAGATCGTTCCCGAGATCGGCCGCCCGTAGTAGAAGCGGTGCGCGCCGGTGAAGCCGAAGATCCACAGGATGTATCCGACGCTCTTGAGATGGGTGTCGTTGCGCGCGTTCATCGGCTCTCCCCGGGTCTGTCAGCCTACAATCATCGTATGACAACCGGGCGACGCGCGGCATGACGGCGCAGCAACGCGATAGGGGCGGCGCGCGCGCCGCGCGTGGCGGGGCGCCCGGCTGCCCGCTTTGCGAAGGCGAGGGCGGCGAGGTGGTGTGGCGCGACCGCAAGCTGCGCGTGATCCTCCCCGACGAGCCCGACTACCCGGGGTTCACGCGCGTGGTCTGGGCCGCGCACGTGGCCGAGATGACCGACCTCGCGCCCGCCGACCGCAACCGGTTGATGGAGGTGGTCTGGCGCGTCGAGCGCGCGCAGCGCGCGGTGTTCGCGCCCCACAAGATCAACCTCGCGAGCCTCGGCAACGTCGTGGCGCACCTGCACTGGCACGTGATCCCGCGCTGGCGCGACGACAGGCACTTTCCGCAACCGGTCTGGGGCACGCCCGCCCCCGACCGGGACGAGCCCGCCCGTCGCAGGCGCGACGCGGCCCGGGGCTGCCTCGAGGCCTATCGCGGCGCGCTGGCCGCCGCTTGCGCCCCGCGCTGACGCCGCCCGTCGGGGCGGGTGTGCGCGATTGCACACGCGACGCGTCTTTGCGTCGATCATTGCGCGAGCACCGCCAGCCGCGGCGGTGCGCGATGGCACGAGGCAACATGCAGGCTCCTTCAGTATCGGTTCCGCGTCGCGTTCGCGACATTGCGAGCTGCCGGGAATGGCTCGACGGCCTCGGCGCGGCCTCGCACGACCGCCTCGACGAATTCACCGAGCTGCTCGCCGACCTCGCGCAGTCCGCGCTCGAGCCCGACCGCGTCCTGGCGATCGTCGAGCAGTTGCGGCCGGCGCACCTGGCGCAGGTCGCGGGCGTCCTCGCGCGCGCGAACCCCGACGAGTTCCCGATGAAGAGCGCCCACCGGCGCGGCTGCGCGCGCGCGCTCGCCTCGCTCGAGCAGGGCAGGGATCTTTACGAGCGGCTGCACGAATTGCTGCGCGCGCCCGGCGACCCGTCCACCGAGATCGACACCCGCACGCTCGACCAGGGTGACGACGCGGCCACCACGATCGCGGCCGTTTCCCGCACCCCGGGAGGCGCCGCGCCCCAGGCTCGCCGCGGTCCGCGCACCGTGACCGCGCCGCCGGCCGGCATGGCGATTCCGCTGGGCAGGGCAATCGACTACCACGCCAGGCGACTGGTTGCGATGCAGCACCTGAAGATCGCGGTTGCGCAGGAGGATTGGGACGCGCACTGCGTTCTCGCGCGCCGGATGCGCGCGGCCGGACTGCTCGACATCCGGCTGCCCGACGAGGTGCCGCTGCTGCGCGCGCCGACCGCGAGGGCGCTGTTCGTCTACCCGCTGCTGGTGTTCCTGGCGCAGCCGAACACGCGCAGCGCGGCGCAGGCGGCGCTGATCGAGCGCCTGGCGCGTCGCTGGGCCGGTCGGGTGGGATTCCGGCTCGAGCAGGGCGCGATCCTCCAGGACGCGCGCAACGGCCCGTCGGTCGAGCTCACCGCGCTGCACACGGTGCGGCTCGTGAGTCACCGGCTGGCGGCGAGGATCGCCGCGCGCCAGGCCGAGCTCGAAGCGATCGGCGCGCGCGCCGGCAAGCGCCTGCCGCGCGGCCTCACGCTCTCGGCAACCCGGGCGATCCTGGGCAGCCTGCGCGCGTGCTGGTGCGAGCCGCGCCCGCACTACCAGGTGCCCGACGTCAGGCTCGGCGTGATGCTGCTGCGCTTCGGCTTTCCCGCGGGAGCCGACGACGACGGCTCGGGCCGGACCGGCCGCGCGCGGTCGCGGCTGCACGCGGGGCCCGCGCGCTCGTACATCTACGGCAGGTTCGAGGGCGACACGCTCACGCGGGCCTCGGGCAACGTGCCCGAGGCCGATCCGCTCGCCTCCTGGATCGAGGCGGCCGAGGCCGCCGACTGGGTGTCGATCGAGCGCCACCAGTCGGTGTTCGAAGGCAGCTTCGCCGGCGGCGGCATGGCGCTGGGCGCGATCGCGATGATCGTTCCGGTTTCGCGCCGCGACGAGAAGCGCGTCGCGGTCTCGGGCAAGGCTCGGGGCGCCGGCGCGGGTCCGGGGTACATGCTCGGGCGGGTCGTGGCGCTCGCGCAGCAGCCGGGCTCCGGCCCCGAAGCGCCGACGGCGCACCGGGTGAGCGTGGCGGTGTGGTCCGGCAGGCCGCTGCTGGTGGGGGTGCGCGTCGGCGAGGGCGAGTATCGCGACGCGTTCCTGATCTCGCCGGACGCGTCGCTGGGCGAGTCCGAGAGCCTGCTCGTGCGCGCCGGCGCGATGCGCCCGGGCGATCGCTGCACGCTGCGCGAGGGTGCCCGCGACTGCGCGCTGCGCGTCGACGAGGTGCTCGAGCAGGGCCCGGGTTACGAGCGCGTGCGCATCACCCGCTCCGAGCACTGAGGAGCGTCGGGCAGCGCTGTCAGTCTTTGGGCTAAGATGCGACCCAGTCAAAGAGGTCGCGATTCCATGTCCCGAGAAAACTCCCAGGCGCCGCATCCGACGCGGCTCGTCGTCCACCAGAACTCGCGCGTGCTCGAGATCGAGTTCGCGAGCGGCGAACTGTTTCGCCTGCCTTTCGAGCTGTTGCGGGTGTACTCGCCGTCGGCCGAGGTGCGCGGTCACGGACCCGGGCAGGAGGTGCTGCAGACGGGCAAGCGCGAGGTGGGCATCAAGCAGGTGGATCCGGTCGGGCACTACGCGATCCAGCCTCACTTCTCCGACGGCCACGACACCGGCATCTTCTCCTGGGAGTACCTGCACTGGCTGGGCGAGAACGAGCCCCGCCTGTGGCAGGAATACCTCGCCCGGCTCGAGGCGGCGGGCGCGAGCCGCGACGCCCCCGGCGCGGCGGGAGCCCCGGGGGCGCCTGGCGCACCCGAGGGCGCGCGCGAAGTCTCCCGCCGCAAGCACTGAGCGGCCGTCACCGGGCGGCGCGACCATGGCCCAAGACCGAACCACCGATTTCGGCTACCAGCAGGTGCCCGAGAGCCGCAAGGCCGAGCGGGTTGCGCAGGTGTTCGAGTCGGTGGCCACGCGCTACGACCTGATGAACGACCTGATGTCGCTCGGGCTGCACCGCGTGTGGAAGGCGTTCACGATCGCGCAGGCCGGCGTGCGCCCGGGAATGCGGGTGCTCGACGTTGCCGGCGGAACCGCCGATCTCGCGAGCGCGTTCGCGCGCAAGGTGGGCCCCGACGGGCAGGTCTGGCTCACCGACATCAACGGCGCGATGCTGCGCGTGGGGCGCGACCGGCTGCTCGACGCCGGGCTGGTGCAGCCGGCGGCGCAGTGCGACGCCGAGCGCCTGCCCTTCGCCTCGGCGAGCTTCGACCGCGTCACGGTGGCTTTCGGCCTTCGCAACATGACGCACAAGGACCGGGCGCTGGCCGAGATGGCCCGGGTGCTCAAGCCCGGGGGCAAGCTGCTCGTGCTCGAGTTCTCGCGGGTCTGGAAGCCGATCGAGCCGCTCTACGACCTCTACTCGTTCGGCGTTCTGCCCTGGCTGGGCAAGCGCGTCGCGGGCGACGCCGAGAGCTATCGTTATCTCGCCGAGTCGATTCGCATGCATCCCGACCAGCAGACCCTGCAGGGCATGATGCAGGACGCCGGGCTGTCGCGGGTGCGATGGTTCAACATGGCGGCCGGCGTCGTCGCGCTGCACGAGGGCGTGCGCATCTGATCGCGAACCCAGGTTTTTCTATATAGTCATTGCCAGTCGAGGTCGCCGCGCACAAGGCGCCCCGCAAAACACCCCCGGAGGTTTCATGAAGCATCTCGTGCACTTCTTCGCGGTCGTCATGGCCGCGGGCACCTTTTTCGTTGCCGACGCCGAGGCCAGGCGCCTGGGCGGCGGCGGCTTCATCGGCCGCCAGTCGGGCGGCGTCACGCAGCGCCAGGCCGCGCCGCCGGCCGGCCAGGGCGCGTCGCAGGCGCAACCGGCTGCGCCGCGCCCCAATCCGGCCACCGCACCGCAACCGGCGGGCAGCAGGTGGCTCGCGCCGCTCGCCGGCCTCGCCGCCGGGCTCGGGCTCGCGGCGCTCGCCAGCTACCTGGGCTTCGGCGAAGAGCTCGCCTCGCTGATGCTGGCGATGCTGCTCGCCTTCGCCGCGGTCGTGGTCGTGCGCATGATCATCGCGCGCCGTGCCGGCGCGCGCCCCGCGGTGCAGGGGGCCTACTCCTCGGCCGGCGTCGGCTCGGAGGCGAGCGTTCGCTACGCGCCCATTCCCGAGCAACCCGCGTTCCCGGCTGCGCAACCGGGCGCGTTCGGCGCCGGTGCGGCGGCATCCGCAGGCGAAGGCGGCGCGAACTTCAGGATCCCGGCCGACTTCGACGTCGACGCCTTCGTTCGCAACGCGAAGGTGCAGTTCGTTCGCCTTCAGGCGGCCTTCGACGCCTCCGACCTCAACGACCTGCGCGAGTTCACCAGCCCCGAGATGTTCGCCGAGCTCAAGATGCAGATCGCCGAGCGCGGCGCGTCGCCCAACCGCACCGACGTCGTCCAGCTCGACGCCGAGTTGCTCGGCATCGAGAGCAGCGAGCGCGATCACCTCGCGAGCGTGCGTTTCCACGGGCTGATCCGCGAGGTGGAGTCCGCGCCCGCGCACGCCTTCGACGAGGTCTGGAACCTGTCCAAACCCGCGCAGGGCGCCGGCGGCTGGGTGCTCGCGGGCATCCAGCAGCTCAACTGAGCGGCGCGCTGGGCGAAGTGAGCGACGCCGCCGACACGCCGTTCGGGGCGCTGCTGGCCGACCTGGGGGAGCGCGCGCGCGAGCGCGCGGCGGCGCTGGCGATGGCGGCGCTCGAGCACGTCCTGCGCCAGCAGTCGTGGGCGCGGGAGCGGCTGCGCGCCCACGCCGGGTGCACGATCCGGGTTGCGATCGAAGCGCCGGTGGCGGGCTTGCTGCCGCCGGCCGACCTGCGGGCCACGGTCGACGCGCAGGGTTTCCTGCGCGCCGCCGCGCTTGACGCCCAACCCGGCGTCACGCTGCACGTCCGCCCGAGCGTCGACGCGCTGTTCGAGGCGTTGCGCGAGGGCCCCGAGAGCGTCGCGCGACACGTGCGCGTGGAGGGCGACGCGGCGCTCGCGGCCACCGTGGGCGAGCTCGCGCGGCACTTGCGCTGGGACGTCGAGGAAGACCTCAGCCGCGTGGCGGGCGACGTCGCCGCGCGCAGGGTGGGGCGCCTGGTCGAGGCGGGCGCGGGGCAACTGCGCGACGCCGGCGGCCGCGCGCACGGCGCCGCCCGCCGCTACCTGGCCGACGACCAGCGAATGCTCGCGACCCGGCCGCTCGCGGGCGAACTCAAGGCGGCCGTGCGCGCGCTTCACGAGCGCGTGTCGGCGCTCGAGTCGCTGGCCGCATCGTCGCGCGCCGCGCGCTGAGTTCGCGGTGGCGCTCTACCAGCCCGCCCACTTCTCGGTGGCCGACGCCGCCCAGCGCGACGCCGCCGCGTTCGAGCTGATCGCCGCGCACCCCTTCGCAACGCTGGTCACGCCGGCGGCGCCGGAGCCCGTGGTCACGCACTGCCCGATCACCGCGCAAGTGCACGACGGCGCCCGCGTGCTCGAAGGCCACGTTGCGCGCGCCAACCGGAACTGGCACGCCTGGCGCGACGGCAGCACCGGCGTGCTGGCGGTCTTCCACGGGCCGAACGCCTACGTCTCGCCCTCGCTCTACACCGGCGTGCAGAACGTCCCCACCTGGAACTACGCGGTCGTGCACGTCCTGGGCCGCGTGGCGCTGATCGATGACGAGCACGACAAGCACGCGCTCCTCAAGCGGCTGATCGCGAAGGTGGAGCCGGGCTACTCGGCCCAGTGGGACGGGCTCGACGAGGAGTACAAGCGGCGCATGCTCGGCGCGATCGTGGGCTTTCGCGTGCAGATCGAGCGCATCGACGCGAAGTTCAAGCTCGGGCAGAACCGCATCCCGGCCGATCGCGACAAGGTGCGCGCGGCCTTCGCCGCGGGAAGCCCCGACGAGCGCGCGCTGGCGGGCTGGACCGAGCGGCTCGGCCCGGGGCGCTGAGGCGGCTCGCGCGCGGCGGGCGGGCCGCCTTCGGCCTCAGCCCTTCGCGCCAGGCGCCTGGAGGCGCGCGCTGTCGGAGTCCAGGTGCAGCGGCAGCGCCGGCGCGCGCCCCGACTTCGGCTCGCCCGCGTAGACGGTCATGTGCGGGAACGGAATCTCGATCCCGTGCGCGTCGAACGCCGCCTTCAGGCGCCGCAGATACTCGCGGCGGACCCTGAACTGCTCGAGCGGCACGGTCTTGATCCGGCAGCGGATCACGACCGCCGAATCGGCCCACTGGTCCACCCCGAGGATGTCGAGGTCGTCGACGATGCGCGCGCTGAAATCCGGGTCTTCGCGCATCGTGGCCGCGGTGGCGCGCATCACCTCGTAGACCTCGTCCACGTTCTCGCGGTAGGCCACGCCGATGTCCATCAGCGCGAAGGAGAACTCCATCGACATGTTGGTCACCGTGTCGATCATGCCGGTGGGCACGAAGTGCACGTTGCCGTCGACGCCGCGCAGGCGCACGTTGCGCAGCGTGACCGACTCCACGACGCCGCTCTTGCCCGCGATCGTGACCGCGTCTCCCTGGCGGATCTGG